>NZ_CM001775.1:3155769-3250769 GCF_000332235.1 Geminocystis herdmanii PCC 6308 | reverse complement strand
TTTCATCAAGGAAATATCTTCAGTATCGAATTTATTTCTTTTGAGGGCAACTAAATTGAGAGATCGAACATGGGAAGGGTTGCCTTCGACTAACATATAAGGGGGTACATCTCGATCGATCCTACTCATACCGCCTAGCATAGCCATTTTACCAATTTTTACGAATTGATGAACCCCTAACATACCGCCTATCACTGCTTTTGATTCTACCTCCACATGACCCGCTAGAGCGACGGAATTAGCAATCACAATGCCATTACCTAAGATACAATTATGGGCAACATGGACATAAGCCATTAAGAGATTGTCATTGCCGATAATCGTTTCCTCTCCTTCTCCTGTGGCGCGGTTAATGGTGACATATTCTCGAATAATATTGCGATCGCCAATTTTAACAAAACTTTTTCCACCTTTATATTTTAAATCTTGAGGGGCAAAACCGAGGGCAGCACCGGGAAAAATCTGATTATCACAACCAATTTCAATAGGTCCAGAAATCACCACATTAGCACCGATAATGGTATTAGCACCAATTTTGACATCGGCACCAATAACGACATTGGGAGCAATTTCGACGGTAGGATGTAATTCAGCTTTGGGATCAATAATAGCAGTGGGATGTATCACGATTCGTAAAATAAATTATATATATTTGATGAAATTAGTAACGAGGATAAACAAAAAATCTGATCATTACCATAATTGATTTTAAAATTTATCTCATTTGAGGGAGAAAAATTAATCGAAAAGAGAAAATAACATTTCTGCTTCTACCGCTAATTGTCCATCAACCAAACCTTTTCCTTGCATTTTAGCAATACGATTACGTTTAAAAGACAGTAACTCAACTGTCATCACTAATTGATCACCGGGGATAACGGGGCGACGAAAACGGGCTTTATCTACCCCAGCATAGGCGAAAAACTTGCCTTTCATGCCGGGTAAAAGAGTTAAAATCACTCCCCCTACTTGTGCTAGGGCTTCTAATTGTAAAACCCCCGGCATTATGGGCTTATTAGGGATATGCCCAGGAAAGAAAGGTTCATTGATGGTGACATTTTTAATGCCTGTAGCCTTTTGTCCTTCTGTATAATCAATAATTCGATCGAGCAAAGCAAAAGGATAACGATGGGGTAATAATTCTTGAATTTCTGTAATAGAGAAGGTTGTCACAGTGTTTTGTACTAAATCTTGTTCCATTAATGATGATTTCCTGAAGACACTTATCAATAAGCCTTAATTAGAATATCATGAACCAGTAAAACTAAGCTCAGTAGAGCAAAAAATTTTTTATGATGGAGTAATGCTATTTTAAAATTATTGTTTCGACTATTTCAGCTATTTTGATACTTGCTCCAGAAGTGCCTCTAACTTTTTGTAAATTATCTTTCATGATTGTTAATTTTGTGGGATTTTTTAAGAAATCTAAAACTAAATTTCCCACTTCTTCTACAGTTAAATAACCGATTAATTCGGGTACAATTTCTTTTTTTGCCCATAGATTAGGCCAAGCATAAAGTTTTTTATTTTTTTTGGTAAATTTGAGTACGATCGAGTTAATTAACTTAGCAAAGAAATCTCCTAGTATGGGTAAATTAGCCAAGATTCCGGGTAAACCATCCCATGATTTCATTGCCTCTAATTGATATAAAGGAATTAAAACTATCATCGGTATTCCTAAAGCTCCTAATTGAGCAGTATTTGCTCCCACAGTAGTTAAACAAAGATCACAATTAACTAATTCTTCATAGGCGGGAAAATCAGTAATTAATTTTATTTTAACTCCTCCAGATGTTAGCAGATAAAGTTGTTTTTTTTCTTCTATTAATTGCACTGTTACATTACCTAATTTATCAATTAAAGGGTTATTATTTTTATTACCATAGTAAGCTAAATTTTCTGGAGTTATGGTGGGTGCAAGAGGAAGAATAAAGTCAATATTGAATAAGTTTTGTTCAGATGAAATATTTATAATATACTGTACGATCGAACTTAAAAAAGGCACACCTTGAGTTAATTTACTAGATTTTGAACCGGGTAACAGTCCTATTTTAATATTATTATTAATTTGATTATTGTCTGATTTTAAAATACTCACATCAGCCATTAAATCTCCCACAATAGTACATTTATGATGAAATGAAGAAGGTATTTTATCAATAATAGCTTGATTCATGACTGCAAAATAATCAATATAGCGATACCAACGAGCATCCCATTCTGCATAAATTAAACTTTGAAAACCAAGTCTTTTAGCAATGGTTAAAGTAAAAAATTGATCTCCACCTAAAAAAATAACTAAACCTTGAGAATGCCAATGCCAATTATCCGCAGTTTTTCCCCATAAAAAAAAACTAAAAAAATCATCGGGTGATTGAATACGATTAATCTCTTGCCATGAAGTTGCAATATTAACTTCATTTCCCGTAGCGTGAGGGCAAGGAGATAAAATTAAAGAGATTCTAATATTATTATGAAGATGATTTAATTTAGCTCTAATTTGCTTAACAACAGGTAAAACCCATGTGGTAATTTCTCCCGGTCCGTTGGATAATATAACTATATCAAAATTGTTCATTAAGGTATTATCCCTCCTTTATTAATAAAATTATCATATTTGAAAGTGATACCTTTTCTCTTAAATTTATCTCGTCAGGAATTGATCGATCGATTTTGTGATAAAAATTAAATATCGATCGTATTTTTAGCAACATAGAAAATAATGACTCAAGAGGGAAAATTGGTTGTCATCACCGGACCTAGTGGAGTAGGTAAGGGTACAATAGTTAAGGCTTTACTGTCTAAATATTCTCAGATTTTTGTGTCTATATCTGCGACAACTCGTGTGCCTCGTCAGGGAGAAGTTGATAAAAAGGATTATTATTTTTTGTCTCGTGATGAATTTGAACAAATGATTAATGATCATCAACTGTTAGAATGGGCTGAGTATGCTGGAAACTATTATGGCACTCCTCGTCAACCTGTGTTAGAGCAAATTAATCAGGGTAAAATTATTATCTTAGAAATTGAAGTTTTAGGAGCAAGATTGATTAAAGATAGTTTCCCTTTAGCTACGAGCATTTTTATTTTACCCCCTTCTTTAGATATTTTAGAGCAAAGATTGAGGGGAAGAGCTACAGATGCCGAGGAAGTTATTATTAAACGTTTGGCTAAAGCAAGGGAAGAATTAGCCGTTAGTGATGAGTTTGATTATCAGGTTATTAATGATAATTTAGAAAGTTCGATCGAACTGGTGGAAAGTATAATTTTTCCTGCGGTTTCCTAAAGTATCAAAAATAACGCTTTTAAACTCATTTTACATTATCAGAGTCTGGGGCTGAGGAAGGTTCGATCACGAAGTGGCGCTGCTCGATCGAGCTATCCTCAGTTGCAATTGTATTCTGTGGATTATTTTCTGCTTCTGTTTCTACATCGTCAGCAATCGACTCAACAGTTTCTGTTTCTACATCATCAGCAATCGACTCAACAGTTTCTGTTTCTACATCATCAGCAATCGACTCAACAGTTTCTGTTTCTACATCATCAGCAATCGACTCAATAGTTTCTGTTTCTATCTCATCAGTAATCGACTCAACAGTTTCTGTTTCTACATCATCAGTAATCGACTCAACAGTTTCTGTTTCTACATCATCAGTAATCGACTCAACAGTTTCTGTTTCTACATCGTCAGCAATCGACTCAATAGTTTCTGTTTCTATCTCATCAGTAATCGACTCGATAATTTCTTCTTCCTTAAGAGAGTCTTTCGTTAAATCATTTTCCTCTGTTATTTTCTCAACTTCTTCACTATCACTATTAGAATCCACTAAATCTAAATTCTCAATAGCTGTTTCTACTTCTGTGGCGCTAATATTAAGATCAATTTCAGGCTCAATTTCTGATTCGTTGGTTTCTATAACAGATGGAGAAGTTTCTTTTTCATTCCTATTTTCTGGAGAAGACTTACGGAAAAATCTCATCAATTTACTAAAAATATTACTTTTAGATTTTTCTGATTCATTACTAATATTATCTGTAGATTGAGATAATCCTAAAGAATCTATATCAAAATCATCATCAAGATTATTTTCTGAGGGTGAAACTTCGTTTAAGTCAACTTCTATTTCTTCTTGGATAACTTCTTCAATAACACTTTCAACGGTTTGAGTGTCTTCCTGTAATGGCTTTTCGGTGTTAATTTCTACGGTTACTTTTTTCTCGATTATTTCCTTTGGGAATGGTTGATTTTTTTCAGATTCGACTTCTAAATTCTCTTTTATTTCAAGATTTTTTTCTTCTATTTCAGGCGTTTTTTCATCGGTTTTAGTAGAAGTTTTTCTCGTAACAACTGGGGTTTTCTTTTTCGCTAATTGAGAGATTTTATTAAAAGAAGTGAGAATGAAACTTAAAAGAGAAAAACCTTCTAACCCATTATTCGATTCCGTATCAGCAATGATTAATTTTCTAATTTGTCGATTTTCCCAGATAAATGCGATCGCCAAAGATACTACTGCTAATTGTCCTAATAATACCGCTCCTGTAATTTTTCCTGCACATATCCAGAGAGTTAAAGCATAAAACAAACCTAGTCCACTCCAAAGAAAATCATCTTGCCGATGAATTTTGGGACTAATAAAAGCGTTAAGATATAGTGTTAGACTAATCATAGCCATAACGATGGCGAGAAAGTAAGCTAACATTGCTTGTTCTCCTTCAGTATGTTGATTCTTTGATTTATATTATACTCAAAAACCGTCAAGAAATAAATTTCAGGGAATTTGTCTTCAGGAATAAGTGTAGATTTCTTTGTGATTCGTTTTTTTGTAATAATGGTTTTAACCCTTTTTGGATAATTCCCAATCTCTCCAACACCCCAACACTCTAATACCAAAACCTGATAATTTTATCTTGAACTGATTTTATTGCGGTAATAATTGTTGCACAAAAGCTAAGTTGGCAGTATCTCTTAATATTAAGAAGATGCCTAAACCTAATAGCAAGACTAAGCCAGTTTGCATAATTCCTTCTTGCAATTTATTGGGTAAGGGTTTCCCCATTATTCCTTCTACGGCTAGAAAGGCTAGTTGTCCTCCATCTAGGGCAGGAAGGGGTAAAATGTTGATAATGGCTAAGTTGATGCTAATTAATGCACCAAATTGAAATAGGTTTCCTAAGTCGTTTTTTGCTAATTCTGCACCTACCGCTACGATCGCAACAGGACCAGCTACTTGTTTAACGTTATCTTGAAAGTTAGTTATTAATTGAGCGAAACCTTGAATAGTCAGTTTTGTATAACGTTCAAATTGTTGTGCGCCTACCGTAAAGGCTTCTATAATATCACGGGGACGGCGCTTAATAAATTCTCCGTTGGGTGCTAACATGACTCCGATTTTTCCCTTACCATTGTCTGTTAATTCTGGGGTAATCGGTAAAATAAAAGTGTCGTCTCCTCTTTTGACGGTAAATTGTAAAATCTGATTGGGAGAGTCTTGAATGGTTTTTCTTAAGGTTTCTAAGGCAGTTTCTTCGGCGGGTAAAGTTTGATTGTTGATAGCTAATATCACATCCCCACCTTGTAATCCTGCCGTTACGGCTGGAGAGTTAACTTCGGTGATAATTTCGGGAATTAAAACCCCTGCTTGATAATTTATATCTTGTATGCCGACAGTGGTTGCTTGACCTACTAAAAGGAAATAAGCAAAAATTAGATTAGCGATAACTCCAGCACTGATAACGATGGCTCGATCGAATACAGGGCGATTACGCAGTAAATCAGGATCATCTAAAGATATATTACTATCAGGATCATCATCAGGAAAACCCACATAACCCCCTAAAGGAAAAGCTCTCAGAGCGTACTCTGTTTCTTTACCATCATATTTAGCTAAAACTGGCCCAAAACCGATGGAAAACTTACTAACTCGAATACCTTGTAATCGAGCCGCTCCAAAATGTCCTAATTCGTGAACTACTATTAATAAACCTAAAACTGCTATAGCCGCCAATACTGACATAGTATCTAATTTTACTTACAAAACTTTAAAATTCTATTATAATGCTAACTTACCGTAACCTGAGTTAGACAAAAGAAAACGATCGATGTTTATTAACTAAATTATTAAATTCTTTATATCTTTTAATTCTTTCTGTGATAATGGTTGTGTTTCAAAGTTACAATTAAAACATTCGGCGGCGGCTTCGGTTAAGGCGGAGACGATCGAACTTAAAGACATCAAAGGTAAGACAGGAGAGGGAGGGGTAGTATTAAAAACTTGTTGAAATAGCTTTAAATCGGGTTTTAATAACATTGAACCGTGTTGCAGGGTAAATTTACCCTTTTTGAGTTGCGCACTACCGATAAACTTATTCCCCTGTCGATCGACCAAATCCGCATTAGTAGCTAATTTGAAGCAATTAGCGGATTGTAGATATTTGCTTTCAGGTTGTCCAAAATCTAAATTTACCCCTAATTTTTGCCATCCTAAAATTAAAAATTGGCATATTTGCCGATATACTGTATCTAAATTTCCGTCTAAATGGGATGTTACTACCATATAAGTTAAATCCCCTTGATGCAGTACTCCTCTCCCACCACTAGGACGTTTCACCAAGTCTAAAGGTTTTCCTTCATAGGTGAGATTGTGCCAATGACTAGGAAAATGGCGTTTTTGGCTAACGCCTAAAGAAATGGCTGGAGGATTCCATGTATAAAATCTGAGGGTAGGAGGATGATTGTATTTTTGATGTTGTGTTAGTAGCCACTGATCGATCATCATTTGTAACTTACCGTCACCTTCCATCAAAGGGATAAAACGCCATGTATTCATAAAACAATATCACCTAATCTTTTTCCTTTTGATGCCATTGCCAAGCATGACGAATAATAGTTTCAATATCGGGGTATTCAGGTTGCCAACCTAAAATTTTTCGAGCTTTTTCACTACTTCCCACTAACATAGGTGGATCACCGGGGCGACGATCGTCTATTTTTACAGTAAAATCTTTTTGGGTGACTTTTTTTGCACTTTCAATGACTTCTTTGACAGAGAAACCATTACCATTACCAAGATTAAAAACTTCACTTTTACCACCTTTCAAGAGGTATTCTACTCCTAATAAATGGGCTTGGGCTAAGTCTTCCACATGGATATAATCTCGAATACAAGTGCCGTCTGGAGTGGGATAATCATCTCCTAAAATAGATACAGAATCCCGTTTTCCTAAGGCGGTATATAACACTAACGGTATTAAATGAGGCTCAGGATTATGATCTTCTCCTATTAAACCATCCACAGAAGCTCCTGCGGCATTAAAATAACGAAAAGCCACATATTCCCAACCGTAGGCGCGTTGAAAATCTGCTAACATCTTCTCTACGACTAATTTGGTATAACCATAGGTGTTAATGGGGTTTTGGGGATGACTTTCCGTAATGGGAATTTCATTGGGTATTCCGTAAGTGGCACAGGTGGAGGAAAAGACAATATTTTTGACTCCTGCACTTTCCATCGCTTCCAATAAATTGAGAGTGGCAACGGTATTGTTACGATAATATTTGGCAGGGTTTTCCATGGATTCACCGACATAGGCATAGGCGGCAAAATGAATCACGGCATCAATTTTATATTCTTGAAAAATTTTATCTAATAATGCTCGATCGATCAAATCTCCTTGAATAAAATCGACTTCTAATCGATCGATGATATATTGGTGTCCATAGACTAAATTATCAAACACCAGCAAATCATAACCCTTACTTTTTAAAAGTTTAACGGTATGAGAACCAATATAACCTGCGCCACCAGTAACTAAAATAGTCATAAAAATAGATTAAATAATAAAATTGTTATCTTCCCCTTGGGAGGCTTGACGACTACGAGCATCATAATATAAATCTGCTAAAGTGATCTTAAAAATCCCTTCTTGAAATTTTTGATTCAAACGTTTCCATAAAGTCATTGTTACCCAATCCTCTGCCGAATTTCGATTCAAATGATGAGACGATAAAGGCTCAATTTTATCTCCCACTGCTGTTAAAATATCCCCTAAAGAAATCTCCTCTGGCGGTAAAGCTAATATATAACCCCCCTGCATTCCTCTGATAGACTTAATTAAACCAGCATGACGAATTTTAATTAATATTTTCTCTAAGTAAGGTGCAGGTAAATTTTGACGAGTGGCGATCGCACTTACTGACACAGCTCGATCGTGTTCTTGAAGACTCAAATCTAGTAATGCCTTCACCGCATAATAACCTTTTTTTGTTAACTTCATTGACTATCCCAAAAGATACAAAAAAATTAGTTAACTTCAAGATGTAAAACATAATGACCTAAATTTAGATGATTACTCCACAATTCATACTCAATTCTCAATGACTCAGGATTAGACGAACCTTTTAGAGTCAGATTCCGAGTAAAATTCCGTAGATAAATACTATCATTTTGTTGATCACCGTCTCCATTTTCATTAAGCCAATAACGACTTTTACCGTAAATACCTTTTTCCCAATAATGACGATAATTCACCCCATTTTTATTTTGTTGAGTCATTATCACCCTGAAAGGAGATATTTCTAACCAAATTAAATTTTTGCCGTTTTCCTCCGGGTTTTCTGTGGGAAAATAAAAATTAGTATCATCAGTGATTTTACTGAATTCCACATTATTTAAGACGATGTGAAACCGATTATGATCTCTTTGATATAATGTTGCGATCGCATCCAAATGGACAAGAATCTCTAAATTAGTGGAAAGATAAGAAAGGGATACGGAACGATGATCAGTTAACATAGATCAACCTCTAAACTTGTTAACTATCAGCATAGATCGAAAAGAAAGAAATTGATAGTCTCAGTAAAAAAAATAAAATGTCCCTTGCTTTTTTTTTTATAGTTAGCTATAATAATTTAATGTGAGCAATCCTCGATAGCTCAGTGGTAGAGCGGTCGGCTGTTAACCGATTGGTCGTAGGTTCGAATCCTACTCGGGGAGTTTTAAAAATATTATTCCAAAGATTAATGGTAGATAAGTAAGGGATCATCATTAGCTTATAAAAAAAATACCATAAAAAAATCACTGAACAGATTTTGAAGATTCAATTTCTAATTCAGTGTTCTTTTTTAGTAATCATATATAAACTAAATGTTTTCTATACCACAAGTTAAAGGACAAGACGCATAAATCGAATTTTGATTAATTCTGTCTTTATCAGTGTCATGTAACCAGCCTAACCATTGTACTTCATCAGGGCGAATACCTTTAATCGTTAATAACAAAGAAGAAATAATGATAGCAACGGTTGTTACTCCTAAAATTCCTCCCGATACTAAGACGATGGCACTAGCAGGTAAAATAGATTGTAAGACGATGGCGGCTAAGACTCCCACCGTCATCAAAATGACTACTAAGGGAAAACCCACCACCAAAAAGCACACCGTTAGAGTGAATGTCCAGATGAGAAAACTTTTAGTCATGGCGAATAAATAACTATTTCTCCAACTGTTTTCGTGAGATACTTGCATTGCTTTTGATACTCCCTAAAGATTTTGACGACAATAAACGAGTTTAAATTTTTAATAAACTCTCCGTAGAAATAACTATTAGATTTATTTCTTATATCGTCAGTATAAGAAAAATAAAACGGAAATGAGGGTTTTTGTAATAACTCTTTACATTTAACCCGTGATTTTTGTGGTAATTCTTTGAGTCTAAGGCTTTATCTGATTGATTTTCAGTGCAATTGTGAGGAACAAAGAAAAAAATGTTACATTTCTTCATATTAATTCTTTTTTTCTCATATTTAGGGTTTGCACATGGGAGTCTTTTGATGAGGGCTGGTGTCAGGTTTCAGGCATCAGGTATTAGGTTAAATAATAGACATCTCCAGAAATGAAAAATTAAATCAATTTAGATATTGAAATCGTTAAAATAACATAGTTTATCGTCATTTTCAATCGGATGAAAATAATTATTGGAGAAGTCTAATACATAAAAATATAATCGCCCTGTCCTCCTGTATTCTTATTGACCTCATCGATATTTTTTTCTTTATTAACCTCCCTTAGTATTTTTAAACTACTATTTCCTCAAAATTGTGGCAAAATAGAAATGAATATAATTAATTGCCTCATGATTAGGTAGGAAATCAAAATTATGAATAGTTGTGTGTTAATGGCAAAAATAGTTCGTAGTCCTCAATTAAGATACACTCAAGATAGTCAATTAGCTGTTACAGAAATGATGGTGGAGTTTGATAATCTTTCCCCCAATAATCCCCCTTCTAATTTAAAAGTGGTTGCTTGGGGAAATTTAGCCACAGAAATTGAACAAAAATATGTGGAAGGCAATCAAGTTGTCTTAACTGGGCGTTTAAAAATGGATTTGGTAGAAAGACAAGGATATAAAGAAAAAACAACAGAGTTAATCATTTCTCACATATACCCTTTAAATGGTGGGGACGATCGAAATAAAGTTGTCAGCTTAAATGATTACAAATCCGGGGATAATGGAGAAGAAGGTGTTAATTCTGACGAGGAAGATTCGGGCATTGACGAAAATAAACTAGATCATATTCCATTTTAAATTTAGAGAATGATTACCTGCTGTAGCAAAACTAATTTCTTTGGTGAGCTTTTAATCTTCACCCTGTTATGGATCAAAATATGTTAAATTTTATGTAGGAAGTCTCAGAATTGGATTTGATCATTGACGATCGAATCAATGTCTAGTCTTGCTACAACGTCATGATATAATTTCCTTGACTTAACATAACCTGAAATCTTTGCAAAACTGAGATTTATTCAGGTTAAAAATTAACAACACTGTACATAATAATTCCTAGTTCACGGCTTAATGTTTACTAAACAAGTAACCGATTCTCCTGTTTATAAATGGTTTAACGATCGTCTCGAAGTAGATGCGATTTCAGATGATATTAGTAGCAAATACGTTCCCCCCCACGTCAATATTTTTTATTGCTTAGGTGGAATTACCCTAACTTGCTTCTTAATTCAGTTTGCCACTGGGTTTGCCATGACTTTTTACTACAAACCCACCGTTACGGAAGCCTTCACTTCTGTTCAATTTATCATGAATGAAGTTAACTTCGGTTGGTTGATTCGATCGATCCATCGTTGGTCTGCCAGTATGATGGTATTGATGTTAATCCTCCATGTATTCCGTGTTTACTTAACTGGTGGATTCAAAAAACCTCGTGAATTAACTTGGATTGTGGGTGTAACAATGGCAGTTATTACCGTTTCCTTCGGTGTAACTGGTTACTCCTTACCTTGGGATCAAGTAGGTTATTGGGCGGTTAAAATTGTATCTGGTGTACCTGCGGCTATTCCCGTCGTTGGGGATCAAATGGTAGAACTTTTGAGAGGTGGTGCAAGTGTAGGTCAAGCTACCTTAACCCGTTTCTATACCATTCACACTTTTGTTTTACCTTGGTTAATGGCAGTGTTTATGTTATTACACTTCCTCTTAATCCGTAAACAAGGTATTTCGGGTCCTTTGTAATCAGTGATCTTGAAAATCAAGCAATTATTGTCTTGAAAGTTAATCATTCGTTACAAAATCCTCAGATACAATCAGGATAAAATAATAATTATCCTGTTTCTTCTTCTTATCTACCCGTTAACAGAGGGGAAATTTTAAAATCATGTCTAATCCTAATTCTCAATTAATCAAAAAACCTGATCTCAACGATCCAAAATTAAGAGCAAAATTAGCTCAAAACATGGGTCATCACTACTACGGTGAGATTGCGTGGCCTAATGATATTCTTTATATGTTCCCTGTTTGTATTTTAGGGGCATTAGGTTTAATTGTTGGTTTATCCATTCTCGATCCTGCTATGATTGGCGAACCTGCTGATCCTTTTGCAACTCCTTTGGAAATCTTACCTGAGTGGTATTTATACCCAGTATTCCAAATTTTGCGCGTTTTACCTAACAAACTTTTAGGTATTGCTTGTCAAGCGGCGATTCCTTTGGGTTTAATGTTAGTACCTTTCATTGAAAGTGTTAACAAGTTCCAAAATCCTTTCCGTCGCCCCATTGCCATGACTGTATTTTTATTCGGTACGTTAGTCACTCTTTGGTTAGGCGCTGGTTCTGTATTCCCCATTGATAAGTCTTTAACTTTGGGTTTATTCTAGGTTTTGACTTAACTTTCAAAAATATCAAAATACAAGCCTCTCGATCGATCCTATGCTCATTTCCTGAGATTTTTAGGCTCGATCGAAGGCTTTTTTATTTGTTGATCATTAACTAGCTCGTTTATAAGCCTCGTCTAACACTTCGGAAAGGGTAGGATGGGCATGGATATTGAAGGCTAATTGATGGACAGATTCTCTATTAGCGATGGCATTAGCGGCTTCTTGAATTAAGTCTGAAGCATGAATCCCGATAATATGCACACCAAGTAATTCTCCCGTATCTTTGCGATAAATAATCTTAGCGATACCATCGGTTTCTTTCTCTGCAAGGGCTTTAGAATTGCCTTTAAAGAAAGTTTTAACCGTGGCGACTTCAAATTTTTCATTTTTGCCTAATTCCTTGGCTTGAGGCTCACTTAAACCCACATAGCTGATTTCGGGATGGGTAAAGGCGGCGGCGGGAATACTACGATAATCGATCGATTTTTCGTTACCGCACATATTTTCTACGGCGATGATACCTTGCCCTGATGCGGCATGGGCTAACATCATTTTACCGTTAGCGTCACCCACTGCCCAAAGATGGGGTACGACTTTACCATCTTTCAACACCTGCATTTTGTCGTTGACGGGAATAAAGCCTCTTTCGGTTTCTACTCCCAGATTTTCTAAGCCCAAATTTTTTGTAGCGGGGATTCTACCCGTAGCGACTAAACAAGCATCTACTTCTAATATTTCTACTACTTCCTTTGTTTTAGCATCCGTGAGTTCGATCGTCACGGGATTTCCGGGGGTGATTTTGGTGGCGAAAACTCCTGTATAGGTTTCGATGTCACGACTATTGATTAAAACTTTTTCCGCAATTTTAGCAATATCTGGATCAAAAGTAGGCATTAATTGATCTAATGCTTCAATCATGGTAATTTCACTACCTAAGGCGGTATAAACATCCGCAAATTCCAAACCGATGTAACCACTACCAATAATGGCTATCCACTGGGGTAATGATTCCAATTTGACAGCTTGATCGCTAGTATAAACGGTTTTGCCATCAACTTCCACTCCCCTAGGCACAAAAGGAGTTGAGCCAGGGCAGAGCATAATTTCTTTCGCTGTAAATACTTTTTCGCCGTTATCGGTAATAACTCCTACTTTTTGAGAGGCTAACACTTTACCCCAACCTTTAATAATGTCAACGTTAAGACGCTTTAAACTATTGGTTAAATCTCCTTGAATTTTGCTGACTAAATCGTTAGCATGATCGGCAATGAGTTTTCGATCGAAACTAACACCACCAACATTAACACCCATACTCTGTAAATGCTCATGATGAGATAACTCTCTTACCTTACCCGAAGCGGCTAATAAGGCTTTAGAAGGGATACAACCACGATTAACACAAGTACCCCCCATGTCTCCCGCTTCGATGATAGCGGTTTTTAAACCCATTTTAACACCATGAAGGGCTGCACCATGACCACCAACACCAGCACCGATAATGATTAAATCATAATCAAACTTACTCATATTCTTTATTATAAAAATTCGATCGAGATAACCTTACCATTTTACAATACCTGAGTTCGACAACCGAAAAATGACGAAAGCAATATAGAGAAAAAAGCAAAAAATTATTGAGTTTTAAATTCTCAATTCTCAATCAATTATTTTGTTGACTTTTTGTTCAACACCTTAAAAAGTATTGACTTTTTATTCAACATCCTTATAATCTTTATTTTTCATTCTTTAACCTAATACCTAACACCTAATACCTAACACCTCCCCTTGTCAAAATACTTTTTCAGCACCGCCTAAGTAGATTAATATTCAGGTACAGAAGAATCGACTTCCTTACTCCAAGCAGAGATACCACCTTTGACGTTAATACCTTCAATTCCTGCTTGTTTAAGAATTTGTAAGGCTTTAGCCGATCGACCTCCTAGCTTACAATGAGCAATCAAACGAGCTTTACCAGTTACTAACTCCTTAACCTTAGCTACTCCGTCACCGTCTTCAATATCAGGTAAAGGAATTAACACCGCTTGAGGAATTTGAGCGATTTGATACTCATTAGGATTACGCACATCGATTAAAACATAGTCATCCGCCGAACTATCTAACAAAGTTTTTAACTCCGTTACCGTCATTTCCTGTAACTCATTAGCGTCTTTTGCTTCTTCTGCTTTTGCTTGAGGAATACCGCAAAACTGTTCATAATCAATCAATTTCTCAATGACAGGGCGCACAGGATTAGGGCGTAATTTCAACTCTCTAAACTTCATTTCCCACGCATTGAATAACAATAAACGCCCGTTGAGGGTATTTTTTGCCCCTAAAATAATCTTAATCGCCTCAGTAGCTTGAATTGTGCCAATGATACCGGGGAGTACTCCTAACACACCTCCTTCGGCACAGGAAGGCACCATCCCCGGCGGTGGAGGCTCAGGGTATAAGTCACGATAGTTCGGTCCACCTTCATAGTTAAACACCGTTGCTTGTCCTTCAAAACGGAAGATTGAGCCGTAAACGTTAGGTTTATTTAACAATACACAAGCATCGTTAACGAGGTAACGGGTAGGAAAATTATCTGTACCATCAATGACTATATCATAGGGTTCGAGAATAGCAAGGGCGTTGTCTGCACTTAAACGAGTCTCATATAAATCCACTTGACAGGCTGGATTGATTTCTAAAATACGGTTTTTTGCGGATTCGATTTTAGGTTTACCTACCCATGATGTGCCGTGAATGATTTGTCTTTGCAAGTTGGAAGCGTCAACGATGTCAAAGTCAACGATACCGATTCTACCGATACCTGAAGCGGCAAGGTAAAGAAGCAGGGGCGAACCTAGTCCACCAGTACCAACACAGAAGACACTAGCGGCTTTAATACGTTTTTGTCCTTCCAAACCCACTTCAGGCAAAATTATATGTCTAGCATAGCGCTCATACTCTTCTTTATTGAGTTCGATCGCATCTAAATTAGGATTGAGCATTTTATCTTTTTATATACCAGAGTTTGATTTCTGTTTTATTGAGCAAATTATCATTTTAGCAAATAAGAGTTACTTAGGAGTTGATGAATAAATCAACAGAATTTAGACTTTTTCTCACCCTAAGACGCAAAATATTTTAATTATTTTTCTTCATAAGTTAGTATTTTAATGATAATTACTTGCAATAACTTGAATAATGAGTTATCCTATTTTATAGGTATTTGATAAATATTATCAATAAGAATCGGTTACTCTGTATTTAGCAAGGTTCTAATCTTGCTGATACTTTCTTTTGTTTTATAGAAATTTATTGAAAAAGATGTTCAAAAGTTTAGATACTCTGTGGTTAAATACAAATCCTTATCTATTGCGTTTTAATTTACCTATGGTTAAATATTTGTCTCGTCATGTAAATATTGCTCAATGGGAATATTGTCAGACTGCGGATGAAGGTACGTCTCTTGATATTGCGATCGAATTGTTGGATGATTATATAAGTTTATTAAAAAAACCTATCAATTTAATTGGTCATAGTACCTGTGGATTGTTAGGATTATTATATGCTCAGAAATATCCGGATAAGGTAAAATCTTTAGTTATTTTGGGAGTAGGAACAAATCCTGCTTTAGATTGGATTAGTTATTATTATTTGTTACGCACTAATTTTTATTGTAGTAAAGAAAGAATCCTCGCACGAGTGGCATCTTATCTGTTTGGTTATCATAATCAATATTATCAAAAAGCCTTTATGGGATTATTGGAGAAAGCCTTATTATATTCTTTGTCTCCCCATAGTTTATATCAAAGACATGATTTATCGATCGAACAAATTACGTCACCCTTAATGATTTGTGGTTGTGAAAAAGATAAAATTATCTCAGGAGAGGAGATGAGGAAATGGGAAAAACATTTAAAACCTCAAGATAGATTATGGCAATGTGATCAAACTGAACACTTTTTTCATTATTTTCAACCTACTTTAGTCGGACAAAATATTCTCGATTTTTGGGTTTCTCAGGGCAACGATTCCACAAATATATTACCAGAGATGTCTAAATTAAATGGCGCTGAAAAAGTTTTTTGATGAAGACTAGGTATCGGAAAGGGTGTTAGGTTTTAGGTTAAAGAATAAAAATCAAGAAGGGTTAAAACCCTCACTACAAAGTTATTAAAATCCCTTTGCGTCTTTGCGTCTTTGCGTGAGAAAACAAAAACAGTAGCTAAATGCTAAGTTGTGATAATAAAAAATGAAGTCTATCTCGATCGAAAATATACAAATATCCTAACAAAGTTTCTAAACCACTAGCCTGTTGATAAGTTTGCAAAGATAAACGACGGGGAGACTTCTTCACAGAATTTCGCCCCCGACGTACCCAATTTAATTCTGTTTCTGTCAAGATGGGATGTAATTGCTGTAAATAAAGAGCTTGAGTTTCCGCTCGTACCTTTTCTACTACTCGATGATGATAGTCAGAGATTCGTTTTGCCGGAAACAGATAATGAGTGCGAATATATAACTCATAGACGGCATCACCGATATAAGCAAAAGCGGTAGGGGAAATTGTTTGTAGGGATGAGGCAGAGATTTCGCCATTAAAAATTAATTTCCAGTGGGGAATAACCTCATTCTTAGAGTCAGATTGAGGAAAGTTGTCAGAAGGTAATGGAGTTATTTCCATAGATAAAATAATGCTGGAAACTGAATTAATTTTTATTTGATGTCTTTTAACGCCTCATCCAGAGAGTTTTTCAATTTAAGAAATTTCTCTAATCTCACCATTTTCACGGTTTGAGTAACTCTAGCATTACTAACAATTTGTAAGTCACCTTTAACTGTGGCTACTTGCTTGGCAATACGCACTAATGCGCCTAATCCTGAACTATCAATAAAGTCTATTTGGGATAAATCAAGAATGATTTTATTGGCAGTTTCTTTCACATATCCTAAGATGACTTTTTGAAAAGTAGGCTCAGAAAAAGCATCTAGTTGCCCTAGTAAATGGAAAATTTGGCAATTATTTCTGACTTCACGAGTCCCTCTAAGACTAACCGTCAGATTTAGTTGTTCTGAAATAGCTACCTCCTTACGGTATCTGTAGTTAATTAACAATAGTATAATATACCTTAAATTTTCTTCATTTTTTATTTTTTCTGATTATTCTTGAATATTTTTTTGCATTGTTTTTGTTATGATTAATATTTCTTCTCGAATGTTATTTTTTATTTTACCTGTGATGTTTAGTCATCTCTCGGTGTCTGCCTTACCTCCTCCAGAGGATACTCCCGAAGAAGTGTTGGCAACGGAAATTATTATTGAGGCAAAATCTCCTGAAGATAATCAACCTTTAACTGCTGAAGAATATGCTTTGTTAAAAGAGGAAATTGCTAAAAATCCTTTTCCTCCTCAAATAAATTCAGAATTACGTCACAAGATTTTTTTGTTAAGAATATTGAAACTAATTCGATCGATCGTACCCTAAATTAATTGAGAATTGAAAATTGAGAATTGAGAATGAAAAAGTCACCAATTTTTCTCTTGGTTTCCCTTGTCTTCTTCCTCTATGTTGAATAAAAAATCAACGAAAAAGAACGAAAGAACAAGGCTTTTAAGGTTATTGAATAAAAAATCAATATTTTTCAAGGTGTTGAATAAAAAATCAACATAAGAATTCATTAACAATTATCTCCTAGTCTCCTATCTTCAGAGTCCTCCGGTGCTATTTTCTCGATCGAACTTAGATTCATTTGGAGCAAAAATCAGCTAAATTAGAACTAAAGTGCATAATTAGAGTGAAAAATCATGGCATCTTCTTCCATCGCAGTTAGAGAATTACCTTTGTTTCCCCTCCCTGAAGTGGTTTTATTTCCGGGGCGCCCTTTACCTTTACATATTTTTGAATTTCGTTATCGCATGATGATGAATACTATTTTAGAGTTCGATCGACGTTTTGGAGTACTAATGATCGATCCGACAAATGGAGAAATCGCCAAAGTCGGTTGTTGTGCGGAAATTATCCATTTTGAACGATTACCAGACGATCGCATGAAGGTGCTAACATTAGGACAACAAAGATTTAGAGTGTTGGAATATGTGCGAGAAAAACCCTACCGAGTTGCTTTGGTAGAATGGTTTGAGGATAACTCTACTCAACATAATTTACGGGAAAAAGCCAAAGAAGTCACAACTTTACTCCATGACGTAGTTAAGTTATCCGCTAAACTGACAGATCAAAAAATTGAATTACCTGAGAATTTGCCCACTTTACCTAGGGAATTATCTTTTTGGGTGGCTAGTAACCTTTATGGAGTTGCGATCGAACAACAATCTTTATTAGAAATGCAGGATACTCAAGAAAGACTGCAAAGAGAAGCCGATATATTAGAGACAACACGCAGTAATTTAGCCGCTCGTACCGCTTTAAAGGATGCTTTTAATTAATCATACAAATAACTCCTAATTAAAACTTAATTGCTCATTTTTGGTGATTTTTGTGACAAATTTAGTGAGGAAATTATTATCTTTAGTTTGTTGAAAAATTAGCTGTAATTTCTCTTTGATAATCTTTAAATTAATGCTTTGATTGTTATTTAATTCGGCAATTTCATAATATTCAATTAAACTTAAACCACACAGACGAGTTAAATAAGCGGCACTAATTCCTTGAATTATTCCCCCTGCAACATAGGTAATGGCATTCGTTTTTAAAATGGCAGTAATGGCTTGACTCGATATTTCTACCATGCCTAATTTTACCATTAATTTTGCAAGTTCGATCGAGATTTCTTTGGCTTGATTTAAAGATAATGACTGTTGATAAATACTGCTTAAATCCACAATCATTTGAGTATTAATCGCCGCCGTTGCTAATAAGTCTAAGCTAGAAACGGGATTGGCAAAAGTTGCGGTAGCGGCCACTATTTGATATTTTTCTAATAAGGGTAAAGCCTTTTCTTTTCTGATAAGATTTAATTCTTTTTTGATGGCTTTTTCTAGCTCGATCGAGTTACGATAAGCAGTAGCTAAAATAAGATTATCTTTCTCTTTTTCAACAGTGATTTTTAAGGTATTTAATAAGTTATTATATTCTCCTTGAGTCACTTCTTCCCATTCTTGATAGTTAACTTCATCGAGGTATTTTTTCACCTTAACTTTTTTACTTTGAGTTGAGATTGCGATAATAAATTCTGAATTAATAATCTCTTTTAACTTGTTTTTGATATTAGTAAAAATGAGAGTTTTTTCTTCCGCCAAGGGATAATCTATGTCATTGAATAAGACTAAAATTCTTTGATTCTTGTTAATTTGAGTAATAATTTGTTTTTCAGATTCTGTTATATCTCCCTGAATAACAAATAAAACTAAGTCAGATTTTAAAGATAAATTTTTAAGATTATTTAGAGTTAATGAATTAGATTTTTGATTATTATTATTTTGATTAATAGCTATATTTTGATCATAATTTAAAAAGTTAGTTTCACTAAACCATTTAATATCATCAACAAATTTTTGTTGTAAATTATTAACTATAGAACTAGAAATAATTTTGTTATGATTAATTATCGTTAAATCTAAGTATTTTTTTGTTATGCTTTGCTCGATCGAACTTAAACTAGAATTAAATTTATCTTGAAAAATATTACCTAAATCCTCAGAAGATTCTTTAACTAAAGTATCTAATAAATTTTTAATTTGCTGATTTTTTTTATCAAAGTCAATTCTACTCACTGAAGATAATGAAAAATTAGGGATAATTAAGGGCGTTTTTTTCCTTTGCCAAAACAACCAAATACTCCCCATTAAAATTAAAGCGAAAAGAGTAACATTTCCTACCTCATCAAAGGTATTTTTTAAATTCTCTCCTATCCATAATAAAAAAGAAAGGCTAACACCGACTACTAAAATGGGTTTTTTGATTGAGATAGTCATAATGGGGATCATCCATAACAAAATTAAAAACAGTTAATTATATAATATATCACTGAGGGATAAAATTTCTTGGTAAAGATAAGGTGTTAGGTATTAGGTATTACTCAAGTAAAGAATTGAGAAAAAACTATTAATAATTGGTTTTACATCAATTAATTTAACTTAATTTAATAATTCAATAAAAGTTGAAAAATTAACCTAAAATCTAAAACCTAAAGCCTAAAACCTAACTATATCAAGGATTCTTGTATTTAACTAAGGTCTATAATACTGCGATCGAACATTTTTTGATCACGAAAAAACTCTTAAATTCCAAACTCAGGTAAAATAAAGTACCATTATTCAAAGAAAATTGATCAACTATCGAGGGCAAACAATGGTAACATTCGCATCTGTTAAAGAATTGCGTCACAATCGTATATTTTGGTATGGTTTTGCGATGGCTTTTACCATTAACTTCGGTTTCCTTGCTTTTTTAATCGGTAAATGGCTTGAACTCGATCGAACTTTACCTGATAATGTCGCTAATGTGGTTAACTACGATCGACCTAATACCCTGATTATTAAAGCCAAAGATGACACCATTCTTGCACAATTTGGTGATGGAGCTTTCGATCGAAAAAAAATTACAGAAATACCAAAAAAATTACAACAGGCGTTTATTGCCATTGAAGATAGTCGATATTATCAACATAAAGGAGTCGATATACAAGGTATCGCGCGTGCTAGTGTCATCAACTTTCAATCAGGAGAAGTGAAGGAAGGAGGAAGTACTATTACTCAACAACTGGCGAGAATTGTGTATTTAACTCAAGATCGTAGTATAGAAAGAAAGCTAAAAGAAGTTATCATTGCGCAAAGAATCGATAATCAACTAAGCAAGGAAGAAATATTACAAACCTATCTTAATTTAGTGTATCTCGGTTCGGGCGCTTATGGAGTTGCCGATGCCGCCCATCGTTACTTTAGCAAATCTTTAGATGAACTTACCCTCCCTGAAATTGCTACCATTGCAGGAATTACCCCAGCGCCAAGTCTTTATTCTCCCCTCGAAAACCCCGAAGTGGCTACCACTCGCCGAAATATGGTGTTAACTCGTATGGCACAACAGGGGTATATTACTCCAGAAGAAGCCCAAAGTGCCATCGAAACCCCCTTAAAAATCAAATCTAGCCCCTTAAAACGACAAATTCGCAAAGCACCCTATTTTGTCGAATACATACAAAAAGAAATGGGGAAATATGTCAGTCGAGATAAACTAGCCCAAGGAGGCATTATCATTAACACCACCCTTAACCCTCAATGGCAGGAAGCAGGAGAAGAAGTAGTAGAAAAAGCCGTAAATCGTTATGGTAAATGGCAAAAATTCACCCAAGGCGCATTAGTAGCGATCGATCCTCGATCGGGAGAAATCCGTACAATGGTAGGAGGGGTTGACTTTGCCAATAATCAATTTAATCGAGTTACCCAAGCACAACGACAACCAGGCTCAACTTTTAAAACCTTTGTCTATGCAGCCGCCATCGCTGGAGGAATGTCACCCACCAAAAACTATTTAGATGCTCCCTATGTAGTAGATGGATATGAGCCAAAAAACTACGGTGACAGCTATCGAGGAGACGTATCAATTTCCGAAGCCCTAACATCATCCTTAAACGTAGTTGCTATCAAAACCTTGATTGATGTTGGTTGGAATCCTGTTATTAAAATAGCTCAAAAAATGGGTATAGAATCGAACTTACAGCCTACCTACTCCTTGGCGTTGGGTGCGTGGGAAGTTAATCTTTTAGAATTAACCAGTGGTTATGCTACATTAGCAAATCAAGGACAACATTTACAAGCTCATGGTATCACCAGCATCGTTAATGGTAATGGGGAAATTCTCTATGAAGCGAAACTCAATCCTCAAACTGCTTTAGACAAAAATAGTGCAAATATCACAACATGGATGTTGCAAAGAGTTGTTCAATCAGGTACAGGAATCCCCGCCCAAATTGGGCGCCCCGTGGCAGGAAAAACAGGCACATCCGACAAGGCAAGAGATTTATGGTTTATTGGTTATATCCCCCAACTAGCTACAGGAATATGGGTTGGCAATGATAATAATAAAGAAACTTGGGGAAGTAGTGCTGTAACGGCGCAAATGTGGCGTAATTTTATGTTAAAAGCTACGGATAAAATGCCTATTGAGAATTTTGGACATCCTCCGGGTAGGTTAGCCTTAGATAAAGCTACCATCAAATTAGAACCCCTTAAACCCAGACAAAGTTATCATAAAACGACTCTTGTTCAACAATCTCCTGAAGAATTACCCCAAGAAAATACTCGCCGTCGTCGCCGTCGTCGTCGAAACAATCCCATTTAGCTTAGAGAGAATTTTATTCATTCACCAGAAATACAATCAGCCTGTCTGCTTGTCTTCGGAGTCTTCCAAGTTAGCCCTAATTATGATTAATTGTGTTAATATCGGAGAAAATAAGCACTTTTTAGTTAAAAATCATTTTACTCTGTTTAAATTTAACAAGTACAATTTTAATTAAACAGTTCACTTCCGTTCCCTTATAAGTTTTGATTATAGATTTGAGAATATGAATATCACTAAACGTGGACTAATTCTGGGTACAACTGCCTTAGCCGTTTCTAGTGTGGCGATCACAGGTTTTGGGCTTCGATTTTCCCAAAGTCAGGCTTTTTTTAAAGATAGCCCCAAAGAATTAGTAGATGAAGTATGGCAAGTTATTAATGGTAGATATGTTGATGCGACTTTTAACGGAGAAGATTGGCGAGAAGTTAGAAAAGAGTATCTAGGGAAGGAATACAGCGATAAGGAACAAGCCTACGAAGCGATTCGAGAAATGCTCAAAAAGCTCAATGATCCTTATACACGCTTTATGAATCCTGAAGAATTTAAAACCATGCAAATTGATACTTCAGGGGAATTAACTGGGATTGGTATTCAAATTACGAAGGAAGAAGAAACAAATAATATTATTGTAATTTCTCCTATTGAAGATACTCCTGCTTTTTCGGCAGGTATTATTTCTAAGGATATTATTCGTAAAATTGATGGTAAAACTACGGAAGGAATGGAGTTAAATGATGCGGTATCGATGATCAGAGGGACTCCCGGTAGTAGCGTTGATTTAGTCATCGAACGAGAAGGGGAAATGATGAATTTTACGATTACCAGAGCTAAAATCGAAATACATCCTGTCAGAGCAAGAGTTGAACAGAGTCCAGATATAGGTAAATTTGACTATATTCGCTTAGTGCAATTTAGTAGTAATGCTGCCGCTGAGATGAAACAGGCAATTTTAGAAGGTGAAAAAAATAATGTTGCAGGTTATATCCTCGATTTACGATCGAACCCAGGGGGGTTGTTATACTCTAGTGTAGAAATTGCCAGAATGTTTATTGATGAAGGTCGAATTGTTACGACTGTCGATCGAGTGGGAGAAGTAGATGCCCATAGTGCCAATGGTACTGCTTTAACGAATAAACCCGTGGTGGTTTTAGTTGATGGTGGTTCTGCTAGTGCTAGTGAGATTCTTTCTGGTGCATTACAAGATCATAAACGAGGTATTGTCGTAGGAACTCAAACCTTTGGAAAAGGCTTAGTGCAATCGGTGCGAGGTTTAGGGGATGGCTCTGGTATGGCAGTTACGATCGCCAAATACTTAACTCCCGATGGCAGAGATATTAATAAACAAGGTATCACTCCTGATATAGTTTATGAAATGAGCGATGAAGAAAAAGAAGTTTTAATCCAAGATCGTCTTAAAATAGGTACGATCGACGATGCACAGTTTAAAAAAGCCTTAGAAATTTTATCTCAACAAATAGCTCAAAAACCCAATTAATGGAATTAGGAATTAGGAATTAGGAATTAGAAATTAATTGTGATAATTTTATGTAAAAATATTTCACCAATTAAATCGGTTCGCTATATGAATATAATACATGAGTAAAATAGCTTATATCGACTTAGAATTTAAAGACAAAAAAATTGGCGATAAAATCTATAAACAACCCACAGAAATCGGTTATTCATGGTTTAGTAATAAAAAAAATTTAAACTCTAAATAGGGTTTGCTGAAAAAGTATTTTGATGAGGATAGGAGAGAGGAGTCAGGAGACAGGAGATAGGATAAATACTGAAACATCAAGGTTTTGATGCTGTTGATAGATAGAACAAGTATAGTTGTATTAAAAAAATAAGGTCAAAAGTGTCGAATTTTTGAATAAAAATCCTCAAAACGGCGCACTTTTTCACTAATGTATTATATCTAAACCGTTGATTTTAATAGCTTTCTGATTTATTCAGCAAACTCTAAATATCACGATTTAGACTACAATCAAGACTTAGAATTAGTTTTAAAAAAACTTAAACAAATAATTATAGAAGTAACAAAAAAGTATAATTTTGATACTTTTATTTTTTGGGATAGTCGTCAAGATATTAAGATTTTAACGGAAGCGAAAGTTGATTTAAGTAAATTAATCATAGAAGATTTACAGGAAAATATTGCTACTTTAACTAATAATTATCGTTTATCTTTAGAAACTGTTAATAAAATTTTTAACCTTCATTATGAGTTAGCAAAAGAAACAGAATACTTAAAGGAAGAAGAAAGAAAATCACTGAAAATTCATACTTCTATTGGTGATTCTAGTCGCATTGCAATTTTAGATAAAAAATTAAAAGAAAATAAAGATAAATTTATTAACCTTATCAAAACATATTTAGAAGAAGTTAATAAAGACAAAAAAAGTTTAACAGAAAATAATTTTCCCCCCATAGAAAGTGAACATAAAACACTCTTAAAAAGAAGTATTTTACAATCTATTCCTTTAACAAGTACAAATATAAAACAATTAACAGAAGGAATATTAATCTTATTATCTTTAGATCATTTACCCCCGGAAGAAAGAGAATTAGAAGAACAAATGTTATTAAAAAATAAGGATTATCAATTAGTAAAAAAATTGCAAGATAAAAATTTTGATGTGCGAGGATTTCCCACAGAATTATTAAAAATTAACAGATTTTTACAGTTAAATTTTAACATGACTATTCAAGATTTATACTCGATCGAACTACCTCATTCCCAAAAAGAAGAAGAATCTCCCACAAAAAAAGGGGAGAATTAAGCTAAAACTTATCGAGTTAAATAGGAAATTCCCACTAAAAACCCTAATAATCCCACGGTAGTTAAGAAAAAGTGTTTTAAAGATAATCCCTTTTTTTTCACCATATTGCGCATAGCTAACTTGACATAGCTATCTTTAGTTTCGGTTTCTGGGGTATCATTGGTAATAGATTCAGGATTAGTCATAAAAACAGAAATAATTGAATAAATCTATTTATAGCCTATTCTTATAATCAACTGCAATTAATTTAAAGGTATTTTATGACAGATTTTCTTCAAATTTTAAATGATGCTACTAACAATAAAGTCTCAAACCCCGCAAGTCAGGAGATAGTATCAGCATTATTATCCGCAGAAAAATATAGCCATCAACACAAGCCAAAATATAATGTTGAACAATTAATAGGAAATTGGCAATTATACTTTATTACTGGTACTAAAAACAGTCAAAAAAAATTAGGAAATATTCTCGGTTCAGGTTTTTATTTACCTTTTTTTACTCAAGTTATCATCTCTTATTCTTTTCCAGAAAATTTTACTCAAGGTAGGGTAGAAAATACGGTAAAATTTGGTTTAGTAAAGTTTTCGATCGATGGTCCATGTAAATTTATCGAGAAAAAAAATATCATCGCTTTTGATTTTACTTACTTAATAATGGAAATTTTAGGAAACAAAATATATCAAACAAATATCAGAAAGGGAAGACAAGGGGAAGATAAATTTTATGCAACAAACATTAGTAAACAAGCATTTTTTAGCTATTTTCTCGTCACAGATAAATTTATCGCTGCCAGAGGTAGAGGAGGCGGTTTAGCTTTATGGAAAAAATTGTAAAATAATATTGAAATTTATAATTAAGACATCGTTGTTGTGATATTTAAGCGATTAGCTTTGAGATTGCTTCGTGTCGAACTAGAGACTGTAAACTTTTAAGTAATAAAATAACAACAAAATCAATTAAATCAGGAATTAATAAAAATGGGAGTTGATGTTTTGTGAATTTTGAAATTATTGGTACAATCAAAAATATAGAAGTTATTGCAGTAACGAACTCCATTCGAGAATTAGCACAATTGCGTGATAAATATGGAGACGGTAGATGGCGAAAATTAAAAGGAATTGCACAAGTTATTCTTGAAAATGGTAATATTCGTTTAGCTGAAATTCATTGGTATGAAGCTCATAGTATTGGCAAAAGAAAATTAAAAATTAAATGTTTTTTAGATTAAAAAAGCTATGAAAAAAATAAAATTTGTTTTATGTATTAATAATAAAAATGAAGATGATTTAACCATTTTTAAAGTTTATCAAGTTTTAGTTGATAATTCTGCAAACAAAGATAATTATCTGCGAATTATAGACGACTCACAAGAAGATTATTTATATCCTGCAAGTTATTTTATCATGATTGATTTACCCGAAAATGCTCAAAAATTATTTGCCGAAATTAATTAATTTTACTAAGTTCGATCGATTTTAATGTAATGATGTTATATCATCACTCCCTAAGAAAAAAATTTTATATAACTAGCAACACAAGTGTGCTAAAGCGACTTAGAGATTTTATTTTTACGGCATTTTTCAGAACAATATTTAACATCATCCCAACATTTTGACCATTTTTTTCGCCATGTAAAAGGAAGTCCACAAACAAGACATATTTTAGTAGGAAAATCAGATTTTTTTCTTTGTTTTGTCATTAAAAAATAACCTCAATTACAATAAAACTATTCTCCATTATCTTTTTTTTATTTTCGGTAGAGACGTAAAATTTTACCTCTCTACAATAGTTTTAGGCATCAAAAATTTAATTTTTACTGGATGCCTATTGACTATAGATTGGTAAATCAAACCAAAATGTTGTACCCACTCCCACTTCACTGTTTAAGTGAATACGACTGTTGTGCTTTTCTGTAATATTCTTGACGATCGAAAGTCCTAATCCCGTACCTTCTAAAGTATGGACTCTATTTTCGACTCGGAAAAATCGATCGAATATAGCCTCTTGGTCTTCGGGTGCAATACCAATTCCTGTATCACATATTTCTACCCTCACATGGGAAAATTCTTCGGGGTTTTCGGGGTTAGCCTGTACAGGATGGGCTTTAACGGTGACTTTCCCCCCTTCTAAAGTGAATTTTAGAGCATTGCCCACTAAATTAATTAACACCTGTAAAAGTAAATCATAATGTCCCAAAATAGGAGGTAATTCGGGAGTTATTTCGTGGATTAATTGGATGTTTTTATCCTTAGCATTTAATTGATAAGTTCTTAAAGTTTGTTCAATGGGTTGTGCTAAATCTAAAGGACTAAATTCATAACTTCTACTAGACTCTAAACGAGATAAGTCTAACACATCATTAACTAAACGGCTAAGTCGATCGGTCTCATTATTAGCAGTTTGTAAAAACTCTAATTTTTCAGCTTCCGTTAAGTCGTCCCCATATTCAAAAAGAGTTTCTATAAAAGATTTTATATTAAATAAAGGAGTTCTTAATTCATGGGAAACATTACTAATAAATTGACTTTTAGCCTCATTTAATTCCGCCTCTTTCGTTATATCTTGTACAGTCATGACAATTCCTTTGATGTTTTCCCTATTTTGATCTAATACTTGAGTGAGTAAAATTCTAAAAATATGTTGATTAGGAGAAGTTAAAGTTATGGTAAATTCTCCCCTAGTAGGTAAAATATTTTGATGATCTTTTTCGACTTCGTGATGATCTTCATGGGAAATATTATTTAAAGGAGTCTTCAATTGTTGCGTAACTTCTAACGGTAAATATTCTAATAAATTTTCCCCAATAATATGGGTATTTTCCCAATTAAACATTCTTCTAGCCGCAGGATTTACTAAGATTAATTTTAGTTGAGAATCTAGTAAAATTGCTCCATCAGCAATAGTGGAAACAAGGGTTTCTAATTTGGCTTTTTCGGCGGTTAATTCTTCGATATTTTGTTCTTCATATTTCTCTAAAATTTCTGCCATGTCATTAAAACTTAATATCAACTCTCCCAATTCTCCCCCAAGGGGTAAATCAATTCTTTGTTTAAAATTTCCAGCGGCGATATTTTTCACCCCTAACAGTAATTCTTTGATGGGTTGAGTAATAGTTAAGGCGTTGAATACCCCTCCTAAAATAACCATTGCCCAAATAGAGATAAATACCGCAATGGTGACATCTCTAGTAAGGTTAGAAGAAGCGACAACAGTAGGATTCGGATTAATACCAATAGCCAATACCCCTAAATAATGATTATGATCCGATAAGGGTACAAATACATCGGTGACTTTGCCGTTAGGAGTTAAATGTTGTCTGACAACAGGAATTTTTGCCTTGGGGTTATAATCTTCGGGTAACTCTAATTTACGCTGAATCGTCAATGAGTTTTTTACTTCATTTTCCGTAAAAGGAATACCGAAAAAAATATGTCCTTCTTCGTTAGCATAGATAATATATCTCACGCTGGATGTGCTATTAAAAAAACGTCCTGAAAATCTGGCAACTTCCGTTAATTTATCTTCGGCAATCAAAGGAGTAACGTTACTAGCTAACAATAATCCTAAATCTCTACCGAAACGAGTATCATTCATTTGAGCTTCCTGTTGAATGGAATTGACAGCCCAAAATGTCAAACTACTCATAACCAACGATACTACCAAGGTAGCGATCGCCATTAATTTTGTTTGGAGAGTAAATTCTGACCACCAACGCGCGATAATTTCTTTAAATACTTGCACCGTAAATAATTAATAATGAATAATTAATAATGAATGTTTGAATTGTGAACTTGTAATCTATCATTATCAAAATGAAACTTAATCGAACGACTATATCACTGGTAATTTTAGCATTAGGTTTAACTAGCTTTGTTTATTTTAGCGAAATCAAAGATCAAGGATTCGATATTAGCTCAAAAATCGATCGAGTGGAAGAAACCAGAGAAAAAATTTTCCCCTTTGATAGTAAAGACATCAAGAGTATAACCATTAACCTCGATAATCAGAATATTAGTTTTGAGAAAACAGAAAAAGATACTTGGGAAATGATACAACCCGAAAAATTAACCGCTAGTGATGCGTCTATGTCTTTTTTGGTGAATTTATTTAATCAAGCCGAAAATACCGTAGAGATTCCTTTTACAGAAGACAAAAAAGAAGAATATGGTTTGACTACATCAAATTATAAAATTCAATGGACATTAAAAAATGGTGACGAATATCAAATGATTTTAGGAAAATCCAATTTTAACGATACTCAAATTTATGCGGAGGTGATTTTTCCTGATTCTGTAGAGATGAAACAAAATATTTTTTTAGTGTCTAAAAGTTTTCAATATGCCATTGAGAGAGATTTTGAAGAATGGAAAATGAATTAAAGATGTAAAATTTTACTTCTCTACCAGAAATATTGTTAATTTCTAATAGAGTTCGATCGAATTTGATGAGATAAAAACGGGTTGAATACTATTCAACTCCTACAAATAAAAAATATTTTCGGGAAAATTGTATTAACGGAATAATAAAACTGGAATCCTTGTACTGCGTAAAACTTGCATGGTTGTACTACCAATAATTAAATGGCGAATGCGACTATGCCCATAAGCTCCCATAATTAAGAAATTGATGTTATTTTGATTAATATAATTAGTAATTACTTTTTCAGCTTCACCTTGTAACAAGGAAAATTGAGGATTAAAACCTGCTTGTTGTAATTGAGAAACTGCTTTATTTAACTTGTCTTGATAGGTATTTTCTGAGCCTCCTTTGGCAATAGTTAAAATATGTAATTCTAAATCTTTTACTAAAGGTATTTCTGCTAAAAATTTAAGGATTTTTTCCCCCGTAGCACTACCATCATAGGCAATTAAAACTTTATCAATGGGGTTAAAATCACGGGGAATCACAAAACAGGGTTTATGACTACTGCGAATAATGCGATCTAAATTTGCCCCTAAATGAGTAGAAGCAAAATCAGCATTTTCTCCTCTTTTACCTAAGATAATTAAATCAGTATTTTCCTCAAATTCGTGCAAACAGTCCACTAAAAAACCTTTTTTATGGCTTAATTGAATATTGGTTATGCCTTCTTTTTTAAAGGTTTCTTCGGCGGTTTTTAAGATTAATTTTGCTTTTTGATGATTAAGTTTAGCTTTTTCGTATTCTAATTCAACTAATTTTTGTAATAATTCATCGGATGCACCTAAACCGATACTACCGCTTAAATTGCCCGTAGAAATTGCCTGTTGACTACGAATATCAGTAACAGATAAAACATTGATTTGGGCATCTAATTTTTTGGCAATCCATGCACCATATTTATAGATATTATCGGCATAAGCTGAACCATCAGTACAGAGTAAAATATTTTTCATAAAATTAATTTTTGAACATGGTTTAACATTGTTTATTAAACTTATTCAGATAAAATTTTTATCGGTTTGTAGTAAGGGTTTTAACCCTTATTCTGTTCGTAATCTTGTTTTTCTACGGACAACCTAGAGATTGACGGGTACTAGCTCCTGTTTTAGAATTGATACCATCGGCGTATTGACAAAGTTTGATGATTTGTTGTCTATCTAATACTGCTTCGGTGAAGTCTGCCCCTGTGATTTTAGCATTATTGAAGGTCGATCGTTGCATAATAGCTTCCCTTAAAATGGCATCGGTAAAGTCAGCGTTATCAAAATTACTAACATAGGTTAAACCGTTAGTTATATCTGCACCAGCAAGGTTAACATTTTCTGCCATTACCCCGTTAAAAACTCCGCCTCGCAAGTCTGCATTGCTGAAATTAGCATTTTCTAATTTAACTTTGGTAAATTCTGCTAATTGTAGGTTTTGCCCTGAAAAATCTTGTCCACTCAAGTCTTTACTTTCAAAGGTAGAAGTAACGGCACTAGAACTAGCCGCGATCGCACTGTTAGGAATAAATAAGATTGTTAATATTAAAATTACAGCAAAAAAACGAGTTAATTTTTTAAACATAAATATAAATAATGGAAAATTGAGAATGGAAAATTGATAATTAAAATATTTAGATCGTTTTCAATACTATTCGGTTAGTGACTCAAGTTATTCTGTCTGCCCCCTTTCCGATACTGGGGACTTTTATCAAGTTTGACTCCCCCAAAATTGGGGGATGGGGGGCTTAACCGAGCAGTATTGAGGTCGTTTTAACATTACTTATGAGGGGCTTAATATTTTAAGCCCCTACATTACTTAATAAATTACGTTCCTACAGTCCAAGAGTTCATATACTCAATTTGAGCAGGAGTTAAGGTGTCGATCGAAATACCCATAGCTTGTAGTTTTAAACGAGCAATTTCTTGATCAACTTCTGTAGGAATGGAATGGATACCGGGTTGTAAAGTCGCTTTGTTTTTGACTAAGTATTCACAAGCTAAGGCTTGGTTAGCAAAGCTCATATCCATAACCGCGCTAGGATGTCCTTCAGCCGCCGCTAAATTGACTAAACGTCCCTCTCCTAATACGATGACAGATTTACCGCTATTGAGTAAATATTGTTGGGTAAAGTTGCGTACTTCTTTAACCTCTCTGGACATGGTAGCTAAGGCTTCTAAGTCAATTTCAATATCGAAGTGACCAGAGTTACACACCATCGCACCATCTTTCATGGTTTCAAAATGTTCTTTACGAATGATATGTTTATTACCAGTAACGGTTACGAAAATGTCTCCGATACGAGCCGCCTCATCCATTGTCATTACACTGAAACCGTCCATAGCGGCCTCGATCGCTTTGACGGGGTTAATTTCGGTAACGACGACATTTGAACCTAAACCACGAGCGCGCATTGCAACGCCTTTGCCACACCAACCGTAACCTGCAACTACGAGGGTTTTTCCAGCTAAAAGAACATTGGTTGCGCGAATGATACCATCAAGGGTGGATTGTCCTGTACCATAACGGTTATCGAAGAAGTGCTTAGTATCAGCATCATTAACATTCATGGCGGGGAAGGTTAACACACCATCTTTGAACATGGCTTCTAAGCGCACGATGCCTGTGGTGGTTTCTTCCGTTGTGCCGATTAAGTCAGCAAGTTGATGTTGTCTTTCTTTAATCAAAGTTGCTACTACGTCTGAACCGTCATCGATGATCACATTGGGTTTATGATCTAATGCGGTTTGTACATGACGATGATAGGTGGCGTTGTCTTCTCCTTTGATGGCATAGACGGGGATACCGTAATCATTGACTAAACAAGCGGCCACATCATCTTGAGTAGAAAGAGGGTTACTGGCGATTAAGACGGCATCTGCTCCTCCTGCTTGGAGGGCGATGGCAAGGTTAGCGGTTTCCGTGGTAACGTGACAACAAGCCACTAAGCGAATACCAGCGAGGGGTTTTTCTTGATTAAAACGATCGGTAATTTGAGCCAAAACTGGCATTTCTCTTGCCGCCCATTCGATTCTTTGACGACCAACACTAGCTAGGCTAATATCTTTAATGTCGTAATTTAATTTGGTAGGAGTTGCAACCATTAGTTGTTTTCTAAATAAAACTTTACATTTTTTATAATACCTTAACTCAGTTCATGTTATCTTGTCATCTCGATCGAGGTTAGGAGCGGTTCGATCGACAACTGGATAAAATAGTTATCAATTTGTGAGGGAAGAAGAATGGGATTAAGAACGGTAAATAGACTAATACCTAGGCAAAAATTTATTATCGGGTGAATTTAGATAAGATATTACTAATTTTAAAAGAAGATGATTTATCGTAAATTATTGAGCTAAAAAACCTGTAATTAATAAGGGGATTAAAATTAATAAAAATACGATTAAAAAACTGGTTTCAGGACTTAAAGGAATTTCATTTTTTTCTGGTTTTCTCATGTTTCAATCTCCCATTTCTCAGTTATTTTTATTCAAACCCTAAATATCCGTAAACCCTCGCTTATCTTCTCTATTCTAACTCATCTATCTCTAATTGTTAATACTTTTTCAGCACTGTCTAAATATGAGTTATAATTTTTATAGATCAAACTATTGTTAAGATCAATCGATCGAATCCTCATCATGACAAATAACTCTAGTACTCCAGATAAATCTTGGTGGAATCGTCCTCTTGTGGGTAGTGTCAGTTTAATTGAAAGAATACTGGGTGCATTAAATCCTCAAACAGTACCAGAATTAGCCTTATCCCTCCATGATACAGAATGGGAAGAATTAGAAAAAATTGTTCCTACTTTAACCATGTTAGATAATGAACAATATAGTCCTGAATTTTTATTATATATTAATATTAAAAATAAATTAAAAAATAATTTAGATGAATATAAAGGATTAGATAAATTTGTGAAAATTTTTAGTTTTGCCATTAAAAATATTCATCATTTTCGTACCATGAGAAGAATTGAATTAGATTTTCAAGGGAAAACTCAATTACAGTTATATCAATTTGTAGAATACCAATTAAATACTAATTATGATCCTGTTCTATTTCATAAATTAGTTAGTAATGAAATAGATGAATTATTAAGATTGATTATTAACGAACCTACTCAAAAAGCCTTATTAATGTATAAAACGGCTTTAGATACCATTACTCAAGAAGAAGCAGGTTTAAATTTATTGCTTTTATTTAAAAAATATCAAATACAAGATTATGCCATTTTTAAAGTAGTTAATGACATTCTTAAACAACTTAAAAAACAAGATTTAGATAATTTAAAAGCCTTAGTTTTAGTGGTAAAAGTAAATTATGATGAACTTAATAAATTAGGACAATTAATGGGGATTAATCATCAAGAAGATTTGGTTATTACCTATGCAAAAATTATTCAGTATATAGCCTTATCTTATCGCTATGAGAGTATTACTTACCGTTTTCATCAACTAACAGAAAGTCTGCACAAATGGTATAAACATTATGAAACTATTGCGAATATCAGAGAAGAATATCCAAGTCATAAATATAAAGTTTCGCCTAATTTTTTACAGCCCATACCCGGAGAATTAATTTATTCTAAATATAAGGATTTCATGAATATTAGTTGAAAGTGTTGATTTCTTGCTACCTATTTACTACTCCTATTCTTAGATTTTATCTATTTAACTTTTGTTAAAATAACTAGAATTTTATCACGATCGCAACTATTAGAATGATGGGATAACAAGAAGAAGTTATCAATAAAAAATTCCTTAATAAATAAAGGTTTTAAGTTTTTTTTCAAAATAGGTTGCAAAAAAATAAAATAATGGTTATCATAATAAAGGTATCGCGGGATAGAGCAGCCAGGTAGCTCGTCGGGCTCATAACCCGAAGGTCGGTGGTTCAAATCCGCCTCCCGCCATTGTTATCATAGTATTATAAATATTTTGGCTTGGGCAAGGGTTAAAACCCTTACTACAAACACTATTTTTCATGGGGTGGATATTCGAGGGAAACTTTGCCCAAATAACCTTTGCGAAAATCCTGTAATAATTGACGGGCGACTCTTTCTCGATCGTTATTATACTTAGATTCAGCTAATTTGATCACAAATTCTTCTCCTGTCATCTCCAGAGCATCTAAACCGTATCGATCGAGTAATACGCTTTCTGTACCTAAGTTGACTAATAAGTCAACAAAAGCCTGTGCCACTTCTTGATTGTTGTAAGCGGCATCGCCAATATCTTCACAAATAGCTAATTTTAAGGCATCTTCTTGATTTTCTAATTTTAATGGTATGATACCGGGTGCATCTAATAATTCGATCGAATCGGAAATTCTTACCCACTGTAGTTGTCGTGTTACTCCTGCTTTTCTGGCACTGGCGACAATCTTGCGATTTAACAAACGATTAATTAAAGCGGATTTGCCCACATTAGGAAAACCAATTACTACGGCGCGCACAGGGCGAGGTAACATTCCTCTATTACGGCGACGTTCATTGACGGCAATTCCTGCGACTTGGGAAGCCTTATTAATAGCTTTGACTCCTTTACCATCTTTGGCGTTGGTAAAAAAGAGGGTTTCTCCTTGATTTCTAAACCATTCATACCATTCGTTTTGTAAAGCATCGCTAATCATATCCTCTCGATTTAAGACGAGAATACGAGGTTTTTCTCCTATCCATTCTTTAACTTGAGGGTGATGGGATGCTAAGGGGATTCTTGCGTCTCTTACTTCTAAAACTACATCTACTTTGGTTAATTGTTCTTTTAATTGTCTTTCTGCTTTGCTAATATGTCCGGGATACCATTGAATCAGTGCCATAATTTGTCAATAAAAAATGTTTTTTCTTCAGGAAATTTTTTGTAAAATATTATCTAGTTCGATCGAATAATAATATCGAATGATCGAATTTTAACAGAGTAAATTATTGATTATTATTTTAAATTTTATAATTAACAATAGCTTTTAATTGATTTACGAATAATTTAGCATAGCATATTATGAACACACTGTTTCGATAAGAGAAGAGGAAACAAAAATGATCCAATAGATATTATTTTTACTCTTGTTGGTAGGTTAAAACCCTTATTTCTTCAAATATAGTCGATGTCTAATGAACTTTGATTAAGGCAAAAAAACAAAATAGCATACAAAATTTTGATCTTAAAGATTGCTTGAGATTGCTTCTTAACCTCGATCAAAATGATAAATTAGCAACCATTATTTTTTCTATTTTTTCAATAATTTTATGATATTTTTTTTCTTATAAGATTGAACTTTTCCTTAAAATAGTACGATTAATTTTTAACATTTTCTAACCATAAATTAACATTTTTGTGTTTAATAATATTTATACTCATCTTGTCCTGTACTGTAGTTATGTTGCCATTCCCCACTCGATCCCATATTATTAATAATACTCATATTCGTTTCATGAGCCATACGGGACATATTTGATCTCATTTGTAATTCAGCAGGAGTCATGTTATTATTGGTGGCAGAATTTTGAGCATTTAAGGCAGTTTGTATTTGTTGTCCTTGCTGTGCTACAGATTGAGCTTGTCCTGCAAATTGAATTAATTTGTTAGTAGCTTCGGGCATTCTTTCAAGGGTTTGTTTTAATTGATTAGCATTTTGGGTTTGATAGGCTTGTTGAATGGAGTTTAATATCTCTATCCAAGGGGTGAAAGCTAAAGCGCCTAATCCATTGAGGGTGACAATTGTTCCCATATATTCAGTTTCGATCGTACCTTGGGGAAGCATGGGGAGCATTTTTTCCCCTGAGTTATAGGCTTGAGTAAAATTATTGGTGATTCTGGTGGCAACGGGGGTTAATTGTTGGGCTAAACTTAGTAATTGTTCATCGGTTTCGATTTTTTCGATTTGTTGTAAGGCACTCAAAAAAGGAATAATCTCTTGAAAGGCACTATTCATGGATTGATTCATTTGGTTGTAAGTCATATCCACTGAATTAGCTTGGGCTATTTCTATGCTTGGCGTTGATTGGGCTAGGGTTCGATCGATGATCAAAAAACTATTACATAATAATAGTACGATCGAGAAACTTTGTATTTTTCTTAATTTTAGTAACATAATCTTTCAACATAAATTTCAGTTATTCTTATGATAAAAAATTGATTATATAAATGTGAAAATTGTCATAAAAATTAATATAAAAAGTATTTAATAAAGAAAATAAAATCATAATTTAACAAATTTTAAAATAAGATTCTATAATAGTTAAACATACTTAACCATTTATTTCCATGACAATTACTTTAGAAATACCTCAAGAATTAGAACAACAATTATCAGGTGAAGCAGAAACAAATAATTTGCCTTTGTCTGAATATATATTGCAAATTCTTTTTACAAGGCAAGTGGTAAATAACTCACCAAAAACAGGTGCAGAATTAGTTAATTATTGGCAAAAAGAAGGTTTAATTAATTCTCGTCCATATATAAAAGATAGTCAAGAATATGCTACTAAAATCCGCTATAAAGCTGAACATCGTCAACATTTATAAATTAATTTTATGTATGTGTTAGATACGGATATTTTAATTGATGTTTTGAGAGGGCATCAACCTGCAATCACTTGGTTTACTTCTTTAACAGAAATGCCAAATATTCCGGGTTTTGTCGTTATGGAATTAATTCAAAATACCAAAAATAAACAAGAAGTTAATCAAGTTTTCAAATTAATTGCTCCTTTATCTATTATTTGGTTAAGTGAGGTTGATTGTGAAAACGCTTTATCTGATTTTACCAAGTATCATTTATCTGATGGAGTCGGTTTATTAGATGCTTTAATTGCTCATTGTAGTATCGGCAAAAATGCTACCCTTTGCACTTTTAATGTCAAGCATTACAGAGTTATTCCTAATCTTAAGATTACACAGCCTTATATGCGATAACAAATTTTTTATTTTTGTAAATTGTAAAGTTTTTGTAAAATTAGATACCTTTTAGTTTAGTCATTATGTTGACAAAATCCCCTAGATATGCAGTGATTAATGCTGATGATTTTGGTTACTCCGATTCAGTAAATGAGGCAATTATTACCGCTTATCATCAAGGTATTTTAACAAGTACCAGTTTAATGGTGACAGCAGATAAAGCTGATTCTGCGGTAAAGTTAGCCAAAGAAAATCCATCTTTAGGGGTTGGTTTACATCTGGTGTTGTGTTGTGGCAAATCTGCTTTACATCCTGCCCAAATTCCTCATTTAGTAGATCAACAAGGTTATTTCGATCGTAGTGCTGGAAAAGCAGGGTTAAAGTATCAATTTATTCCTCAAGCAAAACAAGAATTGAAAGAAGAGATTAAAGCGCAGTTAGATTTATTTCAAGCTACGGGGTTATCATTATCCCATGTGGATGGTCATTTACATTTACATACTCATCCTCTAGTTTTAAAAATATTAGCAGAATTAGCTTCAGAATATGACATCAAATTTATTCGTCTTCCCCATGAGGAATTGAATTTTACCCTGAAAATTGATTCTACTAATTTACCTTTAAAAGTAGTTTATTCGATCGTATTTAAACTATTAAGAAACCACGGTGAAAAATTATTGAAAAATTATGGTGTTAAATATTTAGAAAAAATATATGGTTTATTAGCAACAAGTCAAATAAGCAAATCCTATTTATTAGGGTTAATTCCTCAAATTAAAGCTGATATTATCGAAATTTACTCTCATCCTCAATCTATTTCCTCGGATATAGAATTAGATGCTTTATGTAGCCAAGAAGTACGAGAACTGTTAAACTCAAATGGTTTTCAATTAGTCAATTATCATCAGCTAGAGGAGAAGTTATCAGGGTGTTAAATGCTTTAATCCTGTTTATCTTAGTTATCACTCAGGTTTTAGGAGACGTTTCTTTGAGTCATGCCATGAAAATTTATGGCGAAATCACCTCTTTTTCTCCCTCAGCAATTATTGATATTACCTTCTATTTATGCACATCCTATTGGTTTTATCTAGCTTTAGTGGGATTGGGTGTTTCTTGGTTTTTATATATGTTTTGTGTTTCCAAGATGGATTTAAGCTATGTTTTACCTATTCATGCCTCTAGTTATATTTGCAATGCTTTACTAGCTTGGTTAATTCTTCAAGAAACCGTTACTCCTGTCAGATGGTTTGCTACTGGTATTGTGTCTGTAGGAGTTTTTGTTGTAGGTTATAGTCAACATCGCAAGGAAAAATTAGCTAAAAAGTTAGCTTCTCCTGCCAATATACCTAAACCAGAAGTAACTAAAATTTTAGTATCCCTGCCTTTTGTTTCTGTTATCCCGATTATGTGGTTAGGGGTTATTTTCATGGTGGTAGCGGATAGCATGGGAGATTTGTTAAATGCTAAGGGGATGAAGCAGATTAAACCCATGACTTCTTTGTCTTTGAAAAGTTTTATCCAATGGATTAGTCAAATTTTCACCAATGTATCTGTTTTAGTTGGTATTATATTTCAATTAATAGCACTCTTATTATTTATTTCCCTTTTGAGTTGGGATGATTTAAGTTTAATTCGTCCTGCTAGTACTATTAGTTACATCATTACTTTAATTTTCGCTAAATATATTTTACAGGAAAAGATCGATCGAGGTAGATTTATCGGTATTTGTTGGATTTTAAGCGGAGTAGCTATGTTATCGGTGACTTAAGATTTTTTCTTGTGAGTATCGGCGCTCGATCGACTAAGATTTTGACATTTATCATCTATTTTTATGGTTCACTCAGGTAAAATAGATTTTGCTTTTTATTTTACAAGAGTTCTATTAAAATTTTTGGCTTTTTAGTCTATCCTAGAAGGATCACTTTTCTTGATTTTGGATAGATATTTGAAAATTTCTAAAAAAATACATCCCCCAGAGGAAACAAAATAGCTCGAACTTGGTCATACAAAGCAAGTGTATTTTATTTAAGATCAGAATTTCAAGTCTAATTCTCCTTTATAATTAATTTCTCATTGCCCAATCCTCATTAATTCTTATATTTATTCTTAATTCCTATGAAAGTTTCGATCGAACCTAACAAAAAAACCTTCTATTCATCACTAATCGCCCTATTTCTCTTAACCTTTGGTGTGGTTAGTGTTTCTAAACAATTTCAGTTTAATCAAGTCAACGCTCAATCTGTAGCACCAGCTCAACCTTTAACGGTTCGATCGGACGTTCAAGAAGCCAACTCCGAAACAGGAGTTATCACCGCTAGAGGCAACGTCTATATTAACTATCCCGCCAGAAATCTTCAAGCCACTTCCACTCAAGCCCAATATTTTAGTAGAGAAAGACGGTTAGTTTTAACAGGAAATGTCTATGTTTTACAAGAGGGAAACACCATGAGGGCAGAAACCATGACATACTTGATCGATGAAGGTCGTTTTATCGCTACGCCTGAAACAAAGCAACAAGTAGAATCAGTTTACCTAGTGGAAGATCAGGAAACTAAATAAAATGTAGTAATGGGCGGAGTTTGGGTTTCCGATTCTTGGTATCGAGATGTAATCATTTTTAGTATTTTATTCCCTGAGAAATAATCAAATTCTGTACCTGTGCGATGGCAGGATTTAATTCATAAAGACGCTGAAAAGGATTGGCTAAAAATGCTTCTTGTTCTTGTTTAATCATAGCCACATCTTGACGCACTAAACCATCGAGTAAGCCTTTGGCAGTGCCAAAAAGGCTATTTTTGACAAAACGACGAAAGGCAACGGGTAATTTATGTAAGCGCCAGAAGGCTTCTAAAGAAGTAAAATGTACCAAATAAGCCTTAGTCGTGGTTTCGTTGATAGGGCAAAATAAGCAATAGATTTTGAAGTCTTTGCCTAAACTAGAACTCCAATGAGGATATACATAGCTTACCGTTAAGGGTTCAGGATGTAAACGGCGCAATGGTGGGAAAAATAGCTGAGAAATTGACCAAATTTTATCGATGCGGTAATAGCTTTGAGCTTCATATAAAACGTCCACTCGATGGCATAGCCCTGTTTCTCGATCGAACTCTGTGGTAATATCCTTTAAGGATGCGGAAGCCCAAGCCTGATAATTGTCATGTAAATGCCCGTGATACATATCCATCAAATTTTCGATAAGGAAGGAAAAATGTCCGGGGCAGTCTATCTTCGTCATGCTACCGATATAATTAAGATGTTCCCATTCTGGTAATCCCATGGGTTGAATCGCTTCAGAGTCACCATCTCCGGGAAATAACCAGATAAAACCATCAAATTCTTTGACAGGATAAGATTTTAATTGACAACTAGGCAACTTTTGTTTTTCCGTTAAATAGGGTACAAAAGAACATTTACCATCACCATCAAAGCGCCAACCATGATAAGCACATTCAACATCATTGCCCACAATTTGACCATCACTTAATTTTACTTGACGGTGAGGACATCGATCGTCCAAAGCCTGAATTTCTCCTTTTCCATTGCGGAAAAGCACTATATTTTTATCCCACAATGTTACCCCAAGGGGTTGTTTTTTCAATTCTGCACTACTAGCAACCACATACCAATGATTAAGATTAATACCGCAGGTACGAATATTTGGTTTAATGTCTAATTGTCCCATCCTGATTTTTGATTTAATGATTTCCTAGTCAACTATAACTGTTAAAATATTAGCGAAAATTGGTTTTACTAACACAATATGAAGATAAAACGTCAATATATTATTCTTCTTACCCTCTTAATTTTAACAGCTTCGATCGTACCTAATTTTTGGCAATTAGGCATGACAGGAATCATAGGATTTTTTCTAGCTTATCTCACCAAAGGAAGCCGTAAAGTTAAAACCAATGACAAAAAAAATATTTAAGATTGAATAAAATACAAGGGATTTCTTCGTGCCTCGCAATGACAACTAGACTTAACAAAAAAAGTTTAGACAAAATAACGAATATGCTTTATAAATAAGTTAATATTTGTACACATTCAAGAATTTTGAGGGGGATAACCTTGTCTTTATTTTTATCTCGAACTCACGGCGACAACAACTTAAAAGGTAAATCAACCAAAACCAGAAACCGAAAATCCATAGGGAAAAAACCCTCAGGGGTGGGTACAAATTCTCTTAATGGTAGGGTAATAAAAACAAGCGATGTGGTATCCCCTAAGAATCCCATTACTTCCGAAAAACCAAAAAATTTGACTAACGTTATCTTAAACAACGTTTTCCGATTAGCTATTGTGGGGGTAGGTATGGGTACTATTTTTGGTAGTATTTTAGCCAATGTGGATTTAACGAAACCTTTATTTCCTGATGTGAATTTACCTTTTGTGGATGGTTTATTAACGAAAATTACTCAAAATTCTTCAGAAACATCAGACAATATCCCTGAAAATGTCTCTGTAACAGAAACAAAAGAAGATTCTTCATCCCCTCGAAATAGTGAATCTCTGGCATTTAGTCGAGAATTAGGGGATTTAAAAAATAAATTTGCTCAATTACAAACAAAATATCCTCAATTGGAAGCGGGAGCATTTTTTGTGGACTTAGATAATGGTGCTTTTGTTAATTTTAATGGTATCACCACTTTTTCCGCCGCTAGTACTATTAAAACCCCGATTTTAGTGGCATTTTTTCAAGATGTGGATGCAGGAAAAATTTATTTAGATGAACAACTTGCCACCAGTCCGAGTAATATAGGGGGAGGTGCTGGTGGAATGCAGTATCAACCCGTTGGCACAAAATACAGTGCTATTCATACCGCTACGGAAATGATTGTTAATAGTGATAATACTGCTACTAATATGATTATTGAGCGTCTTGGAGGTAAAGATGAGTTAAATAGACGTTTCAAAGAATGGGGGTTAGATGTCACACAAATCAGTAATCTTTTGCCTGACTTAGAAGGCACAAATACCACTAGCCCAAGGGATTTAGCTATGGTGTTAGCTAAGGTTAATCAAGGAGATTTGATTTCGGTTCGATCGCGCGATCGAATGTTAGATATAATGAGACAGACTCGCACCCGAACTTTATTACCCCAAGGTATAGAAAAAGATGCCACCATTGCCCATAAAACAGGGGATATAGGCACAGTATTAGGAGATGCAGGAATTATCGACATCCCCACGGGAAAACGTTATATCGGGGGAGTCTTAGTCAAACGCCCTCACAATGACTATACAGCTAGAACATTAATACAAGACATTTCTCGCACAGCTTATCAACACTTTAAATGGTATCAACCTCGTTCTTCTGTGGCAACTCCTTCTTCTTCACCATCGGGGAATTAGGGTATTGGGGTATTAGGGGTATTGGGGTATTAGGGGGTATTAGGGTATTAGGGGATTAGGGATTAGGATATTGAAGATTTTGATTTTTTATTCCCTTAGTCAGTATATAACTATGAAATATTTTTTTTTAGCCGAAGGATGGACACATAACCGCATTTGGGAGAGGGGAGGCATTTGGAATAATACGGTTTGGCGGCGACAACCTCATATTCAATGCCTACCAGTCGGAATGATTGAAAATAATCAAGTGATGTGGCTTAATGAAGTAGAAGATAATGTTATTATGGTGGAAGTTGTGCCTATTAGTGAAACTATGCGACAATCTTCTAACATTGGTCAAGTAGTGTTAAAAAGATTAATAGATTCAGATCAAGTTATTCAAACTTTACTCAAAGCGCAACAAATTTTTAAATCTTCTTAATTTTTAGGAGAGAGGAGTTAGGAGACATATTTTTAATCAGTTTGTAGTAAGGGTTTTAACCCTTCTTTCGATTTGTTGCCAATGAAGCCAAACTTCACCAAAAAACCTTGTCATCACATCCTACTTATGACTATCACACCCATTAAAAAAACAACTTTAACCCTTGAGGAGTTTTTGCAACAGGATTATATTGAAGAATCTCCAGCCTATGAATATATTGATAATGCCATAGTTAGAAAATCGATGCCTCAAGGAAAACATAGCCAAATTCAATATAAAATTTGTGAAGTTATTAATCAATTTTCTCAAACAGATAAAGTTGCCTATGGCTTACCTGAACTTCGTTGTAACTTTGGGAATAGATCGATCGTACCAGATATTGCAGTTTTTTTCTGGGAAAGAATACCTTTAGATGAAGAAGGAGAAATAGCGAATCAATTTAACTCTTATCCTGATTGGTGTATAGAAATTTTATCCCCTAATCAAAAACCAACAAAAGTAATAGATAATATTTTATTCTGTTTAGAATATGGAACACAATTAGGCTGGTTAATTGATAGTGATGAAAAAATTATTCTGGTATTTGAACAACAAAAACCGTTAAAAATTTATCGTCATGAAGAAATTTTACCTGTTATTAATAACCTTAATTTAGAATTAACAGTCAATCAAATATTTTCTTGGCTTAAAATTAAATAAGGGTTAAAACCCTTACTACAAACCTATAAAATAAGTAAAAATATTAAGTAAAATGAGTACTATTGAAAATTTAATTGAGCAGATTCAAAAAGAAGCCCAAAGAGCAGAATTTCCCTTAGATATACCTGTTTATGAATCGGTAAAAAAAGAACCAACTAAACCCATTTTCTATTTTGGTAATTTAAAGAGTAATATTTGCTTTTTTGGTAGAGATTTAGGTAAGGATGAAGTTATAGCAGGGCAACCTTTAATTGGTGCTTCTGGTACTTTAGTTCGCCAGGGATTTTATCAGGCAATTTATGGAGAAAATACTGAAGATAAGGAAAAGTTACAATCCATAAAAGATCGTTTAATCTTAACTAATACTGTACCCTATAAACCACCAGAAAATAAGGCTTATGGGGTGAAAATAAAAAATAGATTTCGCCCTTTTATTGAGCAGTTTTTTGTCCTTTATTGGGAAGGTCATCAAATTATTACATTAGGTACAGAAGCGTTTAAATGGTTTCAAAATTACTCTACTAAAGAGGAGTTTAATACTTTTTGGGAACAGGGCGATCGACGCTACCAAAAAAGTTTACAAATCACTTTAACCGCTACGGATGAAGCAGGAAAAACCCACAAAAAACCTGTATCTATTTTTCCTTTACCTCACCCCTCACCATTAAATCAAAAATATTACAACAGATTCCCTGCAATGTTAAAATATACATTGTCACAAATTGAGTTTTAAAATGTTGAATCAATGGTTAAAATTATTTCTTTATCTCTAAGTATAGTTGGTTATTTACTATTTTTAAATGGTTGCCAAAATCAACCGCAAAAATTACCTCCATTACCCCAAGATTCTGCTATACAAGTTTATTTTAATTATAACCAAGCTCAAGGGAAAGAATATTTAGAAACCTATAGAAATATTGTCCGTCATGGAGATAATTTAGAAGCCGTAATTATTGAACAAATAAACTCAGCAAATACTTCTTTAGATATAGCAGTACAAGAGATAAATTTGAGTGAATTAGCAAGGGCAATTGTTGCTAAAAAAAAACAAGGGATAAAAGTTAGAATAGTTATGGAAAATAACTATAATTTACCTTTAAATAAACTCAATAATAATCATGGTTTAGGTATTTTAAAAAGTGCTAATATTCCCATCATAGACGATCGAGAGGATGGCAGTAAAGGCAGTGGTTTAATGCACCATAAATTTATTATAATAGACGGTAAAAAAGTAGTTACTGGTTCGGCTAACTTTACTTTAAGTGATATTCATGGAGATTTTGACAACTTAGAAACTAGGGGAAATGCTAATCATTTATTAGTCATAGATAGCCCAGAATTAGCGAAACTTTTTACTCAAGAATTTAACTATCTTTGGGGGGATGGAGTTGGTAAAAAACAAGATAGTTTATTCGGTTTAAAAAAGCCCGATCGATCGCCCAAAACTCTTAATATAGGAGATACAACCCTGACAGTAAAATTTTCTCCCACATCTCCCACTAAATCTTGGTATAATACCCCCAATGGTTTAATTGCTAATACTTTACAATCCGCCAATAATTCCGTTAATTTAGCATTGTTTGTTTTCACAGATCAAGGAATATCTAATACCCTACAAAAAAAGTCTTTAGAGGGGGTAGAAATAAAGGCTTTGATCGATCGAAATTTTGCTTATCAATACTATAGTGAAGGATTAGATTTATTAGGGGTAGAATTACCTTTTAAGTGTAAGTATCAACCCAACAATAATCCTTGGCAAAATCCCATAGAAACCGTTGGCATACCCAACTTAGAAAAAGGAGATAAATTACATCACAAATTTGGGCTTATTGATGATTATACCATTATCACGGGTTCTCATAACTGGTCAAATGCGGCCAATCACACTAACGATGAAACCCTTTTAATCATCCAGAATCCCTTAATTGCCCAACATTTTCGCCGAGAATTTGATCAACTTTATGAAGATGCTATATTAGGGATTCCTGATTATATTCACCGTAAAATCGAAACAGAAACCGCTAAATGTCAAAATTAATTTGAAAGTTAATAATAATAAGTTCGTAGTAAGAAACGGCTAAAGCCATTACTACAAACTTTTATAATTGTATGAATTATCCTTACTATCTCCTATCTCCTCTCTCCTAACTCCTACCCTCATCAAAAAACTATGAGGTAAATCTTAAATCACAAAGGCTTCACTTAACTGAGTCGCACCTAAATTAATTTGAATCCAGAAGCATTCTCCTTTCTTACCCCAAAATTTATATTGTAGGAGTCGATCGCCATCTCGTGCTACCAGTTGTTTAAACACGAGGGTTTCTTGATCCATAATATTAACTTGAAGATTATGAGGTAAAGTATAAGCATCATTTATGCCATAAAGCCGTAAAAAGATACTATTTTCTGTGGCAGATTTAGGTAATAAACCAATGACTAAGGCTAAAGATACACCGTTGATATCAACACCAAGATTAAGACGTTTACCACACCATAACCCAGCATTAGGATTATTCGGCTCTAAACGCCAAATTCCTTCCGCCGCATTCCAACGGGTATCGTCATCAAGGGATTTACTCATAATGTAATTGAGTGCTTTTAACACTTGCGGTTTATAAATGGTATCTGTAGGTAAAACACTTAGTCTTTGCGCTGCGATTTTTAACTGTTGCTCATCTTGAATTTGATAGATATATTGTAAGTTAATCTCCCCTGAGCGCATGACGACACCATTAGTAATTAATGGGGGAGTGTTACTCATTAAATCTAAGCTATCGGCAAAATCCCTGAGATGTTGCCAACCTCGATCGTACGCCTGATTGAAATTATGTTGTAGCCATGCTCCTAAACTCAGAGGTTGATATTTTTGATATAAATATTTACGACAATCATCATCACTAAATAGCACAGCCCACTGAAAGAAATTTAAACGATGACGTATAATTAGAGTATCTAAGGTTAGTAATTGTGTTAATAAATTATATTTTTCTTCCTTTGATAATATAGGTAATGGTTGATATTCAGGTTTAGGAGAAAGAGAGTATTTTTCAAACAAAAATAATAAATTGAGATCACCTTCCACTACCTGTTCTGGTAGAATATACTGTGCAAAAGTATGATCATAAATACCTAGTTTTTTAATATCCTCATAGGTAACAAAACCCCAGAATCTTAACCATCCGGTGTCTAAGTTAACTTGTATTGGCAAAAAATAATCCCCTCGAAAACGAGGAATATCAACCCATTCTTGGGGAATATAAAATTCGCTTAAATCTTCTGTTTCTTCTGGTAATAAAATCAGGTTGCTATTATTAATATTAATAGGAGTGCCATTAACAAATTCCCATATAGTTAATAAATTTTCTTCGTCTAATTGATGATAATTCATCTGGGGAAATGTGATTTTTAGCCATTTCATTAAACAAATACTTGATAAGGCATTCAAAAAACTTTGATGTCTGCCTCCTTTGATGGTACATCCTTGAGATATTTGTTCGGCTTTTGCTTGATCTTCTTCAGAAAATTTCAGCCATAAATGTTCAGAATTAAAAGCTGTAAATAAATCTAAGGGCATAATCTTAATCTGGTTAGTTTTTAAAAAGTTCATAGAAAAATTTAATTGTTAATTATGAGTGAATAAGCTGAGTTATTAATCCAATCTTCTATTAATTCAGCAAAGCAAATTTTGATATGTTTAGTATTGGGAAAAAATAATTGTGATTCTTGGATAATTTTCTGTTTAAATCGAGATTCGATCGAGCTTTGAATATTTTTACCATACTGATCATTAATCGTCCAATTATGTTCAACCAAGTAGGATTTAATATAAATTTGTTCATCTTGAGAAAAAGATTGATATAACTCATAAATTTGTGCAGACAAAAGCTGTTTACAATGTTCTTTTAACCAATAATCTAAAGGAGATTTTAATTCAGTAACTTTTTGCTTGGATAAAGATATTTGCTGATCAAGAAATAACTGTTTGATTAGTTTCTCTAGTAAATATTCTCTCACAAGATTAATTTCCCTTGCTACTTGAAACTGCTGATTAACATAGTTAGGATATTTAATAACCATAACTTCAACAATTTCTGTTTGAGTTAATTGTAGTCCTTTCCACAACTGAAATAAAATTTTTTTATGATTTTCAAGATTAGCAAAAGCTGAGGTTAAAATCTCATTAACTAAACTATATTCTGTCTCTCGATCGTCACAATCTTCCTGATTATCTAACATTAAATTATTAAGATCATTTTCCTGTTTATTCATAGAAGGATTGCAAAATTGACGAGTAAACTTAATGGAGTTTAAGATAATATTTTCACATTCCTTAGCAGTTAAAGAAGATAAATTTTTACCTTTATTAGTAACAAGAAAATTATACTCTTTACTCACATCTTTAAAGTGTTGTTCTGAAGGTGGGGTTAAGGATTTATTTTTGCCATGAATTTTTGACTTATAAATAAGGTTAAAACATTTTATGACTAATAAATATTGCTCTAAATTATTACCCTTTAAACCTCCTATTTTTTGTAAACATTCTTTTTGCTTACTCTGACTCAATTTTCTAAGTAAACCCCAATCTGACGATCGTTCCCATCCCATATATTGATAGGCTTGATCAATTAATTTCTGTTCTAACTTATGTCTAGCATAAGTGGTTAATTTAAACTGAAACTTCTGATCATAACTAGATAATAATTGAATGGGAGAAGATACCAATAAATTCGCCCACTGAAAATAATCCTGCCAAGTAAACAAATCCCAACAATTTTGTAACCGTTGATGGACTTTTTGGGTAGCAAAGAAACAGGATTCTTGTAAGTAAGCAATCAAATGTTTATTTTTCAAGCTATCTTGTTCTTTTCTGAGCCATTGTAAAAATTCTTGGGCAACTCTATCTTCTTCTGGGGAAACAGTTTGTTGTGATAGTAACAACTTGATATTTCGTTCTAACTCTGGAGTATTTTTCCAGTAGGTAATCAGAGAAGATGATTCCTCTTTCAAACAGAGAAAGGAAGAAAATTGCGTCACAAGATTCGTGCGTTTTTGCATTTTCATAAAGTAGATTAGGGTTTATTCTCCTCAAAATTTGGTTTCCTTATCTACTTATCAGTGTGACTTTGCGAATTTATGCGCGATTCCCCAAAATTTTTTTATTTTTCTCTAAGAAGTGGCTTAAGAAGTCATAAATTGATTTTGTTTTTCAAGTTAGTTATTACCTTTTTTATAGTTTACTCAACTAGAGTTGGAGTAAAATTTACCTCAAACCTAAAGCCTAAAACCTAAAACCTACCTACATCAAAGATTTTTGAACCACACTTAGACAATTAACTAATCGATCTTTTCCTAAGTAATTTATAATAGGTAAAGCAGATAAGCCCTGAAAATAAATGATTAAGGAATATTAATATTTATTACGTTATATTAATTATTTGGTAAAAATACATGAGTGAAGTACAAGAATTTCGTCACGTTTTAGTCATCGAAGATCGTAAGGGTAGAAGGATAGTTTCCCTTGAAGAAAGTAACTATACTTTGGGGAGAGATTCCCATAATCCGATTATTCTTTATGATTATCAAGTTTCTCGTACTCACGCCACGTTGATTCGTAAAATAGATGATGAAACGGTTGGTTTTTCTTACCGTATTATTGATGGTGATTTACAAGGAAAAAGAAGTACTAACGGTATTTTAATTAATGGACATTCTAGCATTTCCCATGAGTTAAAACATGGTGATATTGTTCGATTTGCTAGTGAGGCAAAAGCTAGTTATTATATTATTCCCACTGACTCAGGTATTGATTTATTTAACCCCGATGGACTCGATCGCATTAATGCCTCTCGTACAACACTGACTAATCAGTCTAGTGAAACCATGATCAAAAAACAGGAGGAATCGAGCAATTCTGAAGATCAAGAGGAATTAATCCGTTTAGCTTCTTTTCCTGAATTATCTCCTAACCCCATTATTGAATTAGACTGGGATGGTAATATTACCTATGTCAACCCCGCCGCTAGTATTAAATTTGATACTATTTATGATGAAAAATTAGAACATCCAATCCTTGCAGGTTTATTGACAGAATATAATAATCGTCAAGGTAATTTATTTTTAAGAGAAGTTAAAATTGGAACTGAAGTTTTTGAACAATATGTTCATTATTTATCGGAAAAAAAATTAATTCGTTGCTACATTTTTGATTTTACGAAACGAAAACAAGCTGAAGCACAATTAAAAGAAAGTGAAGTCCGTTATCGTGCCATCGCCCGACAAACTTCTGAAGGTATTTTCTTAGCTTATGCTAGTAATAAACGCATTATTGAAGCTAACGATTCTTATTTAAAACTTTTAGGTTATTCTAGTGAAGAAATTAGTAATTTAACTCTCTATAATATTATTGCTAATGATTTAAGTATTTTTAACCAAGATTTAACTCATGTTTTAGAAAATAAAGAAGATTTTACCAAACAATATTTACACCGTTGTCAAGATGGTTCTTTAATCAATTTAGAATCTAGTATTAGTTTAATTAGCTATCAAAATCGAGATATTTTTTGCTTTGTAGTTAGAAATATAACAAATTCCGTAAACCTTCCTAATTCTAATGATCAAGTGTTTCATGATTATATCACTCATCTGCCTAACCAAAAGCTATTTAATGAACAGTTAGGAGTAGCGATCGTCAATGCAGAAAGGTATCAATATTTAATGGCAATTATCATCATAGAAATAGAAAAATTTTTAGAATTTAAACAAAATAATCATCAAAATATCGTCAATCAATTAGTGAAAAATTGCTCCCAAACTTTGCAATCATGTTTACGCACAGGAGATTTACTTGCTCGATGGGATGAAAATAAATTTATCATATTATTTCCCCGCATTAAAGGACCTAGAGACCCCGCAAAAATTGCTAAAAAAATGTCTTCCACTGTAGAACAATTTTTACAAGAATCTTCCACAAATGTGACCTTAACATCTAATTTAAGTTTAGTTATTTATCCCATTGATGGAGATGAAATTTCTTTATTAGTGAAAAATAGTTTACTTTCTTTGGAATCTAAAAACAACTCTAATAACGTTAACTACAACGTCACCGGTTTTAATATTAGCCCTAAAACAGCAAGTTTATTAAAACTAGAAAACTTAATCGGTAGTGCCATTAAAGAACAACAATTTTTCCTCTGCTATCAACCTCAAATTAATAGTTACACTAGAAAATTAACAGGTTTAGAAGCATTACTACGGTGGGATCATCCCGAATTAGGGAAAGTTACCCCTCGTCATTTTTTACGGTTAACCGAAGAAACAGATTTCATGCTTCCTTTGGGGATTTGGATTTTACAAACTGCTACTTTACAGATGTTGTCATGGACAAAAGAGAATATTCAACCTTTACCCATTGGTGTTAATATTTCCGCAAGACAGTTTTCTCAGCCTAATTTTGTAGAATCGATCGAAAAAGCCCTCGAACAATCAGGCTTACCCCCCCAATTTTTAGAGTTGGAAATAACAGAAAATTGTTTTCTCCAGAATCAAGAATTGGCTTATAATATACTATCCCATTTATCTAGTTTAAACATCAGATTATGTTTTGATAACTTTGGCTCAGGCAATTCAGCTTTAATTCATTTGCAAAAAGTTCCTTTTAATACTATCAAAATTAGCCCTAGTGTGGTAAACCAATTAGACGAGAATCCAAAAAGTAGAGCCTTCATTCAAAGCATGGCTATTCTATCAGAAGGTTATGGTAGTAGATTAGTTGCTGTAGGCATTGAGAAGCTAGAACAAATGGAATTACTAAGAAATCTAGGATGTACAGAAATTCAAGGTAATTTATTTAGTCGTCCTTTACCAGCCAAGGACACCACAGTTTTTCTTCATAAAGCCGAACATACTATAATTAACAGTTAAACAAGAATTAAGATTTAGTGACATCATTAATTTTAATTCTAAAATTCCTTTATGATTAAACAATTTTAATAACACAATCTTCTCGACTTTTTTATTCTTAATTCCCTAGTAATAGCAAACTATCAACTTCTAATTATTAATTATTAACTATTAACTATGAATAGTGACTATCTCAAAACTACCTCCCATAAAAATTTACAACCCATTACTCATGTCCTAGTATTAGAAGATGAAAACTCTAGGCAAACTATCATTTTGGATGAAGCCAATTATTCCATCGGTAGAGATGTGAGAAATAAAATTCCCCTATCTTCTAAAAAAGTTTCTCGTTTTCACGCCACATTATTAAGAAGAACAGACACTAAAAATCAAAGTTTTTCCTATTGGCTTTTAGATGGAGATTTACAGGGTAATCGCAGTACTAATGGCATTTTTATTAATGAGAAAAGATGTTTAGTACAAGAGTTAAAACATGAGGATGTGATTCGTTTTGGTATAGAAATTCAGGCTAGTTATTATGTACTAAACAATATCAGTGATTTAGCTTTATTACAGTCAGGAGATTTCCAACAACAAGCTCCAGAAATGGAAAGTACGATTCAACCCACAAAAGCTAATTCTCAAAATGTCATGGCGAAACAGACATTAGTTATTTCTGAACCAAATATCATGGAATCCATGATGTCAGAAGATAGTAGTCTGAATAGTACAAGTTTCCAAGATTCTGAGATTACTAAATTAGCCTCTTTTCCTGAATTGAGTCCAAATCCCATTATCGAAATGGACTGGGAAGGACATATTACCTATCTTAACCCTTCAGCTCTTAATAAATTTCCAGAATTAAAAGCAAACCCCGCCACAGAAACTCATCCTCTTTTAGTAGGATTAATTAAAAATATTGAAAATCACGGCAATAACAATAAGTTATTTGTTCGGGAAGTTACCATAAAAGAGCAAGTTTTTGAGCAGTATATTCATTATCTATCCGATAAAAAACTGATTAGGTGTTATGTTTTTGATTTTACGAAAAGAAAAGTTTTAGAAACTCAATTAAAAGAAAGTGAGCAGAGATATAAGGCTTTTATTAGTCAAACCAAAGAAGGTATTTTTCTGGTGGATGCAGGTAGCAAAAAAATCTTGGAAGCCAATAACGCTTTAGCCGATTTATTGGGTTATGGTTTAGAAGATATTTATTCTTTGAAATTATATGATTTAATTGATTTAACTACCAGTGTTTTAGATGAACAAATAGACTTTATTTTAAAATCTAAAAAAGAGAAAAACATCATTAAACATTTTGAGTATAAAACCAAAAATAAATCATTAATAGCTTTAGAATCTAATATTACTTGGACTAGTTACGGTGATCAAACGATACTTTCTTTTGCGGTACGTCCTGACAACAAAAGTACCAATGAAGGCACTTTTATTCAAGAACAAGGTTTATACGATCTCGAAACGGGTTTACCCAATCGACAGCTATTTATGGAACAGTTAAATACTGCGATCGCCAATAGTCGTCGTATTCAGGGGTTAATGTGTATTGTTTTTGTGGAATTAGAAATTTTAGAAGATGCCAAAAAAACCTTAGATTATGGACTCAAATCTAGTATTTTAGATGGTTTTGCTAAACGTTTAAGGGCTTCTTTACGATCGGGCGACACCGTAGCTCATTGGGAAGGTTGTCAATTCATCTGTCTTTTACCCCAAGTCAGAAATGTTAAAGATGTGGGGAGAGTGAATCATCGAATGTTGGAATCATTGAAACCACCTTTTTTCATTGATAACCATAAAATTTATGTGAAAACCAGCATGGGGATTGCCATCAAAGATGAAGAATCTTCCACTGCTGAAATTCTGATTAATCAAGTACAAAGTGCTTTAGGTAAAAGTAAAGAAGCAGGTAGTAACAACTATAAATTCTTTGATCAAAAAGTGCAAGTTGAAATTGAGCGCTTACTAAGATTAGAAAAATTGTTGTCTCATGCTTTAATACGCAATGAATTTTCTTTGGTGTATCAACCGCAGATTGCCATCCAGCAGAAAAAAATCACGGGTATAGAAGCCCTAATTAGATGGGATCATCCCGATTTAGGTAGAGTTACTCCAGATCAATTTATTCCCTTAGCGGAAGAAACAGGGTTAATTATCTCTATTGGAGAGTGGGTTCTTGAAACTGCTTGTAAGCAAAGATCGGCTTGGGCAAAGGATAATTTAACAGAGCAACCGATTTGTATTAACATTTCTAGCCAACAATTTCAACAACCAAATTTTGTGGGTATGATTCAAAATATTTTGCAAAAAACCTCTTTAGATGCCCATTTATTGGAGTTAGAAATTACTGAAAAAATTATCGCTTCGGATGTGGAATTAGCCACTAAAACCCTTAAAGAATTGAATGAGTTAGGGGTAAGAATTGCTTTAGATGATTTTGGTACTGATACCGTCGCTTTAGGTTATTTTAAACAATTCCATTTTTCTACTTTAAAGATCGATCGACCTATTATTAAGAATTTTAGTGCTGATAGTCAAGATAAAGCCATGATTAGTGCCATGATTTCGATCGCCAAAAGTTTTAATATGCGCATCGTTGCCGAAGGAGTAGAAATTAAAGGCGAAGTAGAAGAACTTTTTAAACTAGGATGTCAAGAAATACAAGGCAATTGGTTAACTCCTCCTGTAACGGTAGAAGATATGACAAAATTTTTGTTAAACTCTAGTTATGATTTATAGTTTAATATAATCTTAGTCAACTATCGAATTTATTGGTGAAGGTAGGAAACAGGAAAGGGAAAACGAAAAACGGTTAAATTGACGATTTTTTCTTTAATTATATTCTTATGTATGGGTTGGGTTGAATAATGAAACCTAACATTATTTATTTGAAGTGTCGAGGACCATTATTTATTACCTCAGTTCGACATAAAGAAAATGATGAAAACTAGACAGGTGGACAAGTGGACAAGTGGACAGGGAGAAAAATTCTCAATATTTGATGTACTTTTGAGAGAATTTTATTCATTCATCAGAAATACAATCTTCCTGTCTTCCTGTCTTCCTGTCTTCGGAGTCTTCCAAGTCAGCCCTCACCTATTTTTATATCGAACTCAGGTATTTATTGCTTATTAGCCAACCGTAACTATGTCGAGTCTCATCCTGAATGAATAATTTAGATCAGAAAACAAATCATTTATTATTATTATTTCCCGATAATCCATCAGAAAAAAAAGTGCTGTCTTTAACAGAGAGTATTTATTCTGTTGGTCGTCATTCTGATAGTACAATAAAATTAAATTCTTCATCTATTTCCAGACATCATGCGACTTTAATTAGAAAAGATTTAGGAGAAACCGAGAATATATATATATTAATTGACGGAGATTTAAAAGGTCAAAGAAGTCAAAATGGTATCTTAGTTAACGGCAAAAAAACCATACATCATCGATTAGAAGATGGTGACGTAATTATCTTTGGAGAAAATGAACATAAAGCTATTTATAAACAAGAAAATAATTTAGAAAAAATAAAAGTTGATTCTTTATCTAATTTATCTTCAGAAAAATTGATCAAGAATATTGATTCATCAAGTAAAATAAGTCGAGAAAGATTACAAGATACCCTAGTTATTTCTGAAGAAAATTTACAAGAAAATTTAACGAATAAAGATATTAACAGATTAGCTTCTTTTCCAGAATTATCACCGAATCCGATTCTTGAATTTGACTTTGATGGTAATATAACCTATACAAATCCAGCCGCTAATTTATGTTTTTCAGACTTCTTAACAACCTCAACAAATTCTAATCCTTTGATAGCTGGTTTAAGTGATAAACCTACTGACAGCAGTGGAGGATTAATTATCAGAGAAATAAAAATTGAAGATCGATATTTTGAGCAATATGTTCATTATTTATCTAAACAAAATGTGATTAGAACTTATATTTTTGATATAACAGAACGTAAAAATTCCGAAGAAAAATTAAAATATCAAGCCTTTCATGATACTTTAACAGGCATTCCTAATCGAGATTTTTTTTATTGGAAATTAGCTAAATTTTTGCAAAAAAGACAAAAAAATAAAGAGAAATTAGCGGTTTTATTTATTGACATCGATCGATTTAAAAATATAAACGAAACGCTTAATCACACAACGGGAGATAAATTATTAGAAAGTTTTGCTCAACGTTTAACATCCTGTTTACCATCCTATTGTTTTTTATCCCGTTGGGGAGGAGATGAATTTACCCTAATTATACCCTTAGACGAAAATTTATTGACAGCAAAAAATATTGCAGAAATTATTATTAATAGCCTCAAAAATCCTTTTTTAATAGCAAAATATACTATTTACGTTACTTGCAGTATTGGCATTGCCACTTATCCTGATGATGGTTTAGAAGAAAAACAGTTAATCAAAAATGCAGACATTGCCTTATTTAGAGCAAAACAAATGGGGAAAAATAATTTTCAGTTTTATACAACTCAATTAAGTCAAGAACAAATGTTATTATTTGAGTTAGAAAATGGGTTATATAATGCCCTAGAAAATCATGAATTATTTTTAAATTTTCAACCCCAATTTAACTTAAAAACGAATATGATGTCAGGGGTAGAAGTCTTATTAAGATGGCTACATCCCACTTTAGGAGCGATTTCACCTGCCAAATTTATTCCCTTAGCAGAAGAAACAGGGTTAATTATTTCTATCGGAGAATGGGTATTAGAAAAAGCCTGTATGGAAGGAAAAAAATGGCAAGATTTAGGCTATTTACCCTTACTAATTGCGGTTAATGTTTCGGGAAAACAATTTCAACAGGAAAATTTTATTGAGCAAGTAAAATATATTTTAAACAAGACAAAATTTGATCCTAACTATTTAGAAATAGAAATTACGGAAACTATTTTAATGCAAGATGTGGAAAAAACAGATTTAATTATTAGAGAATTATCAGCTTTAGGAGTAAAGTTTTCTTTAGATGATTTTGGTACGGGTTATTCTTCTCTTAGTTACCTCAAAAAATTTCCTTTTGATACTATTAAAATAGATCAATCTTTTGTGAGAGATTTAGATGTAAATAAACAAGATCAAGCCTTAGTTTCTGCGGTAATTACTTTAGCTAAAGGCTATAATATGAAAGTGGTTGCTGAGGGTGTAGAAACAGAGAATCAAAAATCATTATTAAAAAAATTAAACTGTGATATAATTCAGGGCTGGTTAGTTAGTAAACCGTTAAAACAGGGAGATTTTTCTAATTTTTTAACGAAATATACTAAAGATATTCAATTTGATATTCGATCGTTCAATCAAAGTTTATGACATTTTAAAAAGAGAAAATTATCAATAATTTCTATGGATAGAATTGCCGTATTAGGATTAGATATTGGTTTAAAAAGAGTTGGGGTTGCAGGTTGTGATGGTTTAGGCTTATTAGCTAGGGAATTAACCACAGTTCATCGTACTTCTTTTGTAAATGATGTCGATGCTTTTCGTCAATTGGTAAAGGAAAGGGAAGCAACCTTATTAGTCGTAGGTATTCCTTATACCATGAATGGAGAGATCGGTTTTCAGGCGAAACAGGTGATAAAATATGCAAAACGACTTAGTAAAGCCTTAAATTTACCCTTAGAATTTGTGGATGAAAGATTGACTTCCCTTGAAGCAGAAGAACAATTAAGGGATAGTAAAAGGTATTCTTCCTATGATAAGGGATCGATCGATCGACGAGCTGCGGCTATAATTTTACAACAATGGTTAGATGCAAGAATTAAGAATTAAGAATTAAGAATTAAGAATTAAGAATTAAGAAAGTCTCCCCTAGTCTGTTATTTCCTCTCTCCTTTCTTCTAATTTCTAGCTTTTTTTAGTTAAACAACAAAATTGTTGCTAAAGTCCAGTAAAATAGATCGACAGAAAATAAATATTATATAAATTCGATCATGAAGTGTCACCTTTGGTGATCGAGCCTAATAAAATAACTAATATGAATCAACCTATACTATCAATTCGTAACTTAACCGCCAGTGTCGATGGCACACCTATCTTAAAAGGAGTCAACTTAGAAATCAACGCTGGAGAAATACACGCTATTATGGGGCGTAATGGCTCAGGAAAAAGCACCTTTTCTAAAGTGTTAACAGGGCATCCAGAGTATGAAGTAACAGGGGGAGAGGTAATTTATCTAGGGGAAAACTTACTAGAAAAAGAGCCTGAAGAAAGGGCATTAGCGGGTATTTTCTTAGCCTTTCAATACCCCTTAGAAATTCCCGGAGTTAGTAACCTAGACTTTTTAAGGGTAGCCTATAACGCTCGTTGCAAACATTTAGGCTTAGAAGAATTAGACGCTTTCGACTTTGAAGATTTAGTCGAGCAAAAATTAGACATAGTAAAAATGAACTCAGCCTTTTTAGCAAGAAGTTTAAACGAAGGCTTCTCAGGGGGGGAGAAAAAACGCAACGAGATATTGCAAATGGCTTTATTAGAGCCAACTTTAGGCATTTTAGACGAAATCGACTCAGGTTTAGACATTGACGCATTGCGCATCGTTTCCGAGGGGGTAAACCAACTGAGAAAACCTGACAACGCCTTTTTATTAATTACCCATTATCAAAGACTCCTCGATTATATTACTCCAGATTTTGTTCATGTAATGTATCAAGGAAAAATCGTCATGAGTGGAGACAAAAATCTTGCTTTGGAATTAGAAGCTAAAGGATATGATTTCCTCGATGAAGAAGAATTAGCCTTAGTCAATTAAGAATTAAGAATTAAGAATTAAGAATTAAGAATTAAGAATTAAGAATTATCTCCTAGTCTTCTAGTCTTCTAGTCTCCTACTCTCCGAGTCTCCGAGTCTTCTAGTCTCCTAACATTTACAATTATTATTTATGGAAAATTCGATCGTCATCATTGCTTAAAAAAGGGTTAAAACCCTTACTACAAACTAATTATCTAAATTTATTAATTATGAAAAACTCGATCGCAATATTAACACCAGATACATTTAAAATGACAAAAGACGCTTATCTGGGGGGATTATTACAACTAAGTGAAAATCAACCCTTGAATATCAAAGGAGAATTAGGTAGTCACCTTGAGAAAATTCGTCAAAAATCCGCTAATGAAGTGGTGCAGTTAAATCTTCCGACAAATCAAGATGAAAACTGGCGTTTCACCGACTTATCCGACTTGATTAAACAAGATTGGCATTCTTCCACAGCCACAGAATTAAACAAGATTATCTTAGAAGGATTTGCTTTAACCGAAGCCTCTCATTCTCGTTTAGTGTTTGTTAATGGTTATTATGCCCCCAACTTGTCAGATATTACTGCTTTACCTAATACTGTCTATGTGGGCAATCTAGCTAATTTACCCCAAGATAAAGTTAGTAAAATTAGTAATTATTTAGGCAAAAATGACGCAGAAAAGGAAGTTTTCACCGCTTTAAATACTTCTGGATTAACCGATGCTTTTGTTATTTGGGTTGAAAAAAATATCAATATAGAAACTCCCATTCATCTCTTACACTTAACCGCTAGAGATAATTTATCAATCTTGACTCAACCTCGTATTTTAGTAGTGGGAGAGGCTAATTCTAGTTTTAATTTTATCGAATATTATGGGGCGATCGCTTCGGGATGTTCTGACTCAGCAAAACAACAATATTATTTTACTAACGTGGTGACAGAAATCACCTTAGAAAATAACGCACAAATCAATCATAATCGTATTCAAAGAGAATCAGGAGACGGTTTTCATATTGCTAATACGATCGTAAATCAAGCAAGAAATAGTCGTTATACCATCAATGAAGTTAGTTTAGGGGGAAAATTATATCGTCATAACCTCCAGATTAACCAAGAAGGAGAGCAAACGGAAACTTCTCTTAATGGTTTAACCATGTTGCAAGGGAAACAAATGGGAGATACTCATTCTCAAGTAAATTTGAGCAAACCTCACGGCACAGTTAACCAACTCCATAAATATATCATTGATGATAGTGGGCGAGGAGTCTTTAACGGTAGAATAAATGTACCAAAATTGGCTCAATTAACCAATGCTTCGCAACTTAACCGCAATTTATTGTTATCTGATAAGGCAAGAATTAACACCAAGCCTGAGTTACAAATTACTGCGGATAATGTGAAATGTGCGCATGGTGCAACAGTTAGTCAATTAGAAGCAGACGAGATTTTTTATCTGCGTAGTCGTGGCTTAAACGAATATGACGCTAGACATCTGTTAATTGATGCCTTTGCAGGGGAGATTATTGAAAAATTGCCTTACGAATCGCTGAAACAAAGATTAACTCAATGTGTGGCTTGTCGAACTATTGACAATTAGTCGATCGAGCATAAACAATAGAGTAGGGTGGGCAATACCCACCTTTTTTTTATTTTGATTTCGTAAATTACTCATAAGCCTTATTTTATCCTTAATATTTTGTGATTTTCGATACAATTTCATCACATATTTGGTACAATCTGCACAATGGGCTACAATGTAAAGTAAATGCAAAAAGCTGAAAGTTATGAGTAAAACGGCAACAGTAAGGGCAAGAATCGAACCAGAATTAAAAGAAACCGTTGAGAATATCTTTCAACAGTTAGGATTAACCACCACGGAAGCAATTATTTTGTTTTATAAACAAGTACAATTACAACGGGGATTGCCTTTTGAAGTCAAAATTCCGAATCAAATAACGAGAATGACATTAGAAAAAACAGAGGATATGTTTCGGCAATTAGTACATAAACCCGATGATAAACTTATGATTGAATGTTATCCGAAAAAATCTTTATTAGAAGTTCTTTCAAACCTCGAACCTTTAGAAGAAGATTTCCCTGATATTGAGCAAGATTTATTACCGTTAGATGATATTGAAATATAAAAATGAACTATGATTATTTGTTTGATACCAATATTATTTCTGCATTAGTCAAAAATCCCAGAAGTTGCGTATTTGATAAAATCAAAGAAGTGGGAGAAGATAAAATTTGTACCAGTATTATTGTCGCCTGTGAGTTAAAATTTGGAGCGATGAAAAAAAAATCTCCTCAACTAATACAAAGAATTGAAACTATTTTATCTAGTATTAATATACTATCTTTAAAACCCCCTGTTCAAGAATACTATGGTAAAATTCGTGCAGAATTAGAAAGTAAAGGTACACCTATTGGTGCTAATGATTTATTAATTGGTGTTCATGCTCTGTGTTTAAATTTAACAGTGATAACTGATAATAGTGAACTACCATACACCAAATCAAAGATTATGGTGTAGGCTTCCTACCCAGAAACTAGCACAGTAGTAGATTTCTTACGTCCTCTATTGCTACGACTTACAGTTTGACGATAGGCTTTATCCCCCGTTCCAGAGGTCTGTATTATTCGCATAGCTTCATCTCGGATATTAATTGCCGCATTTATGTCTCTGTCATGCTTTGTGCCACATTTTAAACAAGTCCAATATCTTACATCTAGTGGTAAGCTACCTATTTTGTTTAAGCATACATGACAAGTTTTTGAACTTGGGAAAAATCTGTTCACTTCAATGTAAACTTTTCCTTCCTGTTCTGCTTTATATTTAAGCATCGTGCAAAATTGTCCCCAACCTACTTGTTGTATAGCTTTGGCGAGACAATGATTTTGCATCATACCTTTAACATTCAGATTCTCTACTGCAATAACTTGGTTTTCGTTTACTACCCTGCGAGATAGTTTGTGCAGAAAATCCTCACGGCAATTAGTGATTTTTTTATGGACTCTAGCAACTTTTAATCTTGACTTATTTCGGTTATTTGAACCCTTTTGTTTCCTAGATAATTGTTGCTGTTTTCTCTTTAAATTAACTTCATGTTTTTTCAGTATTTTAGGATTATTAAATTTACTCCCATCACTTGTAATTGCAAAATGAGTTAAACCCAAATCAATTCCAATGGCTTTACCTAGAAATGATTGTTCAGGTTTATCTTTACCATCATCAACTAAGATAGAAGCATAGTATTGATTACAGCAGTTTTTAGTAATAGTAACAGTCTTAATTGTTCCCTCAATAATACGATGAAATTTTGTATAAATTAAACCAATTTTAGGAACATTTAAACAGTCATTTTCTATCTTAACATTTGCTGGATATTGTAAAGATTGCTTACCATGCTTACATTTAAAATTAGGATATTTTGCTCTTTTCTCAAAGAAATTATTGAAAGCGACACCCAAATTCAAACAAACTTGTTGTAAACATTGAGAATAAGTTTCTGATAACCAAGCAGTGTCTTCCTGTTTCTTTAATTGAGGAAGTAACTTTTTGACATCATAACTAGATAATCCTTTACCTGTGGCTTTGTAAGTTTCATTGATCAAATTAAGAAAATGATTCCACACCCATCTGCAAGAGCCAAAAGCTGACGCTAGAAGCACTTTTTGAGATGTATCTGGATAAATTCTGACTTTGACAACTTTAAGCATTTAAGACAAATTCTTTTTAATATAATTTATGTTAACATGATAATATGATTTTATGCAATAAATCCAGACCGTGATTCCTGCCGTAGGCACTGCGTAGCAACCCCACGCTGATTTTATGGGTGGACTTTAACTGAAAAATACAGCGTGGGGCTTCTCACGGAAGAAGCTAAAGAATTTTCTCAAATTAAAAATTTGAAAATTGAAAACTGGCTCAAGATTTAATTATCTTCACGGTATGTTTGAGAAAAGACTATTGACAATTAGTCGATCGAGCATAAACAATAGAGAAGGGTAGGTAATGCCCACCATTTTTTTATGATCAATAATGCTTGAATAGAGATAAGAAATAATCATAAAGATACTTTGTGGGCTTCTTTGCGTCTTTGCGCCTTTGCGTGAGACTTACAAAAACGAAAATTATTAAGAATAATGAGTAAAAAATATAGAATAACCTTATTACCCGGTGATGGTATTGGACCTGAAATTATGGCAGTAAGCGTCAAAGTTTTAGAAGCTGTGGCGCAACAATGCGATATGGAGTTTCAATTTCAAGAAGCGTTGATTGGGGGAAGTGCGATCGATGCTACAGGGATTCCATTACCCCAAGAAACCATAGATAAATGTAAAGCCAGTGATGCGGTATTATTAGCCGCCATCGGGGGTTATAAATGGGATAATTTGCCTCGTGAGATACGTCCAGAAACGGGATTATTAGGCATTCGCTCCGCTTTGGGATTATTTGCTAATTTACGCCCTGCGACAATTTTACCTCAATTAATCGATGCTTCCAGTTTGAAAAAAGAAGTAGTGGAAGGAGTGGATATTATGGTAGTGAGGGAGTTAACGGGAGGTATCTACTTCGGGCAACCTAAAGGCATTTTCACCACCGAAACGGGGGAAAAACGAGGAGTAAATACAATGGCTTACACTGAGTCAGAGATCGATCGAATTGCAAGGGTAGCCTTTGAAACAGCACAAAAACGCCAAAAAAGATTATGCTCAGTGGACAAAGCAAACGTTTTAGATGTCTCTCAATTATGGCGCGATCGAGTCATCAAAATGTCAGAGGAATATCCCGATGTGGAATTAACTCATATGTACGTTGACAATGCGGCGATGCAGTTAGTGCGCAATCCCAAACAATTTGATACGATCGTAACGGGTAACTTATTCGGTGATATTCTTTCTGATGCGGCGGCTATGTTAACGGGTAGTATTGGAATGTTGCCTTCGGCGAGTTTAGGCAGTCAAAAACCCGGTTTATTTGAGCCTGTACACGGTTCAGCCCCTGATATTGCAGGAGAAGACAAAGCAAATCCATTGGCTCAAGTATTAAGTACCGCTATGATGTTACGTTACGGATTAAATGAACCTACTCCTGCGGATAAAATCGAGAAAGCCGTGTTGAAAGTCCTAGATTTAGGCTATCGCACGGGAGATATTATGTCAGAAGGATGTAAAGCCGTGGGTTGTCAAGGCATGGGTGACGCTTTACTATCAGTTTTATAGAAACAAAATGTACAACGGGCATCTTGCCCGTTTTATAATATCAATAAGCATTAGATAAAATATATATAATCTCCCTGTCTTCGGAGTCTTCCAAGTCATTCATCATCTATTTTTATGGTTCACTCAGGTGAATTCAAGTCTATTTACTCTTTCGGCATAGCCGCAAAAATAGCGTCTCCGTCGATCGTTACCACAATATCCCCATTATTTTTGATCCAATAACCCCTTAAAAACGGTGCTAATTCAGGAGTAACCGCAGAAGCTGGAGGAGAGTGAAGTTCATTAGTGTTGCATAGTTCAATGTCATTAACATCACTAACCACTAATCCCACTAAATCCCCAGAAGTCCTATTTTTACGATCTTGACTACTAGGATGAATAACCACAGCTTTATGATGAGATGCTACTCCCGATTGTTGATACCAAGGGGTAAAACCTAATAATTGTCCTAAGTCAATCATCCAAACAATTTCCCCGCGCCAGTTATAAACTCCCATTACCCAACTGGGCATTTCTGGAATAGCTACTATTTGTCCAAAAGGTATTTTTAAGACGGCGGCAATTTCTGAGAGTGAAACCATTAAGTTTGTGTCAGGCAATAACACAAATCTTAAAAATTGTTGTCTTTCGACTATGTTCTTTTTTTGTTGAGATAAGGAAAGGGTTTTTTGTTCACTCATGATAGAAATAAGAATGGAGAATGAGTAATCGGTATCGGAAAAGGGGTGAGGGAATTAGGGAACATTTTTAAATTCTTAATTCCTAATTCTTAATTCCTCATTCCTCATTATTTAACAAGTCTTTTGACGGTAGAAAAAAATTCTTCTTTATCTACGGGTTTAGGGATGTAAGCATCTGCACCTTGTTTCATGCCCCAAAATTTGTCCATTTCACTACCTTTTGTTGAACAAATAATAATTGGAATTTTTGCGGTAGCCGAATTACCTTTTACTTCTCTACAGGTTTCAAACCCACTTTTGCCGGGTAATACTACATCGAGAACAATTAAATCTGGAATATTCCCTTTTAATTTATCTAAGGCTTCTTCGCCACTTTCAGCAGTACTAACGGTAATACCTAATTCTTGTAAGTAACCAACTAATATTTTTCTTTCTGTAGAAGAATCATCTACAACTAGAGCATTTCCCATGATTTACCTTTATTTATTTTCTATATTTTCTTAGTAATAGCTATGATATAACAATCTTTTCCCTTATTTTTAGGCAATTGTTATTTATCTATATTTATTATTTAATCTTATGATACTGTTAGTTTGAGATGTTTTCTTATGGTTTCTAAGACTAATGCTGTGTCCACTGGTTTCGTGATGAAATCTGTTGAGCCTACCATTTTTGCTCTAACTCGATCGACTAAACCATCATTACCCGTTAAAATCACAATGGGGGTATGTTTAAAGAAGGTTAGTTTCCGCAGTTGACTACAGATTTCGTAACCGTTAGCATTGGGCATAATCAGATCTAAAAAGATTAAATCTGGTTTTTTTGATAATAAAATGGCGATCGCCCTTAAAGCGTCATTGATGCCCACAAAGTTATAACCTGCACCCCCAATAATTTTTTCCATAGTTTGACAAATTAAAGGACTATCATCAACACAGGCGATGGTAATTTTTTGATTACTTATTGCTTCGTCATCATAATCATTATGTTGAGGTAGTTTTGGCGGATCAATATCAGGAATATCGATAAGACGCACTAAACCTCTTTGTACATAGGGTAAAAGAGAACGAGTTACGGTGACAACATCCCTTTTCATTCTGACAGACAAATCTCGCAGGGTTTGTTGTCCATCTAATAATTGACTGAGGGTTTGATATATTTGAGGGTTGGTTTGTTGTTCTAATTCTTGAGGTTGAGTGATAATCGGTGCCATATCAGGCGATCGATCGGCAATTTTAGCCGACTGCCACCCTTGCCATCCTTTTTGTGCTTCAATAATTACTTGTTCCGCATCGATTAAAACTAAACGGGTAGAAAAAGGTAAATTTTTATCTTGTTTTAGTTCACAAGTTACCTGCATTGCTTGAGTAACATCAAAAAGTACCTCAACAATGTTTTGACGAATCATTTTTGCCGCTTGTTCGAGGGTAATTTTTTGCTCATCCACCCAGAGGCATAATAATTCATATTCCCAACAGTTGTTGTGATCATCGAGTTGTAGTCGATCGACATCCCCTTGAATCGCACTCATGTGAGAAGGAATATTAGACAAATGAGCAACTAAATTACGTCTCCATCTTCTTACAGGGTGGTTCCCTCCGGTAGCATAGACAAGACGACCTAAGTAGAGATAGAATACCCACTTAGTTTTTCTAGGACCAGTCAATAAAAGTTGACCACTAAAACGAGGTTGTTTTAAATTTTCAAAAAACCCTGTTTGTTTTGTAGCCGTAAACTCTTTAAAAGGTATTGGATTAGAAGGGGTTGGGGTAGAAGTCATAGATTCCTAGTATATATATTCACAGGTCGATCTTACTATCTCAGGTTATCACAATTTGAGATAAATCGTTACAATTAAGTAAGGAAGGATTGCTGAAAAAGTTTTTTGATGAGGTAAGGAGTAAGGAGTAAGGAGTAAGGAGTAAGGGAAAATACTGAAAAATAAAAATTTTTAGGAAAAATACATTATTCTTAAATTCTCAATTCTCTTGTTTTTTAGGATTAAGACTCGAAAAATAGAGCTTTCCTACTATACCTAAAAATAAGAAATAACAAATTAATTGTACTAAATAAATTTGCTCTCGATAACCAAATAAAGTTTTTAATAAAATACCGGGGAATTTGCCATCAGGTAAAAAATTACTAGCATTCCATATCTTCATACCTAATAAACATGAACCTCGATCGAATAAACAGATATTCTGATAATTAGGATTAATGTGACTTAAAATTGTCATCGCACCATCAAAGTTTTTTAAAGCACTAACCACTAAACCTGCTACTATTAACAGTAAGAAAATTCCCATTATTTGGAAAAATAGACGAATATTGATTTTAATGCCCCAATAAAATAACGACCATCCCATTAAACTAGCTAAAATTAAACCTACGATCGCACCTACAGCACTACTTAAATAATCTTCTTGGAATTGAGCCGTAATAAATAAAACCGTTTCAAAACCTTCCCGTAAAACCGCAATAAAAACTAATAAAAAAATCCCTTTTCCTGCATTATCATTACTTAAAGCAGTATTAACAGCGCCTTCCACTTCCCCTTTTAAAGACTTAGCCTGTTTACTCATCCACAATAACATCCAACTCAACATCGATACAGCGATAAGAGCGAAAAGGGCGTTAAGTATTTGTTTGATAAAAGGAGCATAATAATATTGACTGGTTTCGAGACTTTGTAAACTCTGCCACAGAAGTAAGCCCACGGAGATACTAGCGATAATACCTGCGATGACTCCAGAGGAAATCCAACGATAATATTCTTGTTTTTGAGCTTTTTGTAAACAAGCAAATACAATACCTACTACTAAAGTGGCTTCAAAACCTTCCCGTAAGGTAATAACAAAAGTCGGTAACGCACTACTTATATTAATCATCTTCTATAACAAATAAAATGGGGATAATCAGATATAAAAAAAGTTTGTAGTGATGGCTTTAGCCATTATGAAGAAGCCTTAAAAGGCTTACTACAAACTATATATAAAAATTAAATGGAAAGTCCGAGTTTTAAGCCAAGAATTGCATGGATAACCATAATAGCTAACGCAAGACTACCAATATAAGCATGGGTTGTGCGTAAACTGTCTTTATTACCGATAAAACCCGTAGCAGAGATTAAGCCGTTTAAGCCTAATAACCCAATGACAGTGCTACCAGTCCAAAAATGAGGACTTTCAAAAATAGGTTGCCCTTGCATAATCAGGGATAAAACACCGCCACTATATCCTAGGGTAATGAATAAAAACAAAAATGGCGCAACTTTACGATGATCACCTTTATTAGTTTCTTTGACTTCTTTATCTTCGGAAATCCTACTACGCCAACCAGTAATGGCAACGGCACTGCCCATAGCAAATATAACAATGCCCATGAAAAAGGGATGTCCCCAATGAACAACTATTTCGGGGGTGTTGAATCCTGAAAAGATGTCTGCTATGGGTTGCAAAAATTCTCTAATGGTTTCTTTCATAAATCTTTCTTCCTTTTAATGAATTTGTTTAAGATGACAATATTGTTTTGAATGATGTAAGCGATTGCTTTTTGACTTCAATAGAAATACTTAAAATCTTTATTTTTGATGATTTAACCTAAAACCTAACACCTAAAACCTAACACCTACCATCATCAAAAGACTTTTTCAACACTACTTATTTAGATAAATTTAATGGCGCGTAAACCATAATATAAAGTGATGGCAACTACGGAAAAGACACCGATAAAACCAACATAGGCTACTAATCCAGACATTATCAATACTCCTGATGAATTAAACAACTTATTTATTCTATTATTATTTTGTTACCTATTGTTTGTGTAAAGGACTTTTCTCGATCGAGTTTAATCGAGTTTAATAGAATTAGATTTTTAGAATATTTAGGTAGTTTAGCTGTATGAATATTACGATCGGCATCAAACTTAAACAACGTTACGAAATTATCAAAGAGATAGGAGAAGGCTCTTTTGGACATACCTATTTAGCTAGAGATACTGATTTACCGACTTCTCCCCTATGTGTTGTCAAAGAATTAAAAGCAGACTATGATCCGAGAACTATTGAAGTAGCCATTAGACTGTTTGAAACCGAAGCTATTACTTTACACAAACTAGGGAAACATTCTCAAATCCCCGAATTATTTGCCCATTTTTATATCAATAATAATTTTTTTTTAGTACAAGAATTTATTGAAGGACATGATTTAACCAAAGAAATAATTTACCAACAAAAATGGTCAGAATTAGCAGTAATTAATCTCTTAAAAGAAATATTAGAAGTATTAGTTATTATTCATCAAAATAATATTGTTCATAGAGACTTAAAACCTGCTAATTTGATGCGGAGAAAAAGCGACAATAAAATAGTTATAATTGATTTTGGTGCAGTAAAACAAATTATTCAAGAAAAAATCCCCTCAACTCAAACTCTGGGCACTGTAATTATTGGTACAGAAGGCTTTATGCCCGATGAACAAGCTAACGGTAAACCTGTTTTTGCTAGTGATATTTATGCGTTAGGAATCATTGCGATTGAAGCGTTAACGGGGTTATATGCTTTTAATTTACCAAAACCTCCTAATATTCACCAATTAAATCAAGATTTAGGGCTTAATTTAAGTCTTAATTTTCAAAATATATTAAGTAAAATGGTAGCAGAATATCATCTTAATCGCTATCAAAATGCACAGGAAACTCTTAACGCACTTTTACAACTGAATAATTCACAAAAAAAATTTCGTTTTACTTTAAGCAAAACTATTAATACTCCCCCTAAACATAATCTTAATCAAGGTTCGATCGAGCCAACAAAAATAATTAATACCAATGAATCAGATAGTAAAACTAAGGTTGTCGCTCCAAAAAGAACAACTTATGAGGATCAAAAACCCATAGATCAAAATAATTTTAATTATCAACAATTAATCATCATAATCTCGATCGTGCTTAGTCTCATCGGTAGCTTTTTTCTGATGAATAAATCAGATATTTTTTCTTCCACAAAGGTAGATGAAAGTACAAAACAGGATAATTCCACATCAGAAAATGAGCCATTATCACCAATCATTTCACCTAAATATCAAAAGTTAGAAACACAATTAAAAAACGGTAATTGGCAAGAAGCTGATTTAGAAACTAACAAGATCATGTTAAGTTTAGTCGGTAGAGAAAATGAGGCTAATTTTACCACGACATCAATTAATAATTTCCCCTGTGAAGACTTAAAAACTATTAACGAACTTTGGCTAAAACATTCACAACAAAAATTCGGTTTTACCACTCAAAAAGACATTTATTTATCCACTGGTAATAATATTGGTGAATACAAAGCCGAAAAATATAGTCAATTTATCCAACAAATAGGATGGAATAATTATGATTTAAGTTTTACTGAAGATGTACCGAAAGGGCATTTACCTGCCCCCTTAATTAACGGTTATGATGATGTTTGGCATGATGATGTAGGATTACTTTTTACCCGTCTTCAGGCTTGTGATTTATAAATTGTTGATTTTGTCAGTGTTTACCATTACAAAGCATCCTCGATGTTAAAAGGGTTATTGAACAGCCCTTGAAAAATTAGACAATATTAGATAAACTTGGAAATAATAATTGATTTTTAGGCTTAATGTCCAATTTTTTATCGATAAAATCGGCATCTGATTTATTGGGAGTATCCACAAAGACTTTGCGTAGGTGGGAAAAAGAGGGGAAAATAACCTCTACTCGTACAGAAGGTGGACATAGACGATATGATATTTCTACTTTACTCAAAAATAAATCGGATAATTCCTTAACAATTGGTTATGCCAGAGTTTCTAGTTATGACCAAAAAGATGACTTAAATCGTCAAATAATAGTATTAGAATCTTATTCTTCTAGTCATGGTTGGGATTTTGAAATAATCCAAGATTTAGGCTCAGGTATGAACTATAAAAAGAAAGGATTAATTAGGTTAATTAAATTAATTTGTTCTTATCAAGTTGACCGATTAATTATTACTCATAAAGATAGATTATTACGATTTGGTTCTGATTTAATCTTTTCTTTATGTGAAATATTTGGCACAGAAGTTATAATTATTAACAGAAGTGAAGATTCTAGTTTTGAGGAAGATTTAGCCAAAGATGTACTAGAAATAATTACAGTATTCTCAGCAAGATTATATGGTAGTAGAAGTCATAAAAACAAACAAATCGTAGAACAATTAAAAGAGGTAGCAAAAAATCTTGAGTAAAATAACTTATCAAACCTTAATCAGTCAAGAAGTCGCAGAATTTTGCGATTTAATAGGAGGTTTTTTTGGCAAAATTGAAAGAGATTTATGCAAAGATTTAGAAAAAGGAAAAAACTCAATGATTTAAAGAAGAGTTATCAAATAAAGTATGGGATAAATGCACGTCAATTTAACTCTATTCATATAATCTTAAAAGGTAAAATAGCTAGTCGAAAAGAGTGTTATAAAAGCCAAATAAAACAAACAGAATTAAAGATTAAAGGTTTACAAAAAATCATTGACAGTGAAAAGAAAAAATTAGCTAAATTACCATTATCTTGTGGTAGAAATCAAAAATCAATCAGAAGTAAACTAAGATTTACCATTCATCAAAAACAAAGAAAATTAGCAATATTGAAAGATAGATTAGTTACTTTAAAAAAGAAAAACCATCTATGATATTCGGGGGTAAAAAACTATGGTATGCTCAATTTAATTTAAAGGAGAATGGTTATTCTAGTCACCAAGAATGGTTAAAAGACTGGCAAAAATGTCGTAGTTCACAATTTACTTTAGTGGGTTCAAAAGATGAAAAGAATGGTAATCAAAATTGTCAATTATTAGCTAATGGTACTTTAAAAATAAGAGTACCATCTTGTTATGAGTCCATTTTTGGGAAGTATTATCTAATCGAAAATGTCAAATTTAGTTATGGACAAAGTGATGTAAATTATGCTCTAAATAATCAACAAGCATTAACTTTTAGATTTGTTAAAAAGATGAAAAATGGTATGTATTTTGTAGTTTTGATTTGCCAGAAACTCCCACTATCTCTTGTAATAAAAATGGAATGTTAGGAATAGACTTAAACCCTAATATAATAGGTTGGAGTTATGTTGATCATGATGGAAATTTAAAAGCAAAAGGACAAATTAAAATCAATGTTCGAGATAAAAATACTAATCAAACAAAAGCAATTATCGGCGATGCTGTGAAAAAATTAGTCAAATTAGCCTATCAATATGAGTGTCCAATTAGTGTGGAAAATTTAGATTTTGAGCGAAAAAAAGCAACAATGAAGGAAGAGGGAGTTAAATATTCTCGAATGTTATCAAACTTTGCTTATAGTTGTTTTTTAGATATGTTAAATAGTTGTGCTTTTAAACATGGAATTGAAGTAATAAAAGTTAATCCTGCCTTTTCAAGTTTAATGGGATTGACAAAATTTATGAGACTTTATGGTTTGTCGAGCGATACAGCAGCAGGGTTAGTATTAGCAAGACGGGCATTAAGAAAAAAGAGGGTATTCCAACCAGTTACGCCCGATTAGTTCAAGTTGATTCTAGTCGGCACGTCTGGAGTTTTTGGAATGCCCTGTCGAAGAAGCTAAAGGGTGTAAAACGACATAGCTTCTTCAATAGTGTCTCTAACAGAGAAGTAGAGGTCAAGCTATTAGATGAGTTACATAGTGACAGGTTTAATGGCAAGTCGCAAGACACTTTTATTACAAGGCGAGATTCCTTGTCACGAGTCGTTAACAATTCTGTTCGGTTAACGCAAAAATGGTAGATTTGGGGTCATTTTTTCATGATGTCCAAGTTTGTCCAACTTTTTAGGAGCGGTTGAAAAATGTGTAACCCCTACGAATAAGTTATACAATTAAAATATATCCATAGGTTTGATTAGATAAAAAAATGAATTTGAATAACTTTATCTCTCCTTTCGTTATTGGTGTCGCAACATTGACAGTAGTTCAACCGCAAATGGTTTTTGCTCAAACTCGTCAAGACATTAATATCATTGCAAAATCAATTACTGTCAGAATTGATGGTAGAGAATATGGTACAGGAACAATTATCAATCGAGAAGGAAATACTTATACCGTCTTAACTAATATGCACGTTGTGGGACATCAGGGCAAACAACAAGTAACCACTTTTGATGGTAAATCCCATGAAGTTAATGGTAATAGTATTAAACAAATAAATAAATTAGATCTTGCCTTATTTCAATTTACCAGTAGTGATAATTATGGGGTAGTAGAAATAGCCAATGAGCAGTTAAAAGAAAGCACTAATATTTATATAACGGGTTATCCCGCCCCTCGTCCGGGTATTGACAGTAGAATTTATCAGTTTACAGAAGGATATATTTCAGGGATAAATCCCCAAGGCAAAGATGGTTATACCTTAGTTTATACCAATCAAACTCGTCCGGGTATGAGTGGAGGACCAATCTTAAATACTCAAGGAAAATTGGTGGGTATTCATGGATTGAGTGAAGGTACAGAAATAAAAAATACTGATGGTAGCATTGAAATTCGTCCTTTAACCGATGGCTATAAGTTAGGTATTCCCATTAATAATTATCTAGCATGGGCAAATAATAATCAGGTTGCGGTTAATACTAATTTAAGCAATGCCAATAATTCATTGAATGAGAGTGAAGTTGCTAAGAGTTTAAACGTAGATGAATATCTAAATAGAGCTAAAGATTATTATGAGCAAGGGGAGTATGAAAAAGCTATTGATGAATATAATCAAGCCTTAAAAATTAATCCTAACTTTGCCGAAAGCTATTTCTATCGAGGCTCTACTTATGGTACAATAAATAAATACGACAATGCTATTAGTGATTTAAACCAAGCCTTGAAAATTAATCCTACCTTTGCTCATGCCTATTTGAGTCGAGGGATTATTTACGCTAACCAACAGCAATATACTAAAGCTATTAGTGATTTAAACGAAGCCTTGAAAATTAATCCTAACTTTGCTTATGCCTATTACAATCGAGGTACTTCTTACCTTTACTTAAAGCAATATGAAAAAGCTCTTAGTGATTTAAACGAAGCCTTGAAAATTAATCCTAACTATGCCGAAGCCTACAACAATCGAGGTATTTCTTACTTTTACTTAAAGCAATATGAAAAAGCTCTTAGTGATTTAAACGAAGCCTTGAAAATTAATCCTAACTATGCCGAAGCCTACAACAATCGAGGCAGGAATTACGCTAGACTACAGCAATATGAAAAATCCATTAATGATTATAACCAAGCCTTAAAATTTAATCCTAACTATGCCAAAGCCTATCTCAATCGAGGTATTGCTTACACTAATTTACAGAGGGGTGAGAAAGCTATTAGTGATTTTAACCAAGCCTTGAAAATTAATCCTAACTATGCTGAAGCGTACGCCGGTAGAGCGACAGGCTATCTGATATTACGACAATATAAAAGAGCTATCACTGATTATCAAAAAGCTCAAAGTTTATTCCTTCAACAAGGAGATAGAGAAAATGCAGAAAAGGTCGGGAAACTAATACAAACACTGGAGAAAAATCGTTAAAAAAGCTCTTAATCAAAACCGTTGGAATATTTTTGTAGCTGTGTTAATATATTTAATATAATAATTATAATAATATTGCATTAATAAACAATTATTAATTATTATTTTCATCGATTTTTTAATTTAATATTTAATGAGGTTATTATTGTCAGGTAAATTTACACCGGGTAGAGTAAAAGAAACAAGAATAAATATTTAGGTGATACAATATAATTAGAAAAACTCATGAACGGGAGAGTATTGCCGTGAATAAGAAATTAATTACAACTCTTGTCAGTGGGATTAGCATTACACTAGGAACTTTAACACTTAATATGCCTAGCAGTAATGCTCGTCCAAGTTCCCATACCTTTGCTTGTGCCAATGTTCAAGGCACACCTGCCACTGTGGCGAGAAGGGGAACCGAACAGGTAACAATGATTCGTTGGTCAAAAAATGATGGTTATTTTGGTGACGGATGGACTCCACAAAAACGATGTGAACACGTCTCAACTAAGTTTCAGGAATATGCACAACAAGGCAATTTGCGTTATATTACTCACGGAGTAAAAAATGGTTATCCGATTATTTGCGTGGCGAAAACCGAGGGAGGTAATTGTGTCTGGCAATTATTTACCTTGAGAAAAAGTGATAACCCTCGACAAAAAGTAAGCAGATTATTAGATCGCAACAGTATTTCGAGTAATCCTTTGGCGGAAAGTGATGCTTCCTATATCATCAATGTTAACGATAAGGTGTATATCGATCTTAATGTTTATCTTGGTGTAGAAGAAGATGTTACGTCTGAAAGTGGGGAAAATACCAACAATTCTGTAAATGAAGAATCTACCTCCCCAACGGTGAATAATTCAGAAACAAATCAGGAAAAAAATGTTTGGTTTTTTGAATAACTAATATCTCATTCTTAAATCATTTTTGATAGTTTAAAGTCGGGTAAAATTGTATTTTATTAGTTCCATTTATTGAACACTTCGACGGTTATCGATCGTAGTCGAGATAACGCTCAGTTATCTCACAATAAAATGAATTTCATTGCTAATAGCACAAGTCGCAATACTGTTCGGTTAATCTCTAAAGTTCTTGAATCTGCCCCCTGAATCCCCCAATTCTGGGGGACTTCCAGAAATCTACTCCCCCAAATTTGGGGGCAGGGGGGCTTATCCGAACATGGTGGACAATGCCCACCCTACATTTATAATAATTTTTTTTATTTATCTGAAAATAGCTTTAAATCAAGGGAATTTAATCTGTTATCAAGAAAAAAAACTGATTTTGTTGGGTTTCGTGTCCTCAACCCAACCTACTATGGGTAATTATATGAATTGGCTAGGGAAATTTTTAAATTTCAAACTATTTTTCATCTTTATTTTCACTTTATTCTGCTTACAAATATCTCATCAAAGTTTAAGTATCATTAATTCCACCATAAGGCAACAACAAATTATTAAGGATATTGTGGCAGATTTATTTCCCATTGCTAAAGCTATCACGGTGAAAATCAATTTAGATGAGGGATTTGCTTCGGGAGTTTTAGTCGCTAGACAAGACAAAAATTATTTTATTGTGACTAATGCCCATGTTATTCGTGGTGGTGAATCACCCTATCAAATACAAACTTTTGACGGTAATATTTATAAGGCTGAAATAGTGGATATAGAAAAAATTAGAGATAAAGATATAGCTATTCTTAAATTTTCTGCTCCTAATATGGAGTATCTTACTGCGGAAAAGGGGAAATTACCGAAAAAAGATGATTTTGTTTTGGCGGTGGGTTTTACTCAGAGACAATCACAAGACAATGAGAATCAAGAAGATTTAGAGCGTATTAAACCGAAGTTTGAAGCATTAACGGGAAAAGTTACCTTAATTTTAGATAAACCCCTTAAACAAGGGTATCAGATAGGTTATAGCAATCCTGTTGTTGATGGGATGAGTGGGGGGGCGATTCTCAATGAAAATGGGGAGTTGGTGGGTATTAATGCGATGAGGGCTTATGCTATTTTAGGTGATCCTTATGTTTATGAGGATGATACTATCCCTAGGGATTCTTTACGGGAGTTAATGATTAAATCGAGTTGGGGAATACCGATTTTTAATATTTTTGATGAAGATTTTTTCAAGTTTTAAGACAAATTATATTCTATTATTATTTTGTCATCTATTCTTTTGTGTGAGGAATTTTTACTAATAATGTTTAATAAATTGATTTCGATCGTACTTTCTTGTTCTGTCATTTTTGGTGTACAAGTACCAGTATTGGCAGGGGAAATTTTTAATCAGATTGAAAAGACAGGAGTCATTAAAGCCGGTTATCGTGAAGATACTCCGCCCTTTGCTTTTGTGGATGACAAGGGAAAGCCTGTGGGTTATTCTTTGGATATTTTAGAGTTAGTTAGACAAGAAACGGAAAGAAGATTAGGAAAACCCATTAAATTAGAGTTAATTGTAGTTGATCCTGATACTCGTTTTGATAAAATTAAAGATGGTACTATTCACATTGAATGTGGCTCAACTACCGTAACATGGGAAAGAGAAAAAACCGTTGATTTTGCTGTCAGTTACTTTGCCAGTGGTACGCAAATGATAGTAAAAAAAGGTAGTGGCTTTGCCAATAGCGATAACTTGAAAGGAGCAAAAATTGGGGTAATTCCTAACACAACGAATGAAAAAGCCATGAGAATATTTGCTCAAGGGGCGCAATTAATCTTTTTTACCAGTGAAGAAGACGGCATGGAAAAATTAACTAAAGGTGAAATCGATGGTTTTGCAGGAGACGGGATTTTATTACAGAATTTGAAAAAACAAGCTAATAATTCCCAACAATATGAGATTGTACCTGAATTTCCTTATATGATCGAATCCTATGCTTGTACTATCCCTGAGAATGATTCGGCTTGGCGCACCACTGTTAACTATAGCATCGTTAAATTTATGCAAGGAGTAGTTACAGATACACCAAGTGCCATTGATATTTACGATCGATGGTTTGGAGTTAATGGCAATACTCCTTATCCCATCGAAACTATGGCGGATTATTTTCAGGGTATTATTAACGGTTATGAGTGGATTAATATTGATGAACGATATTAATAATGGAGAATGGAGAATGGAGAATGGAGAATGGAGAATGGAGAATGGAGAATGGAGAATGGAGAATGGAGAATGGAGAATGGAGAATGGAGAATGGAGAATGGAGAATGGAGAATGGAGAATGGAGAATGGAGAATGGAGAATGGAGAATGGAGAATGGAGAATGGAGAATTAAAGTAGATGTATTACTCATTACTCATTACTCCTTCTAATCCCTAAATAACCTTAAACACCTCCTCGGCAACTGCTAGGGTTTTTTTGATGTCTTCTTCTGTATGGGCGATCGAAGTAAAACCTGCTTCAAATTGAGAGGGAGCTAAATAAACCCCTCTTTCTAACATTCCCCGATGGAAACGTCCAAATTTGGCAGTATCTGCATTTTTGGCATCACTGTAGTTATGCACAGGATTCCCCGTGAAAAACATCCCGAACATACCGCTAATATTACCGCCTGTTACTTCGTGTCCTGCTTTTCTAGCTCGATCGAGTAAACCTGTAATCAATTCAGTAGTAATTTTGTCTAAATATTCATAAGTACCGGGTTTTTGTAATAATTCAAGGGTTTTAATTCCTGCCGTCATGGCTAAAGGATTTCCCGATAAAGTACCTGCCTGATACATTGGACCAGAAGGCGCAACTAATGCCATAATATCTTTTTTACCACCATAAGCGCCTACGGGTAAACCACCGCCGATAACTTTCCCTAAAGTAGTCAAATCAGGAGTTACCCCAAATTTTGCCTGTACACCACCATAGGAAATACGAAAACCAGTCATAACTTCATCGAATACCAATAAAGCGTCATTTTCTTGGGTTAATACCCTTAAACCTTCAAGAAAACCCCCATCAGGAGCAATAAATCCTGCATTACCGACTACTGCTTCTAAAATTACTCCAGCAATTTCTCCTTGATTTTCCGCAAAGATTTTTTTCACTGCTTCCAAATCGTTATAGGGAGCGGTTAAAGTGTCGGCAGTAACGGATTTAGGTACACCGGGGGAGTCTGGTAAACCGAGGGTAGCAACTCCTGAACCTGCTTGTACTAAGAACATATCACCATGACCATGATAACATCCTTCAAATTTGATGATTTTATTTCTCTTGGTGTAGGCGCGCATTAAACGTAACACCGATAAACAAGCCTCTGTGCCAGAGTTGACAAAACGCACCATTTCAATGCTAGGTACAGCTTCAATTACCATTTCTGCAAGGACATTTTCTAAGACACAAGGAGCACCAAAACTTGTACCTTTTTCTAGGGCTTCTTTTAAAGCTGTAATCACTTCGGGGTGTGTGTGACCACAAATAGCAGGTCCCCATGAGCCAACATAGTCTATATATTGATTATCGTCCACATCCCAAATATAAGCCCCTTTGACTCGATCGAACACAATGGGTTGCCCACCTACGGATTTAAAGGCTCTCACGGGGGAATTAACCCCCCCCGGCATTAATTTTTGAGCTTCTGCAAAAATTTGTTCAGATTTTGTAGTATTAAAAGATAATGTATTAACCAAAATTATTTCCTTCTTTTTTTAATTCTTATACAACCTATCTATTTTAACCTGAGTTCGGAGTTAGAGGAAACTTAGTCGAGTAATGAGTAATGAGTAATGAGTTAAAAAAATCAACATTTTTCCCCCTAAAACAGATTTTACTTTTTATTTTGCTTATAGGTCTAATTTGGAATTAGTCATTTTCACGGAGAGAGAAAAAACCATAAAGAGGTATGATCTATAACATTATTTTTTCTGGTTAGAAAGTATTAAAATTGTGAAAAATTCTCACTATAGAATATTAAACTTAGTGGGCGAAGGGCAGTTCGGAAAAGTTTATACCGCTATCCATCGTCAAACAGGGGAATTAGTGGCATTAAAAGAATTAAATCCTCGTCAATTCTCCACGAAAAAGTTATTACGAGAAATGCGTATTCTTTTAAGTTTAGAACATCTTAATATTGTTCGTTGTTTAGGTGTTCAACATCATTTACAAGAGCGTTATTTAGTCACGGAATATTGCGAGGGAGGAACTTTAAGAGATTTACTCGAAACTCCTACAGAAATTAGTGTTGAACAAAAATTAAAAATTATTACCGATATTTTAGATGGATTAAATCAAGCTCATCAAGAGGGAATTATTCACCGAGATTTAAAACCCGAAAATATTTTATTATGTGTGACTCCTCAAGGTTGGAATGCAAAAATTTCTGATTTTGGGGTAGCTAAAATTGAACTGGAAGATCAGAATGTAAATGTTAGTACTATGGGGGACACTGGCTCTCCTGCTTATATGTCTCCCGAACAATTTTATGGGAAATACTCTTATAGTTCAGACCTTTACGCTATAGGAATTATGCTATATGAATTACTTATAGGTTGTCGTCCTTTCAGTGGTAGCCCCAATGATATTATGATTAAGCATTTGAATCAAACACCGAAAATTCCTGAAGAAATTCCTCATTCTTTGGCGGAAATCATCAGACAAGCCTTGCAAAAGTTACCTCAACATCGATTTCGCACTGCTCAAGAAATGAGAACTGCCATATTACGATCGACTTTAGAACTGCAAACATATAATCAATCCTTATATAAAAGTATTCCTCATCAAGCCGTTTCTCTAGATTTAATGTATGAAGAATCTCTGAATGAGACAATTAATCATATTGTAGTAAAAGATAATTTAATTTATTTGACAGGAGAAAGCACTTTATTAATTCAGTCTTATGAGAAAGATTCTGATGCTCACAATCTAAGTTTCAAAGAAGTTATTAAACAAGATTTTGATGGAAAAATTATTGATGTTCAAGGAGTTAATGATGGTTGTGTTGTAGCGATTAAAGCATTAGATAAATATAATCAATTTTCTTTAATTCATTGGAAAAATAGTGAGAAAAAAATTAGTAATTTAATAGACATAGAAAGTGAATCTTTTGTTTATTGCCTTCCTGATAATTATTCATGGATTGCGGTGAATAAAAATGAAGGTATAGATCAAGGTTTTCAAATTATTAATACTAAAAATAGTTGTCCTATTACTCATATTATCAAAGACTTTTTACCTAAACAAATTATCAATCTCGATCGACATCATGGCATGGTTATATATAATCAGTTAGACATGAATAAAAATCAAACATTTTTGCGATTTTTTAATCGTAGGGGAGGATGGACTGATAATTATACAATTTCTTTACCTTTACACAATTTTATTTATAATCCTTTAATTCCTAATACCTTTTTATCCAGAGAAAAACAAAGTAATAATATAGTTTTAATCAAGTTAAATCCTTTTGCGGTTCGCCGTATTCCGTTAAATTTTAAGGCAGATTTTTGGATAGCTAATAATAATGGTTTTATTTGTGCTAATTCATCAGGTAATATTGCTTTTTTAGACTCAGAAGCTAATTATTTAGGAGAAACTAATCTTAATTTATTGATCAGCTTAATTGAGCCTTTAGGGGATGATAAAATTATGGTAATTGTTAATCATGAAACAGGACAAAAAAAGCATATTTACAAACTAATTTCGGGTTAATGAGTAATAAGTAATGAGTAATAAGTAATGAGTTATTATTAGTTGTTAATTCTTAATTATTAATTCTTAATTCCTAATTCTTAATTCTTAATTGTTAATTCTTAATCCCTTGATAGGTGATGGTAACAAATTGATCTGCATTTAACACACCCTTGCCCCAAGTATCATCTAAATCGGTAAGGATTTTCCCTTTGAGTAAGTCTTCTAAACTTGTACCTTGTGCGATCGCATCTTTAACTCGTTGATTAACAATTTTTAACATCCCTTGAAAAGCAATCAATTCTTGTTTATTCCCAACTTTTCCATGACCCGGAATTAAGATAGTTTGATCATTACACAAAGGTAAAATTTTATCAATACCGGCAATCATACCATCCACCGAACCGCCAACTTCGGTGTCAATAAAAGGATACATCCCATTAAAGAATAAATCTCCCGTGTGAATAATATTTTCATCGATAAAGTGAAGCGCAATATCCCCGTCTGTATGGGCAAAAGGAAGATGAAAACCGTGAATATGATTACCATTAAAGTAAAAATTGATGGTTTCGTTAACGGTAATTTGGGGTAAGGCAATATCAGGAGAAATAGGAATATCCGCGCCTATCACTTTGAAAGAATGGGGTACTTTCATTTGTTTGCGCATATTCTCATGACCAATAATTAAAGCACCTTTATTGGCAAAATTTTCATTTCCGCCTGTATGATCAAAGTGGTAATGAGTATTAAATAGATAACGAATGGGTTGATCTGTAATACCTTCGATCGAACTAGCAATTTTAGTCGATAATGGTGCAAACTGGCTATCAACCATTAAAACTCCGTCTTTACCCACAGAAACGGCAATATTTCCGCCTTCCCCTTCCAACATATAAATATTATTTTTGAGCAGAGTAGTTTTGATTTCAATTTGCTCAAAATCTCCTTGGGCAATATGATGTTGCTCGATCGAGCTGGAAGAAGTAATATTTTGATTAGATGGAGAGTTATAAGCAAGAACAGTTTTTCCCCATAAAAGAATAATCAATGAACCAAAAATAACGAATAAATAATTAAGATAATTAGCACTAAATTTCTTTTTAAACATCGGTAATAGTTACTATTCAGAAACGACATCTAATTATAGCTTTACTTTTTCAAAAATCATTTTACTTTTTTTATTAGTTCGTAGTGAGGGTTTTAACCCTTTCTTGATCAACAAACTTTTTTACACCACCTATTAGACTTCGACAATATTTGGTAAGACAAGGGCTGAAGCCCTTACTACAAGCCAAAGAAAAATCTTTTCTGGAGATGTCTATTTATTAATTTGAAAACTGTTACCCAAAGGTAAAAAAATCGTTAAAACTTCTCCTCGATCGGGTTTTTGTTTAATAATAAATTTACCTCCTAAAGCATGAAAAATATTTTTCGTGACATCATGATTTAAAGATAAACTTCCCGTATTTGGTTTAAAAAGTAGTAATTTTCCTAAACATTTTTCGGGATCATTATTAATATTAGATTCAGAAAAAAATTGTAATTTTAATTGATTTCCAGCAGGTAAAATTAACACTTTAAAGTTACCACCACTAGGTAAATTACGGGTAAACTTTTCCATTAAACCTGTTAAAATTTGGGTTAACATACTAGGCTCACTAACAATTTGAGGTAACTTATGAGGGATAACAATATCCAGCATTATATTCCTTCTTTCTGCTTGTTTTTTCCAATGAGGAATACTTTGATTTAAAATTTGTTCTAAGGAAATTGGTACTAATTTTACCGCACATTGTACAGCAGTCTTTGACTCTAATTCTGCCGCCCTAAAAATTAATTCCATGCGGTTAATTTGTTCGGTACATTCCTGCTCGATCGAATCTAAATATTTAACTAATTCTGGAGCATTTTTAGCCTTTCTTAACAATAACTTAGTTAAAGTTTTTATAGTTGCTAAAGGAGTTCTAATTTCGTGAGTTAATGCTTGTAATAACTCAAATTCTGGATAGGGTGGTAAAGGAGTTTTTTTCAAAGAAATACTGTTACTTTTTCGAGGTAACTTGTTATTTTCTCGATGATTATTAGTACCCGAAGACAAATTATTTAATAAAAAATGAGTAAATTTAGTAACAATTTTATAGTCGGGAATATCTGGATAAAACTGAGTAAATAATTCTTCTAAATATTGAGTATGATAATTTTGATTCATCACTAATCTAGCTTTTAATAAAAACCAGACTTTTTTGATTATTTCTGGACAGAAAGAAAACTGAAATTTATCCCGATAATTTTGATCTACACCTTTTAAAATTATACAAGAAAATTTATTGGTTAAAACCAAGCAAAATTGTTCACCATTTAAACTATCATTTATATCCAAAGAAACATCAATAAAAGATGAAGGGGAAATTTGTACAAACTCGTTATGACTATGACTTGGCATTAAAGCAATTTGAGTATTATCTTTAGCAGAAAAGACAACGGTTTCTAAACGAGAGATTAATTTTATATCCTGAATTATGGGAGTAGAAGAAGATATAATTAAACCTTGAATCGATCGAGCATCACAATTTTGTCCGATAGTGAGAGTTAATAATTTTTCTAAAGATTCGATCGAACTATGCCACTGTTGTTGAGCATTAATCGCCATATTAGCGAGATTTTCACCACTTTCGATCGATAAATCCTCGTTATCTTCCGCTAACAAAATATCACTTAATTTAACTCCCAAATAATCAGACAAAATCATAGCTTAATTATCTCAATATTCCTCTGAACAGAATTAATCATAACTTGTTGACAAATTTTATTAAAGTGTTATAACCGAACAATTCTCAGGGTAATTACCACCAACAATGAATAATTCAAATCTAACTCAAATTATATTCCAGATTGATGCCTCTTAGCCTATCCCTAATGAATTTTACTACATTAATGTAAGAAAAATATTTCTATATACTTGATTAGTACGAAAATTGTTATACTTTTGGACAAAAATTATTTATTTTAAACCTTATGATTAATTGGCTTAAAAAACTATTTTCATCTCCTACAGTTACCTCTAATGATGAATCATCAGAAAAAATTATTACATTAGAAACCAAATTACAACAGTTAAAATTAGAATTGGTCGATCGAACTCACACTATTAATAGTTTACAGCAAAAATTACAAAGACAAGAAGAAAAAGAATCGATACAATTACAGGAAAAGATTTTAGGGGAAAAGGAAAAATTATTTAATCAAATAGCTTCTCCTATTAGTCAATTAATTACGCAAAAATATTTGTTAGAAGTAGAAGAAAAACCTGTCCAAGCTAAAGATATTTTATTAGTGGTAAAACGGTTAATTAATGTTTTTGAAATGGAGGGTTTAACCTTCATTGGTGAAGTGGGAGAAATCACTAATTTTGAGCCTAATTATCATCAATCTTTGAATAGTAATATCGATATTAATAGAGGAGATAAAGTTATTATTAAAATAGTGGGAATAAGCTACCAAAATCAGGTAATTAAGAGTTCGATCGTCGAAAAAGTGATAGAATAAAAGGTTTGTAGTGAGGGCTTTAGCCCTTCTTAATTGGGTATTAATTCCGCCATTCTTACCACACAAGCATCGGCGAAAGACATCGGCACAGATTGATAACGTTTCATCAATTCTTGAATGGAATTTACTTCTTCACTAAATTGGAAAGGAATCTGAATTTTGCCCATTTTCACTAATGTCATAACTGCATCTTCTCCACCATAAACATTTCGCAATAAAAAACAGGCTTCTGTAATTACTGCTTCACAAGTAATAAAAGGAGGTGATAACTTATTAGCTTCTTGATTTGCCCATGAATGAAAGTGATCTTTTTTATTTAATAAGGCGACTAGACTTCCAGCATCAATAATAATATTTTTGCTCATAATATTTATTTTTTATCTTGATGTTTTTAAGAAAATTAACCTTTTAACACTTCATGAATTTTAACTCTTTTTAGCTTCTGTTTCAATTGAGATAAATTTTCAGCACCTTCCACACATCCGATAAATTCTTTAGCATCTTCCGCAAAAGATATGTCTTTTTTATCGCTCTTTTCTTCTATGATATTTAACTCGTTATTTTCGTTTTGTTTATTACTATCTTGATACTGTAAAAATCTGATAAACTCTAAAACTTTATCCTGTTGTTCATCCGTGAGATTGTTAACTTCTTCTAGGATAGTATTTTCTTTAGTAATTACTTGGCTCATGGTTTAAATTCTCCGATAAAATAAAATTAACGACTAGCTGACAAAACATTATAAATTAAATGTCTGGAAGAATTGCGATCGATTTCGGCACATCAAATACAGTAATAGCAGTATGGGATGAAAGCACCTCCGAGGGAAAATCCTTTCACCTTTCTGACTATAGTAATTATTATCAACAAGGAAAAGAGCGAATTTCCATAATTCCTTCCCTTATCCACTACAGTAATGATAATCGCCGTTGGTTAGGGCAACAAGTCAGACAACGCAACCTCGAAAAAAATGATTCTACCTTCCGTTGGGTAAAACGCTATATCGCCCATCGTAGCCCCATTAAACGCAAAATCAATCAAAAACAAATATCCTATCAAGAAGCAGGAAAAGACTTTCTTTCTACCCTGTTAATCTTTGCTACCCAAGAATTGAATATCGGTAACGAAGAAATCGCCTTTACCGTGCCGGTGGAAGCCTTTGAAGATTACGAAAACTGGTTAACGGAAGTGGCACAAACCGCAGGAATGCCCCGTTTTCGCTTAATTGATGAAGCCTCTGCCGCCGCTTTGGGTTATGGTGCAAATATTCAAGCAGGGGATGTCTATTTAATCTTTGACTTTGGGGGAGGCACTTTAGATATAGCTGTAGTGTTAATTGAGGAGGAAAATATATCTGCTAGTCGCCGTTGTCGTGTTTTAGGGAAAGCAGGATGTAGTCTCGGTGGTGCAACGATCGATCAATGGTTGTATAGCGAAGTTTTGAGACAAACAGGCTATCAAGACAGTGACGAGGAGATATTGCAACTATCAGGCTCAATTTTAGTAGAATGTGAACAAGTAAAAATTCGTCTATCCCAACAGGAAACCGCCGATATAACCATCCTTAACCCCAACACAGGGGCGATTATTGGGGCGGAATTTAGCCGTAGTCTCCTAGAGGATATTTTAGAGGAAAATGGCGCATTTACGGACATCGATCGAGCCATTAGAAGGGCGTTAAACGATGCACGAGATAGGGGTTACACGGAAGACAACATCAAAGCGGTGTTAACCGTAGGGGGTAGTAGTCAAATTCCAGCGATTCAACGCACCCTCAAACGGATTTTTGGGAAAGATAAAGTCATGTTGTCTAATCCCCTCGATGCAGTGGCAAGGGGGGCGGCGGCTTTTGTGGCAGGGGTGGATTTTTATGATCATATTCAACACGATTACGCTCTAAGATATTTCAATAGTGAGAAGGGAGATTATGACTATCGTATTTTGGTGAAACGAGGCACAAATTACCCCACAGAAAACATTGCGCGTTTAACCATTAAAGCATCCCATGATGATCAAGAAAATTTAGGGTTAGCTATTTTCGAGTTAGGACAACAGTATCAGAGTAACAGTAATAATAATATTGAATTGGTGTTTGATCCCAACGGTTCAGCCCGTTTAAGTGCCTTGACTCCCGATAAGCAAGAGGAGAGGAGTTATTTTTGGATGAATGAAGAATCCCCGACTTTTTTAAGCACTAATACTTCTGTAAAAAAAGGAGAAAAATGTTTTCAAGTTGACTTTTCGATCGACGGGAATAAACGATTATTAATTACTGCGAAAGATTTAAAAACAGGTAAATTAACCCATAAAAATTACCCCGTTATTAAACTTAGCTAATATGTGCTATTTTAAATCTAAGGTTGTTGATCAACAACAAAGAAACTAAAATGAAGAAAAAACATCCCCATAAAAAAATCAGAGAGGTAATTGAATATGCCCAACAAAAAGGATGGATAATTAAAGAGTCTAATGGTCATGCTTGGGGTATTTTATATTGTCCTTATAATGATAAAAACTGTCGTAGCGGAAAACACTGTAAAATAAGTGTTTGGAGTACACCAACTAATCCTGAATATTTTGCTCAACATCTAAAAAGAGCGATTGATAAATGTATCTATAGTGAGGAAAATAGAGATGAATTATTATGATTTTAGTTTAATTTTTGATTTCGAGACGGAAATAGATACGGAAATGTATTTAGACGCTTTATATGAAGCAGGGTGCGGAGATGCCATAATCGGTATGGGGCAAAAGGGTTCGATCGTACTAGATTTTATGAGAGAATCAGAATCAGCTTATCAAGCGGTTTATAGTGCGATTCAACAAGTAAAATCAGTGATTCCCACCGCAATTTTAATGCAAGTTTCTCCTGATTTAGTAGGTGTTCTAGAATTATCAGAGATATTGGAATGTAGCAAACAAAATATTCAAAAATACGTTAATAAAGATAAGTTTCCTAAACCATTTTTTAAAGGCTCTCAGGCTATTTGGCACTTAGATGAGGTGCTAGAATGGTTTTGGGTTAAAAATGAAGAAAAAGTTGATTTTAAGTTATTGGAAATAGCCAAATTAGCACGAAATATTAATCTCACCTTAGAAACAAAAAAAGCTAATGATACAATTTTAAAACAAGCTCAAGAATTAGTAGCCATTTAACTATCTTTGTTTATTCATAAAATAATACCCTCTTTTCTTATATTTTTAATCAGAGGTTTATTTTTTTCTTGTAATTGTAATTCAGACAGATAAAAACAATTAATTAAAGCATCAAATTCTAAACATAACTCACTAATAAAATAACTATTTCTGTTAATTTCTTCGACAGGGTTAACTTCTCCTTTTAATACCACTAATATATCAATATCTGAATCAGGTTGAGCATCGCCCCTCGCCTGTGAACCAAATAAAATTAATTGACTTAATCGATCGTGATAAATTAACTTTAAATCTCTTTTTAAACGTTCAGTAATTACTTTTATTTTTTGGTTATTTATTAATAACATAACTCATTTTTTAGCGTTTAAACTAAAGCAACTCTTGAAAGTGCTGGAGGCATCGACTCACCATCAGCTAGATAACATTCTTTCATCCCTTCGTATGCTTCATATAATTCGTCTAAGGCTTCTTCAGGGGTATCACCAAAAGCTGATACATGGCGGAAACATAGGGTTCGTGTCATGAGGGGCAGTGAGAAGCTCAAAGCTATACTTAGCAATAGTTTTAGTCTTTTTTCTTCCTTGACTGTTAAGAGTCTTTTTTCCTCTCAAATGATAAGTTTTACAAATATGTTAATAAATAACCATTTGACAAATATTAAATAGTATGCAGTTATAAATATTTTTGAAGATAGACCTTTTCCGACTATTGTGAGATTTGTTAGATCTGCAAATTGTGAAAATAATTAATGCTCAAGAAAAATTGGCAAACAGAAGAGCTAATCGAAAATTGGACACTTATTCCCCAAGAATTAAAATTACTAACTAATAAGATTGGTGGAAATAAAATAGGTTTCGCTATAATACTCAAATATTTTCAACTAAGGGCTCGTTTTCCTGATACTTCGGAACAAATACCTGATTTAATAATATCTTACATTGCTAATCAACTTAATATTCCTGTTAGCTCTTACTCAGACTATAATCCTCAAGGACGTAGTGCAAAAGTTTATCGAGCTGAAATTCGGACTCTATTTAACTTTAGAACAGCAACAACACAGGATAGTGAACAAATAAGCAATTGGCTGATAGCGGAAATTATTCCCAACGAACAAAAAATTGAGTCCATCAAAGAAATTGTTTATCAAAAGTTTCGTGAATTACAAATTGAACCACCTACCGTCAATAGAATAGAACGCTTAATTCGTCATGCTTTATCAGTATCGGAAAGTCAATGGTGTAATCAGGTAACATCAAAATTAACCACGATAATCAAAGAGCAAATTGATATTCTTCTCAAAACGGATGACAATAATGAAGATGAATCAACATCTTCTCCAAAACTAAAAACCTCCGACTTTGCCTTTATTAAAACAGATCCAGGTCCAGTGGGCTTAGATACCTTTCTCACAAAAATTGAAAAACTAAAACGAATTCGAGCCGTAGGATTATCCACAGATTTATTTCAAGGAATATCAGCCAAAATCATTCAAAAATACCGTCAAAGAGCCGCCACAGAATCTCCCTATGACTTACGACAACATTCTGAACCAATACGCTACACATTAATGAGTGCTTTTTGTCATCAACGTAGTCAAGAAATAACCGATAATCTCATTGAAATCCTAGTCTCTATTATCAAACGTATTGGAACTAGAGCCGAAAGACGTATTAATAAAGAACTGATTGAAGACTTTAAACTCGTAAATGGAAAAACTAATATCCTTTTTCGTATTGCCGAAGTAGCCCTAGCTAATCCTGAAGGAGTGATTCAAACAGTAGTTTATCCCGTTGTCAGTCAAGAAACCCTGAAAAACCTAGTCAAAGAATATAAATCAACCAATACAGCCTATCGCCAAAAAGTTCATACTGTGATGCGTAGTTCCTTTGCTACCCATTATCGTCGGATGATACCCCAACTATTAGAAGTGCTGGAATTTCGCTCTAATAATGACATTCACCGCCCCATAATTTTAGCCTTAGAACTGCTTAAAAAATACACTGATAGTAAAGCTAAATATTATGACTTGGAAGAAAAAATACCCATTGAAGGGGTATTAAAAACAGGTTGGAAAGATATTATTATTGAAAAAACCGATGACGGCAAAGAAAGGATTAACCGCATTAATACGGGTATAAATAGCGAAAATTATCATGATTTACTTTATGTACGCCGTCGCTACATTCAAAAAGACTAACTTAGAAGTGCTATAGCCTCGGTAGTTAATGCTATTTTTGAGATTCGTAATCCTGAAATCTGGGGGGAAGGAACTACCACTTGTGCGAGTGATAGTAAACATTTTGGTTCATGGGAGCAAAACTTAATGAGTCAATATCATCTGCGTTATGGTGGACGTGGGGTAATGATTTATTGGCACGTTGAAAAGAAATCTACTTGCATTTATTCTCAGTTAAAAACTGTATCTTCATCGGAAGTGGCAGCAATGATTGAAGGGGTTTTACGTCATTGTACTGATATGGATGTCAAGAAAAACTATGTTGATAGTCATGGACAAAGTGAAGTAGCGTTTGCTTTTAGTCACTTACTAGGATTTCAGTTAATGCCTCGACTCAAAAGGATTAAGGTGCAAAGGCTATATCTTCCCGACTTGGGTCAAAGTAATAGCTATCCTCATTTACAGCCGATTCTGACTCGCCCAATTAATTGGGATTTAATTCGCCAACAATATGACCAGATGGTAAAATATGCTACAGCCTTAAGATTAGGTACAGCAGAGACTGAAGCTATTTTAAAACGATTTAATCGCTCAGCCTTGAAGCATCCTACTTATTTGGCGTTGTTGGAGTTGGGTAGGGCAGTGAAAACCATTTTCCTGAGTCAATATTTGAATTCAGAAGCTATCAGAAGGGAAATTAATGAAGGTTTGAATGTGGTGGAAAGATGGAATGGTGTTAATGATTTTATCTTCTACGGTAAAGGTGGTGAGTTTGCCTCTAATCGCCTAGAAAGTCAAGAGTTATCCGTATTGTCTTTACATTTATTACAAATTAGTTTAGTCTATGTTAATACTTTAATGATTCAACAGGTTTTAGCTCAATCTCATTGGCATTCAAGGCTTAATCAAGGGGATTTACGGGGCAATTACCCCTTTGATTTTTAGTCATGTTAATCCCTATGGTACGTTTAAGTTAGATCTTAATGAACGTATAGAATTACTTTTTTAGTACTGAAGGGCAACTATAAAATTTATTGATAAGGAAAAAAGCCATATTAAGCGAGTGCAACGCATCTAAACCTTATTATCACTAATTTGTGTTAATCCATCCAGAAACCTTGAAAACGTTTTGGTGAAATTTCAGTATAGCGAACTGTATGCTGAATGTTTTTATGCCCTAAGTAAGCCTGAATTACTCTGGTATCATAACCTTGACTCGCTAAATAAAAACCACAGCTATGACGTAACATATGAGTTGGACTCTATTCAAGGGACGAAAAATTAACTCCTCATACTACCTATTTTAAATGACTTCCCCATAAATAGGCGAAAATGGGCAAGTTTGATTCAAATAACTTATCAATCAAGCCTTAAAACTAATTTATTTGTACTATTTTTTTGAAGACTGCCCCTCATGACACGAACCCTATGTTTCCGCCGAATAGTTGATAAAACGTGGAATCCATTTCATCAAAATTTGGTGAGATTTTTGTATTATCTTTTTTTGTTTTTGGATGCGGTTAGGATGCCGATCAGTCGCGCGGAGATCAATAGATCTCCGCGCAACCAACAGCAATTTAAGAGGCATTTTACACAAGGATATTTCTTAACCTGATTATTGCTTATAACTAACTTCAACTCACACGAGAACCTTTAAGGTTATCGCAGAGTTAAGTTGAGTTGAAAACCTTTGTTAATGCGTCCTAATACTTCTTCAAACCTTTAAGGGTTGAAAATATGGAAATGAACTATACCTATATAAAACTATATAAAATGTATCCTAATCTATCATCAAACCTTTAAGGGTTGATCTCACAGAAACAAGTTAAGCAAGACTTAAAACAATTTAGAAATATTATTATTTCCTTTAAATTTTTGATTCTCAATTGCTAATTCTGTTATTTGTTTAGTTAGAAATTGTATTTGTTCTCTAAGATATTGATTCTCAACTTCTAATTCATTAATCTTTGATTGAGGTGATATTTTAGCAGTAAGCAAATTAATTTCATCCTCAATGTTTAAATGTTGATTGTAAACATTTTCATTCATGCTAACTGAATGACCTAATGATTTAGCCCGTTGCTCACTGGTTAATCCTAAAAGTTTACCGTGATAATTAGCTAAATGTCTTAGCTCATGAGTTTGAGTAAATATATGGGGTAATTTTTTGCTAAAATCACTCAATTTTTTTCTTAACCAATTTATACAACAATCTTTTATATTTTTACTATTAGCATTTGGCACTGGTAAATGCTTTCTAATTTCTTTACCCTTTAAATCTAACAATTCCCATAGATTAGAGTAATCAGGGTGAATCATAGGCACTGCTATACGATCGCCAGTTTTAACAGTGATTTTATGTTGATTACCTTCATCATCAGTAATAGTAAAATAATCAGATAAAACTGCAATATTATCCTTATTGGTCGGATCATTTAATGCCTTAAAAGTTTTACCACGATATTGGTATGGTTCATTTAAGTTTTGAATTGCCCAAAATTCACTACCACGAAAGCCATAAATTAAGTTAATAGAGACAACATTAAAAGTTTTAATTCGTGACTCAATTTCAATATTATTTTTAGCATCATCTAAAACTAATTGTCTTAATTCTAAATAATCTTTTAATGATATTTCTTGTTGTACTTGTGTTTTAATTACTTTAACGTTTTTAAACTCATCTTGAAAGATATTTAACTCATCAGTTAATTTACAGTCAATCAATAATTTTTGACAGTTATTTTTATGTGTTAAAAATCCTTTACTACATTCATTTTTAGAGATTTTTAAATTACTGTAATTATTGTTTAAAAAGTCAATTAAAACCTTAGCTGATAAACGTTGATCCCCTAATCTATTTAAGTGTATATAAGTTTGATTATAAGTTTTATTGTAATTACTTTCAAAGTTAGCTTTAAATTCAGGGTTATTTCTTTTAATACCGTTATGAGTGCCATTAAAATAATTTTTTCTGACTAAATTAATAGCATCCTTGATTAAAATAAGGTCATTTTTAGTGTCTTTTTGCTCTTTAATTTCTGAATTATACCATTGCCAAAAATTAGTTAATTTATCAAAACTTTTGAGATGATCAACAACGGCGTAACTTTTAGCTAAAGCATTAATACAACCATTTTTACTGATCAATTCATTACAGGGAAATTTACCACGTTTTTCCGTTGGTGGTTTGAATTGCAAATAAATTTTATTATTTTGCTTAACCATACCACAACCAGTAATAGTTAATTTTTTAGCTATATCAAAATATTCTAATGATATTTCATAGCCTATCTTGTTTTTGAGGGTATCATGCTTAGTTATTTCATCATTAATCACTGTAATAGCCTTAATAATGTATTTTTGGTCTATGGTCATTTTATTCTCACTTTATGCTCAATTTATTCTCATTCTATTCTCAAATTTAGGATCAAGTGAGATAAATTGAGGTTATAAAGCTAAGATTTAGGTAAAAAAGTTAAATAACTAGGGTTCGAGTCCTGTCGCACCCGTATTTTTTCATTTATGGATGAATCGAACCATCAGCCATAGTTGTACCAGTTAAGTTAACACCATTCAAGGCACTATTGCGCAAGTTTACTCCTTTTAAATCTCCATCTATTAAAATCACTTCAATCATATTGCATCGATGCAAACAACTTTCTTCTAAATTGGCTTTTTGCAAAAGAGCATGACTTAAAATAGCATTTTTAAAAATAGCTTTTTCTAGGTTTGTTTCTCGTAAATTTGCACCCCAAAAAATAATTTTATTTTTGCTAGGTAATTTTAGATTTAATTCTGATAATTTAACTTGATTAATATTTGTGTTGCGTAATATTGCTCCCGTAAAATTTGCTCCTCGAAGATTGGCTTTTTCTAAATTTGCTCCTTGTAAAATGGCTTCACTTAAATCAGCATTTCGCAGTTGAATTGCGGTTAAATCTGCCCTCCGAAAATTAGCTTCTGTTAAGTCACATCCTTGAAGATTTGCTTCTGATAAATCTGCTCTGGTAAAGTCTGCACCTGTCAAATTAACGCCACTTAAATTTGCTCCTGATAAGTCTGTTTTTGTGAAGTTTGCTCCTGCAAAATTTGCTCCCGTTAAATTACAATTCGTCAAGTTTGCATAACTAAAATTGGCGTTAGCTAAAGAAGATTTACTGAGATTACCATAACTTAAGTTTGCCCTAGTGAAATTAGCACCGTTTAAGTTTGCCCAACTCAAGTCGGTATAGGTTAAGTCGCCATAGCTCAAGTCTGTGCCAATGAGTTTAGCACTGATGATGCGACTATGGGTTAAGTTCGATCGAGCTAAATTTGCCCCACTAAAATCACTACCGCTTAAATTTGCCCAATTCAAATCTGCTCGACTTAAGTTAATTTGGGTTAAATTTGCTTGAATTAAATCTTCTTTACATAGATCAATTTGACTAAAATCTCGTTGCCCTTGATCATATAATCGGAGCATTTCATCGACATTCATAACATCCCTCAATTATCAAATTTATTGGTGAGGATTAGGTATTAGGTGTTAGGTGAAATTAAAACTATAAGTTGATAATAATTACATTTTTAAATTAAGACAAATTTTATACTTATTATTAATTTAAAAACTAAAAAAATTGCTAATTATTAGGAGTAATTTTATTTTTAACTATAATTTTAAATTTAGCATATTTAGGGGTAATAAATTCGTTGATTTTTTCCCGTTGATTAATCAAATAAATACTAACTAAAGTTAAATATACTCCTTGCCATTGTAGAGTAGAAAGGGTTTCACCTAAAATTAAATTTCCAAAGGTTAAGGCAAATATAGGAGTTAAAAAAGTTAAAGCACTTAAACTGGTAAGATTTCCTTTGGAGGCAAGAAAAAAGAAGACTCCGTAGGCGATGGCACTCCCAAAAATAGTCGCATAAGTTAAAGATAACCAAGCCGATAAATCCAAATTCGTATATTGTTCGGATTCCAATTGAAAACTCAAAATTAATAAAACGAATCCTCCTAAAACTAAATGCCAACCCGTTGCGATTACGGCATCCACATGACGGGAAACATAGGGAATCATAATTGTACCCACTGCCATAGACAAGGAAGCCAATAACATCAACCATTCTCCGTTGTTAAATAGATTCTGCCAATTGAAATCGATACTGCTAAAATTGCCTTGCCACCCATTAATAATCCATTCGTCAGGTAAACCAATTAAACTAATACCGATAATGCCAATGGTTAAGCCTAACCAGCCCCAAAACCCAATAATTTCTTTAAACAACCAACGAGACATAATGGCAACTGCTAGGGGTTGAGAGTCAATCATCACAGAGCCTAATCCTGCTGTAGTTCTTTGTAAACCTTCGGCGATAAATCC
>NZ_CM001775.1:1570049-1580129 GCF_000332235.1 Geminocystis herdmanii PCC 6308 | reverse complement strand
AGAACATATATTCAGTTTTCCCAAACTATCAATGTATGCTTCTTTCTCATGAATCATTCCTGATTGCTATATATTTGGTTTTTAGAGATATTTATTTTAAAAACGATTCGTTGGGTGATTTTGATTATGGCGATCGGATTTATTTTTTTAATCCCCCTCGTTGTCTTAAATACTAATCGTTTAATCGACTCTAGCAAAGAGCAAATCACCGAACAACTGGCAACTCAACTAAATCAAATCAAAAATGTGGATTCTCAATTAGATCAAGTCTCTGATATAAATCAAATTATTGCTTTAGGTAAATCTTTAGGGTTGAATACCGATGATTTTCCTAGTATCCCTAAGTCACAAGTAAAAACACAAATCAGAACAAGATTAGCTACTTTTAAGTCTAATGTGGAACAACAAAGTGTGAACACACAAAAACAACAAACTCGTAGTATTCTGAAAAATAGTGCAAAAATACTGTTTTCGGGAACAATTATGTTTTCAATTTTTATTATAATTTGGTTAGTTATCGGACGAGTATATATATAAATCAGGTGTTAATTGTCATTGCGAGGCACGAAGTAATCCCCTATAATTAACCCTATAAGGTGATTTCTGACAATAATTATACCCGATCGATCTCCCCTAACCCCCTTAAAAAAGGAAGAATTATTGAGAATATTGGTATATTCTTTCTTGGAAACCACCTAAGTACATAAATGGTTTGCTTAAAATGAAATCAGTCTCTAAACATTATGGATGCAATCACTTATACTCAAGCTAGGAAAAACTTTACTTGTGTAATGAATCAGGTTTGCGAAAATCATGCTCCAATTATCATTACTCGTCAATCAGAAAACCTTGTAGTAATAATGTCCCTTGAGGATTATAGCTCGATGGAAGAAACATTGTATTTATTACGAAGTCCCAAAAATGCTCAACGACTTTATAAAGCATTAGGAGAATTAAAACACGGAAAATACGAAAGCCATGAGTTAATCGAAGAAGAATAAAACCCATGAAAATTTCTTTTTTAGACGACGGTTGGCATGATTATTTGTATTGGCAAAATCAAGATAAAAAAACCTTAAGAAATTATGTTGAAAAAGCTGAAATTACCACCAATGATTAAGAGTGAACAACTAGATAAATTCGATCGAAATTTTCTTTTTTTGGTGATGTTGTCAGCCCTAGGGGCGATCTATTTATTGCTCTATTGGCGAAGTAATACTAATTTTAATAATTTTTTCATCGAGTCTATATTTATTATTGGTCTTTTTTATCAAATTTATCAGAAGCAGATTCGCTTAAATACCTCTAGTAATTATGTGGCACAAATCATCGGTTTTGCCATAATTTTAGTATTTTGTTTCAAGGCTAAATATTTATTTCTTGTAGAAGCATCGATATTTTTATATTTTTTCCCTATCCTCACTTTATTAGGGTATATTTTGTTTGTCTCTGGTTTTCGAGGAATTTATCAATTTCGTCGTGAGTTATTTCTGCTCACCTTCGTTGTTTTCTTATCTAATATTTTACGTTTTTTAAGTAATAGATATGAAGGGTTATCTCTCACTTTTATCTCTGCAAAATTAAGTTCATTTTTCCTCTACTATATCGGTTTTGAACCTCAAAGACAGGGAACAATTATTTTGGTGAATGATGGAGCAGTGGATGTATATTTTGATTGTACTGCCGTACCTTTATTGATTCCATTACTCAAAATGTCTCTGATTGTACCCTTGTTTTTTCCTTCTTTATATAAGAAAATTTTTTCCCTGTTTTTCCTTTCCTTCGTTATCAGTTTTATCTTATCCCTTATTAGAATAGCGATCATGGCTTTAGTGGTGAATGATAAAACCGCCTTTAATTATTGGCATGGCTATGAAGGAGGAAATCTTTTTACGATGATTGGTATGGGCATATTTTTTGGTATTATCCTCATCAAAACTCCTAGTCATAATCCTGATGAAATAGAATCACCCCCTCCAAAAACCAAAGTAACATTAAGAGATTTGCCGATTTTTTCCTCTGGTTTAATATTAATTATTGTTTTATTAAATTTTATTTTCGATACCCGTACTTTGGCAGGTGCTAATCGTGTTGCTGATTATGAGTTACCTCAAAATATTGAGCTTCCTTACTTAGATTTACAAGACAGTTTCTCTCAACCTCTTATCCCCATTTCTGAAGATGATCAACCAATTCAACCTCCAGAAGAGTTAAACTCTCAACAGGATTATGATGTGATTTTGTCAGAACGTACCTATAAGTTTCAAAAAGGTGATGATATTGTAACGGTTAATTTACGGTATCTGACTAATACTTTTGGTACGATCGAATCTTATTACCAAAATTATACGAATGTACCAAAACTAGAAAACTCGATCGATCGATCGTTTGAAGATAACTATTATTTAAAATTTGTCAGTGATAATCAAACTCATTTAACCGCTTGTTTAAATTCAGAAGGCAAAACCACCGTTACACGAGCTCAATTTGCTTCCTATTATCATCGAGCTTATGTTCAACCATCGAAGCTATGGGATTGGCTCATGGGAAAAAGACTACTACAAGATCGTCGTTGTCTATGGATTGAATTATCCGTTGATAATAATAGTAATGTATCAGAAGAAGAACTAACTAAAATTTTATCTTCGATCGTGGAATATTGGCAATCTCGTTTTCCTCCTTTAAGATAATTAACCTGTCTAAAGCAGGTAACAGGTTTGATTTTCAGAAGATTATATTATTTAGGGTTTGCTGAATAAGTCAGAAAGCTATTAAAATCAACGATTTAGACACACTACATTAACAAAAAATTGCACAGTTTTAGCAATTTTTACGAGAAAATCAAGCATTTTTAACCTTATTTTTTTGAAGTAATAAGGTTTTCCCCTGTACTTTGTATAATCTGAAAACCTTTATTTTTCATTCTTTAACCTGATACCTGATACCTGATACCTGACACCTATCCCCATCAAAAGACTTTTTCAGCAGACCCTATTTAGTCCAAAAATTGAAAACAAAAAAATCAATTAAGATATATTTTTTATCAATTCTTTAACCTAATACCTAACACCTGACACCTGACACCTTTACACCACCGAAAATTTTATGGTTCACTCAGGTAATTAACGAACGGATATTATAAGTATTTCTTTTATCATCTATCCCCTATTTTCATCAAAAAACTGGTTTAGTAATCTCTAATTAATCACTCTAAAGGTTAAACTAACAAGAGAAAACTTAGATTAAAATGTAATTAAATTTTATGCCTTGGTCTTATCCAGTTTTAGCAATGGCATCGGAAACGGAAACTGCCGATCCTTCTTTGATTTTAGCAGGGGTTTTATTAAGTCTCGTGGTGATTTATTTCGCCAGTAAACTTGGCGGTGAATTATGCTCCCGTGTCAATCTTCCCTCTGTATTAGGGGAATTGGTGGGGGGGGTACTTATTGGGGTATCCGCCTTCAAATTATTGGTTTTTCCTGAAGGGGGTTTAGGGGCAGAAGATTCTCTGATTATTCAGTTACTACAAACCACTGCCAATCTTGCACCGGGTACAGAAGAAGCGACTTTTCACACCATGAGTGAAGTAATCGAAATTCTCTCGGAATTAGGGGTAATTATCTTACTGTTTGAGATTGGTTTAGAGTCTGACTTAAAAGAATTAATTAGAGTCGGTCCTTCCGCTGCGATCGTAGCTGTAGTGGGAGTAATTGCACCCTTTGTCTTAGGCACATTAGGATTAGTATTTTTATTTCATCTTCCCACCGTACCCGCCGTATTTGCAGGGGCTGCGCTAACTGCTACCAGTATCGGTATCACCGCAAAAGTATTAGCTGAATTAGGTAAATTAAGTTCTACAGAAGGACAAATTATCATCGGTGCTGCGGTATTAGACGATATTTTAGGAATTATTGTGTTAGCCGTAGTTGCTAGTCTTGCTAAAACAGGAGAAGTCCAAGTTAGTCAAATTATTTACTTAGTGATAGCCGCAGGGACTTTTTTAATTGGTACTATTTTAATCGGGCGTTTAATTAGCCCTTGGTTAGTTAGTATCGTAAATGAAATGAAAACTAGAGGCAGTATTTTAATTGTCGGTTTAATCTTTGCCTTTATTTTGGCTTACATTGCTAACGTGATTCAATTAGAAGCTATTTTAGGAGCTTTTGCCGCTGGTTTAGTTTTAGCAGAAACCGAAAAACGTAAGGAATTAGAAAAGCAAATTATTCCTGTAGCGGATGTATTTGTACCTATTTTCTTTGTGTGTGTGGGTGCTAAAACCGATTTAAGCGTCTTAAATCCTGCGATTCCTAGTAATCGAGAAGGCTTAATTATTGCCTCTTTTCTGATTGTAGTTGCGATCGTCGGAAAAGTTGTTACTGGATTTACCCTATGGGGACAAGAAAATATTAACAAGTTAGCCATCGGTGTTGGTATGATACCAAGGGGAGAAGTAGGATTAGTGTTTGCTGGTGTTGGTTCAGCTAGTGGTGCATTATCTCCCGCTACGGATGCCGCTATTATTGTTATGGTTATTGCCACAACATTTATTGCGCCTCCCTTACTAAAAGCCGTATTTAAAGACGACGAGACACTGGAAACCAAAACAGAAACAAATTAATTGTCAATAATCTCAAGGAATTAGGAATTATTAACACTTGACGTTCTTACACTTACCTGTGGTACAGATGCGATCGCTTCTTCGCAAACACAGGCTTTATACCATAAAAACAGGATTTATATTATAAAAACAGGGTTTATACCATAAAAACAGGGTTTATACCATAAAAACAGGGTTTATACCATAAAAACAGGGTTTATATTATAAAAACAGGGTTTATACCATAAAAACAGGGTTTATACCATAAAAACAGGGTTTATACCATAAAAACAGGATTTATATTATAAAAACAGGGTTTATACCATAAAAACAGGGTTTATATTATAAAAACAGGGTTTATACCATAAAAACAGGGTTTATATCATAAAAACAGGGTTTATATTATAAAAACAGGGTTTATACCATAAACCCCTACGATTTTTTAATTTTCCATAACTTATTCTAATCAAAACTATTATAATTTTATGATGTGTGTTAACTAGAGCTAAAGAGAAAAAATATGGGGGCTACAGATTATAAAGATTATTATTCCGTATTAGGAATCAATAAAAGTGCCACTTCTGATGAGATTAAAAAAGCATTTCGCAAACTAGCCGTTAAATATCATCCTGACAGAAATCCCGACAACAAAGAGGCAGAAGAAAAATTTAAAGAAATTAGCGAAGCCTATGAAGTTTTAGGGGATACAGAAAAGCGTAAAAAATATGATCAATTTGGGCGTTACTGGCAACAAGCAGGAGCAAAACAACCGGGGCAATCTCCTTGGGGTAGTCAGGGTAATAAAACAAATGTCAATAACTTTAACTTTGGGGATTATGGTAGTTTTGATGAGTTTATTAATGATTTATTAGGTCGTCCTTTTGGTAGCAGTTCTCGTAATACATCAGGCTTTAATCAAGGTTTTAATACTCAATCTACCTCAAGTTCGGCAAAAGGTAGCGATATTGAGCAAAATATCAGTCTTAGCTATAGTCAGGCTTATCATGGGGTGGAAACAAAACTGACTTTATCGGCGGAAACCGTTAATGTCAAGATTCCTGCTGGGGCTAAAAATGGTACTAGGATTAGGTTACGAGGTAAAGGACAAATGAACCCGTTGAGTAAACAAAGAGGCGATCTTTATCTCAAGGTAGAATTGAAACCCCATGATTTTTTTCAATTTGAGGATGATAAGTTAGTGTGTGAAGTGCCGATTACTCCTTATGAGGCGGTTTTAGGCGGTGAGGTTAGTGTACCCACTCCCCAAGGGGAAGTCAAGGTAAAGATTCCTGCGGGTATTCGTCAAGGGCAATCTTTGAGACTTAAAGGTAAGGGTTGGAGTAGTGCTAAGGGTGATTATGGGGATTTATTAGTTAAGATTTCGATCGTAACGCCCCAAAATATCAGTAGTCAAGAAAAAAAATATTACGAAAGAATTAAGGAGATAAGTCAAGATAATCCTCGTTCTTCTTTAACTCAAGTTAAATTATAGAAAGATTAAGGTAGAAGGTCGAATTGAAAATGGAGAATTGACAATAAATGGGACATAATTCATAATTAACGATGAAGAATTTAAAAAAAATTATGGAAAATCAACAGTACGAGTTTGATCAATCCCAAAATGAATTAATTTCAGACTTAGCTAATAAAATGCGTTTTGTTGCCTATCTATCTGTGGCGGTAGGTACTTTATCATTTATTGGAGGCTTTATTCCTATATTAGACATCGCCAATATGATTCAAGGTACAATAATGGTCATCATGGGAATTTGGACAATTAAAGCGGCTTCTTCCTTCAAAAAAATAGTTGATACAAAGGATAATGATATTGTTAATCTGATGGGTGCTTTAGGTGAATTACGCAAACTTTATGGATTGCAATACTGGTTATTTATTATCGGGTTAATATTTATTGTCCTTGCCCTTGTTTTTGCTATTATCATTGCTATTGTTGCCAATGCCAATTAAAAACAAAAACGTTCTTGTATCGAACTTTCAACTCTTATAATGATTAATTACAAAGAATCTTATCCCCTAGCAGGAGAAACAATTTTAGTTACCCGTGCCGTTTCTGCTAATAGTGAATTTCGACAAATGTTAGAAGCTAAAGGCGCAACGGTGTTAGAATTTCCTGCTTTAGTGATTAAACCTCCCTCCTCATGGCAACTTTTAGATCGCTCGATCGAGCATTTATCGACATATAATTGGTTAATCTTAACCTCCGCCAATGGAGTTGAATATTTTTGTCAACGATTACATCATCTTGGGAAAGACAAAAATCACTTAAAACATCTCAAAATCGCCGTAGTCGGTACAAAAACCGAGCAATATTTACAGAAATATCAAATTTCGGCGGATTTTATTCCCCCCAACTTCATTGCGGATTCTTTAGTGGAGAATTTTCCCGAATCTTTATCTCAACAAAAAATCTTATTCCCTAGAGTTGAAAGTGGCGGTAGAGAAATTTTAGTGCAAGAATTGACTCAAAAAGGTGCGATCGTAACAGAAGTACCAGCTTATCAATCAGGATGTCCAGATGCTATAGACGAGACAGCATGGGATGCTTTAATTAATGAGGTTATTAGCATGATTACCTTTGCTAGTTCTAAAACCGTGCAAAATTTTTATACTTTAGTTAATCAGGCGATGGTAGAGTATCCCCATTTAACTATCGATTCTATCTTAAAAGATGTTTCGATCGTCTCGATCGGACCTCAAACCTCCCTCACCTGTCAACAACTATTTAAAAGAGTTGATATAGAAGCCCAAGAATACACCCTAGAAGGGTTAACCCAAGCCATTATAGAAACGAGAAAGTAGGGACGCAAGGTTTGCGTCCGTTAGAATAAATAATCCTAATTCCTACAGCAGAAAGTTATTTATTGATGGCTTCTCCAGTAACAGGAACGAAATCGCCATGAATAGTTAAAGCTAATAACATTTCATCGTTTTCAGAGATTAATTTGCCACTTAAAACGCAACTTTCATCTTTTCTGGCAGTAGCAGGAATAGTCGCACGAATATCAGTTTTAGAAAAATTAGGACGGTATTCTCCAGATTTTTGTTGAACATAATTCCAAAGAATATCTCTGATTAAAGTTTGATAACCTTGACTACCAGATAACGATTTTAAGCTATCTTTGAGAGTTTTCTCTAAACGGATACTGGTTACTTCCATTTGAGTTGTCGAAGTTCTGTGTACGCCACGCATAGTTTTAGTTCCTTTGATTATTTAGACATTAGGTAAGACTAGGGTAATATAAATACTCCCCATATTGCAACAATTTTTGTAAAAGATTTACAAAAACTTAATATTTATTATTACACAAAAGTGATCAAAATGAAACTTTTTTTTGGACATTTGAATTATTCCATAAAAAATTCTTGATTTTTCGTTTATTTTCAAGGCTTATTGTTAAAATATGTAAACAATAATTTATCAATGATAACCATGACTGTAAAATTGGTTGGACTCAAGGCAGATCATTTTCGTCACCCCCTCGATTTAAGGGCAACTACTCAATTAAAACAAATTCCGGGATTAGACTTAGCGATGAGGGGGCTTTTAGGAGGCGTAGCAGAAGATTTTTTCTATCTCAATAATCTTGCTTCGAGTATCTTGATTAGTGAAAAGCAGTTGCCAGATTTACATAATTTGTTACTATCGGCTTGTGAAATTTTAGATATTGAAGTACCACAATTATATATTCAACAAAATCCTGTACCAAATGCTTATACTTTAGCTATACGAGGTAAAAAACCTTTCATCGTTATTCATACTTCCCTGTTAGAAATCCTCACGGATGAGGAAATTAAAGCCGTTATCGCCCACGAATTAGGACATTTAAAGTGTGAACATGGGGTTTATCTCTCCCTTGCGAATATTATGGTATTGGGGGCTGGTTTAATACCCACTTGGGGAGGGATACTTGCTCAATCTCTACAAAGTCAATTACTGCAATGGGTTCGTTGTGCTGAATTTACCTGTGATCGATCGGCTTTATTAGTAGTACAAGAACCGAAAATCGTTATGTCGGTACTGATGAAGTTAACGGGAGGTTCTCCTAGTATTGCAAGTAAACTCAACTTAGAAGCCTTTATGGAGCAGGTAAGACACTATAAAAATATGGGAGAAAGTGACATTGGTAAAATGTTGCAGGAAATGCAAACAGGGCAATTAACCCATCCTGTACCCATTATTCGGGCAAAAGAAATTGAACATTGGGCTCGATCGAGCAGTTATGATGAGTTGATCAAAAAGGGTAAAATAAGTTATAATAGCGAAAGTAACCATTCGGGCGGATGGCGAAATTGGTAGACGCACCACACTCAAAATGTGGCGACTTCGGTTGTGCGAGTTCGAGTCTCGCTCCGCCCACTCTCTACATCCTTTACTATATCTTCTTTTCAGATAGTTTCATCTATCTTTAATTAAAAATCTTCAATTATTTTTCAACAATTAAAGATAAATTGAGATTGTGAAAACTGATTTTAAAACCCGTTCTAACTGTGTTTAACTTTTACCGAACCTTAAAGGATTGATAGAGAGTTAATGATTGTTAATAAGACTAAATCTTTGTAGTGTGATTTTTGATTCGGTTGGTTTCCTCTTAGTTTCGGGTTGGTGTGGCGGAGATCCATATATGTCCACTAAAAGATAGTGCATCCTAACCGCATCCAAAATAACAATAATACTTGAATACTTAAAACAGTTCGGAACTAAGTTGATAACCTTTACTAACTTGTTTCCATAGGATCAACCCTTAAAGGTTTGATAATGCACAATGACAAGTTAATCATGGGTAACAAAGGGTTATATATAGCAATAAGGAATCATTTGTGAGAAAATACTAAAAACAATTAGTAAGAAAAATTGTGAAAGAATTAGACCAGTTTATCGAATCAAATCCAGATTCTAGAGAATTAAAAAGGGCATTAGCAGTCAGAATGACCCTTCAAGGTTATTCACATCGGGCAATCAAGAAAATTCTCCAGGTCTGTTCAGGATTTATTAGTAAATGGAAAGAACAATATATTATTCATGGCATAGAAGCACTCAAATTAGGATATAAAGGTTCGGTGGGATATTTGAGTAAAGAGGAAAAAACAGAACTGTTTCAATGGCTAAACAGTCAAGAAAGTTTGACCTTAGGGGAATTAGAATATTATATAGCCCAAAAGTACGGGAGTAACTTATCAGGCAAAATCAAGCTATTATGATCTATTAGATGAAGGACAAATATCATGGAAAAAATCCCAAAAGAAAAATTCCACAAAAAAATCAAGATTTAGTGGATAAAAAAAAGAAGAAATAAAGGAATATATCGAGAAAAATAAAGAAAAATAGAGTTGGGGAACTTAAAAATATTTTTTGTGGATGAATGTCACTTATTATGGGGTGATATTTGTGGATATGTTTGGGGGAAAAAAGCAGAGAGAATAGAAGTGCCAATTAGAAATGAAAAAGAGAGACAAACTTATTA
>NZ_CM001775.1:264246-303529 GCF_000332235.1 Geminocystis herdmanii PCC 6308 | reverse complement strand
GAAAGATTGTCAGTGGCAAATCAGGTAGTAGTCGTAGAGAAATTGAATATCAAGGGTATGGTTCGCAATCACTGTTTAGCCAAAGCTATATCTGATGTGGGATGGGGAACTTTCATCAATTACTTAGACTATAAACTCAAACTTCATGGTGGGTTATTACTCGAAATTGATCGATGGTTTCCTAGTTCTAAAACCTGTTCTAATTGCTTATATCAAATGTCAGAAATGTCGTTAGATGTAAGAGAATGGACTTGTCCTAGTTGTGGTGCAGTCCACGATCGAGACGAGAATGCCAGTAAAAACATTAGGGCAGAAGGCATCAGAATTATACAGACGGATGGAATAGCCGTTTCTGCATCTGGAGGCACTGTAAGACCAAAGGGCGGACGCAAGTCCGTCTTGAGGCATGAGCCTGTGAAAGATGAAGCCTACACTAACCTAACGGTATAGTGTAGGTAGTTCACATTATTTCAATACTTGAGAGAACAAGAAAAAGAAGCCCTCGAAAAACAACAATCAGATATATTTGCTAATTAAACAAAAGTTAATTAATCTCAAATTCTGCATCAATAATCAATTTGTTGTAGAATTTTTACTTTTTAAGATATTAATAACTAAATAATAGGCGATCGAGCTAAAACATAAACCCACCATGGCAGAACCAAACAACAGAGTAACAGTGATTTCTGTTCCTGCATCCTTTAACTCTATCAAAGAATCCCAACTAAAATCTAAATCATGATTACTAAGAAAAAAACTAAGAATTAATTTACCTACTTGAAAATTGAAAAAAAATAAAGGAACATAGGTAAAAGGATTACTAATCCAAGTTCCTAAAATGGCGGTAAACTTATTGCCACGAATAATTAAAGCGAAAATTATCGCCATAACAAATTGTAAACCAATAAAAGGAAAACAACCGGCAAAAACTCCCGCAGCAAAACCCCTAGCCAATTTATGAGGATGTTCTTTTAATCTTAATAATCGCAGTCGATAATAATGCCAATATCTATTTATTGTTTTCGATTTTTTTTGTTTTTTCACTCTTTGACTACATCGAGTTTGTATCATATCATAAAATAATTTATAATTTAAAGTTTATTAGCACTCACGGACTAAAAATGAAAAATTGTCATTCTGGGCTAGTCGAAGAATCTCTCAAACCCTAATTTTAGGTTATGATGCGTAAATCTTGTTGATAATGAAAAATCCTTAATTATTGATAGACTAAGACGTAAAAAAGTTGCGTCTTTTTGAAACAAATAAAATAGCCTTAATAACTACACAAAGAAATTAAAAATATGAACAATACCCAAATTCCTCTTTTCCCGCCTCGCAGTTTAGAAGAATTAGTGGCTGATATTGATATTTTAACCGCCGAAATTCAAGAATTGTATTGCCAAGATCATCTTCCTTGGGTAATTGGCTATAGTGGCGGAAAAGATAGTTCTTGTATCTTACAGTTAATTTGGAATGCGATCGAGCTTTTACCCGTAGAAAAACGCCAAAAAAAAATCTATGTAATTACTACCGATACCTTAGTGGAAAATCCCATCGTTGCCCATTGGGTGAAAGGTTGCCTCAAGCGCATAGAAATCACCGCCAAAGAGCAGAAAATGCCCTTTGAACCCCACTTACTCACTCCAGAGGTTAAAAATAGCTTTTGGGTGTGTTTAATGGGGAAAGGCTATCCTGCCCCCCGTCAAGGTTTTCGTTGGTGTACCGATCGCATGAAGATTAAACCGGCGGATAATTTTATTAGAGAAACCGTGCGCAATCATGGGGAAATTATTCTTGTATTGGGGGTTAGAAAAGCCGAGAGTGTTACCCGTGGCAAAAATATGGAAAAACACGCCAAAGGCAGATTTCGTGACCGCTTAAACCTCAATTCTCACCTGCCCAACTCTTATATTTACACTCCCATTGAAGATTGGCGTACAGATGAAGTTTGGCTTTACTTAATGCAATGGAAAAACCCTTGGGGGGGAGATAATCAGGATTTATTCACCCTTTATCGGGGTGCTACTGCCGACAATGAATGTCCTTTAGTGGTGGATACTTCTACTCCTAGCTGTGGTGATTCTCGTTTCGGTTGTTGGGTGTGTACCATGGTAAGTAAAGATAAATCTATGGGGGCAATGATTCAAAATGATGAGGAAAAAGAATGGTTACAACCTTTGTTAGATATTCGTAATGAATTAGACATTAGGGACGATCGAGATAAGCGAGATTTTCGCCGAATTTACGGAAAAGTAGAGTTATTTGAGCGAAATGTGGAAGGTGAAACTTCGATCGAACCAATTCCGGGTCCTTACGTCAAAAAATGGCGAGAATATTGGCTAACTAAGGTATTAGAAGCGGAAGAAAGTATCAGAAAATTTGCACCGCCAGAATTTCAAGAGATTCAACTAATTACTACGGAAGAATTAAGCGAAATTAGACGTATTTGGTTAGAAGAAAAACACGAATTTGATGATAGCTTACCTCGCATTTATCAACAAGTAAAAAAACAAGAATTTATCGATCCTCGAATTGGTGCAGGAAATAGTCTTTTAGGGAAAGAAGAATGGGAAATTTTACAGGATTTATGTGAAGATGAAATGCAGTTAGAATTGATGACTAAACTATTAGATATTGAGCGTCAATATTTTACGAAAATTCGCCGTATTGGTATTTATCAAGCTCTCGAAAAATGCTTTGAAACTAGCTCCCGTTCTAAGGAAGAAGCCATCGCTAATGCTCATCATATCAGAGATATAAAAAATGCCGCCAAACAAGGTGATATTAAAACATTGCAACAAAAACTTACTTGGGGAAACGTTAAATTTTCTCCTCAGAAAAATGATGAAAAACTATTTAATCAGGACATAAAGGACCCGGACAAAGAGGGATAGCATGACCATTAGTGGGAAGTGATGGCAGTGGAGATGATTGATTATTAGAATTATTTGGAGAGTTTTTAGTTCGATCGATTAAACATTTTTCAGCTTTATCTACAACTTTTTTCCCTTCTAATAACCAATAATTTGAACCCGAAATTTGACTAACAGTTTCGATGGCAGACTCACAATTATTGTATTCTAAATCTTTTTGGGCTTGACCTAATAAATAACTATTTTGCTTATATTCCTCCTGCCATTTACTCACCACAATTAAAGATGCTTTTTTCACAGAATTATCGGGAATAGTATCAATTTCCTTTAGGGCTTCATCTAATTTTCCTTCTTCGGTATATAGAGTTTTTGCCTTTTCAAACACCATTTTACTCCATTCTTCCGATAAAACTTGAGCTTGATTATGATATTCATTATCCTTCGGGATTTTATTAACTACAGCTAAAGCATCAGTATAATTAGAAAATTGTGCTAATTGTTTACCTTGTTCTAAACGACATTGCCCCTGATATTGTGATAAGATTTTACTGGTAATATTAGTACTTTCTTTCTCTAATTCTTCTTCAACTGTGGTAAAACATTCCTCATAAGCACCACTACTGAGTTTAGTATCCATTAAAGCCACAAAATCATTTTGCTCTTGTTCGATGCGAGCTTTTTCTTGACTATTCATAAAATAAGCTCCTCCTGTGGCAATGAGTCCGATGGTGAGGGCGGTTGTCACCGTTGAACCTACAGAAGATTTTAACCAATCGCCAAAAGAGTTATTTTGTGTTTCCCTAGGAGAAGTCATTTCATTTTTCCCAGAAGTGGAAACAGCAGAATTAGTATTATTGATAATCTCGGTTTTATTTATTGTTTCCGAAGGTGATGGAGAATTATCAATTAATTGGGTACTAACAATGTTAGACTTTGGTTGTAAATAATGATTTAGAGCCTTAATGACATCATCTGCACATTGATAACGCAATTTGTGATGATACCGCACCATTTGACTAAGAATATCCCCTAAAAGTGGATTAATATTTACTCCATTACGCCAAATAATTTCCCCTTCTTCATCCTCTTCTAAATCCATGGGATTTTTACCCGTTAAGGCTTGAATGGCAATCATGCCTAAAGCATATATATCACTGTTTTTATACGGTTTCCCCCTAGCTTGTTCTGTGGGCATATAGCCACGAGTACCCAAAGCTACGGTAGGATCAATTAAGCGACTTTGTTCTATATTAAATTCTTTAACCGCACCAAAATCAATTAACACTAATTTTTGATCTTGTTGACGACGAATGAAATTATCTGGTTTCACATCTCGATGAATGATTCCGCAATGGTGAATATCTTTGAGAATGGATAGTCCTTCTTGTAATAATTTAATGGTTGCTTCTTGCGTCCAAGGTTGATTTGGTTTCAGTTCATTTCTAAGAGTATAACCTTGTATATATTCTTCTACTAAATAAAATTCTCCTTCTTCTTCAAAGTAATCAATCAGTTTTGGCACTTGGGGATGATTGACTTTTTTGAGAATTGTGGCTTCTTGTTGAAAGAGTCTTTTTGCCTGTTTAATAAAGTTGGGTTGCTGAGAAATGGGATGCAGTATTTTAATAACGCATTGCTGTTGAGTTTCTCCATTCGTAACGAGGTAAACATGACCAAAACTACCACTACCTAGTTTTTTAATAACTTTATAAGGGGAAGGAATATTATGATTTATAGTAGCAGAGTCATTCATCTTTCAATTTTATTTATTTTTGATAAAATTATATAGCAATTCTATATTATCTATTGCTCATCATTTTAACTAAGCAGGTTTTTCGATCGTTGATATAAATGAAAACTTAGCTTAAATTAATGTACATTAATGCTATTATGTACAAAATAGTCAAAATATTATAGTATGAAAAGTTATACTTTAACCGAAACCCGTAACCAACACGGAGAAGTATTTGATAAAGCTCAACTAGAGCCAATATTGGTGACTAAGCAAAAAAGGCCTAGCCATGTCATTATCTCCGCTGAAATCTATCAAAAATTAATCACCAGATTAGAAGAATTAGAGGATTTAAACTTAGCCAAAAGTGCTGAAACAGCATTAAATCAATCTTCAATGGTTGGTAGTGAAGAATTTACCGCTACTTTAGAAAGAATCGCAAATGGCTAAACTCGATGGCTTAGAAGTTGTATTAAACTTTTTACAAGGGTTACAACCTAAAATCGCCGCTCAAATTGCAAAAAAAACCTTATCTCTTAATGTTAATCCTTTCCCTACAGATAGTAAACAATTAAAAGGATACCCTAACTATTATCGAGTAGATAGTGGCGAGTATCGTATTGTTTACCGTTATCACCTAGAAGAAGATTTAGTCGAAGTCTTATTAGTTGGGAAGCGTAATGATGATGAAGTGTATAAAAAATTAGCACGTTTAGCTTAAATGAGGAATTAGACTACTATAGCAATCAGGAATCATTTGTGAGAAATAAATTATTAGAAAAAATATCGAAGATACGACTAATCTTGCCTTTTGCCTTTTGCCTCTTGCCTTTGATGATAAGATAATTTTCACAACTCATAACTGACTGCTATATGACACATTATCTATGACTAAACCCTTGATTTTAAGTATTTTTTCTGATTTATTCAGCAAACCCTATTTAATGAGTTTTTCAAAAATCTCCATCAAAGATTCTGCGTTATTATTAATGTCTGAATAGTTAACTAACACAGTTTCTATAACTTCTTTGAGGTTGTTATTTTCTTCATTAATTTCTTGTTCTTTATTTTTTAACATTTCGATCGAGTCTTCTTGAATTAAGGTGAAAATTTCTTGATATTTATCTTGTAAATAGTTGCTTTTATCTCCGTAAAAGTTTACTAAATATTCGGTAATATTTTCTAAGTTTTCCTGATAATTATTTTCAATATTTTCGATGTTATTACCAATATCATCAAGGGAATTTTGTAAGTTTTCTGTTTCTTCTTCAAGGGCGTTATTTATATTTTCTGCTAGTAATTCTTCTAGTTTTTCTTCACTATCTTCTATAATATTCTGATAGTTTTTAATACCCCTAATCATCACATCTTTGATAAATGTTGTGACTTTATTTAAGTTAGATTCTAAGGGGGGTTTTATTTCTGTGACGGTTTCGTTAAAATGGTTTACTATATTTGATAGTTGTTCGATCGAATCATTAACTTGTTGATTATAATCCCCCATTTTATCAACTAAATCAATTACTTCCTGTTTTCTTTCTTGGGCGAGGGTTTCTGTTTCTGTGATAAATTGATCAATATGTTCTCCTAAACTGTCTAATTCTTCTAACATGGAGGATATTTCATCAATAAAATTTTCTGAGATATTATCAATTTCTTCTATGAAAGTCTCAGATATATCGGTTAAACTAGCGTAATTTTCTGCCGTTAATTGATTACTTTCTTCTAAAAAATCTTCTAAATCTTCTATCTTCTCATAGGTGTCTTTTTTTTCCGTTTCAAAATCTAAAAACTCTTGATAAACATTGCTGACTATATCAATTAATGTACTCATAATTTGACTCCTTAAAGTTAAATGAAAGTTAAATATTTAGTGACTCTTTAGCTTTTTCTAAGTCAGAAATTAATTGTCTAATTGAAGGCATTAAACCTGTTAAATTTTCTGATGTCTGTACAAATTTAGTCTGAGAATCGTCTATTTCTTGACTGTTATCTTCTATGGCTAAAGATTCTTCGATCGATTCCATCACATCAGCTATAGTTTCTTTAATTAACTCTCCCATTTCTGTTATTCTATCGTCTGTTTCTTCGTTAAATTCTTGAATTTTATCTTCGATATTTTCTAAACTATTTTCTATCTCCTGTTTTAACGTTTCTTCGACATTATTTAAGGCATTAATAATATTATCTTCAACATAATTTTCTAAGGTATTTTGCATTTCGTCTAAATTATTTTCCGTAGTGCTAAAATGAGATTGACTTGTTTGCTGAAAACTGGTTAATTTTTGGTTTAAAATATCGGTTTCTTGTTCCATTTCTAACCAACTGACTTCCATTTTGTTATAATTATCTTCCACTGTGTGCCATAATTCATTAAAAATTACCATACTATCGCTTAACAATTGTAGATGTTTAGTTTTGATGGTTTTTAATTGATTTTCAAATTGCTCAAAATATTTATTAACTCCTTCTAAGATGGGAGACATTTGGGCTTCTTGAGTATCAATAATTTTGTCTAATTTTTTCAGTTTATTAGCAATTAAAATCATCTTATTTTGCAATAAACTTTGTTGTTGTATAATGGTTTCTGGCAAGGCTTTTAACTTTTCTTGAATAGTTAATAATAATGTTATCATTTCTACTTGTTTTAATTTATTTTGCTCGATCGAATCGGCAATTTGTTGTTTAATAAGAGTAAGTTTTTCCGTCATAATAGCTAACTCATCAGGGAGTTGTTTTCTGACTTGACTGATATATTCTAATCCTGTAATTAAAGCCTCTGTGGACATAATTTTCTCCTTGTTTAAACGGTAATATTATCTAATTGTTGATTCATTTCTTCGGCAATTTCACTAGCAGAAGATAAATCTTCACTTAGAGTAATTAATTCCTCTAAAGTGTTAGATATTTGATAAATTTGCTCATAATTATCTGAGTGTTGATGTAAAAATTTTAATAAATCATCTGTGAGATTATTCATTTGGTTTTCTATCTCATTTTGTGTATTAGTTTCTAAAGTATGTTCAAAATTATCTAAGGATGCTTTACTAGAGTCTTGAAAATCCTTAATTAAACTAATATTTTTCTCAATAAATTGAGTCGTTTCTTCTTCAATATTTTCTTGAAAAATTGTCAAACTAGATTCGATTTCCTGCGGTTTAATGTCGGTTATTTCTGTATTCAATGCTTCAAATTTTTCTTCTAAGTTCGATCGACTGTTACTAAAAATATCTATAATAGTAGTTATATTTTCTTCCGTTTCTTCTTCCTGATTAACTACCTCATTATTCATGGTATCCATTAATTCTTGAAAAGAAGTCAGAGAGTTTTCAATTTTATCGATAACTTGGGTTAATTTTTCGGGAGTATCAATAGCTTCCTCATCATCATCATTATTATTTTGCTGTAAATATTCACCCTTAATAATTTGCTGAATAATACTATCAATTTTATCAAAGTCATTTTTTAAGGTTTGTTGGTTAGAATCAATTTTATTGGTAATTTCAGAAGCATTATTACTGGAAGTTTCTTGAATTTCTGATAGATTTTGCATCAATTCTGTTAAGGTATTTTGAAAATCAGTAAATTGTTGTAAAGTATTTTCTTCCTCAGAATTTATCTCTGTTTCATTTTCCGTCAATTTTTCTGTCAAACTTTCCAATAAATCATCTAATTGTTTACTACTATTATCTAATTCTTCTGCTTCTTTTTCCGATTCTTCCGTTGCGCCATCTAAAAGTTTTCCTAATTCATCTAATTTTGCACTTATTTCCTCTATCTGATTTTGGGCGCTATCCACATCCTCCGCCATTTCCTTGACACCGCTTTTTTCTTCTCCTTTGCCAGAATCTCCCCTCCCTGAGTTGCCTTTTTCTCCTCCTTCCCCTCCCCCTTTACTTTGAGTTTGTTTACCTTCCTCTCCATCTTTCCCTTTATCTTCCCCTTTTGGTTTATTTCCACCAGTAGAAGCTGACTCCTGTGACGATTTACCTCCTCCCTCCGAAGCCGTTGGATTTTCTTGATTTCCTGCTGTTTGAGAGGTTGCTTCCCCCTTATTACTATCTCCCTTATTACTATCTCCCTTATCGCTATCTTCCTTATCATTGGTATCTCCTGAAATGGGAGAAGAATTGCTTTCACCTCCACTTAACTCGTCTAATTTTCCTTGCGCCTCTTGAATTTCTGTTTCTGTAGGGATTTCTCCTTGCTCCATTTTTGATGCTAAACTACCAATATATTCCCCCATACTCTGCAATTTTTGCCCTTCTTCACCTTCTAATTCTTGGGCTAAAGCTAATAAGTCAGTACTACTTGCTTGTAATTCTTGAGTGACGCTAGATAGGGCATCTTCAGCTTGTACGCTATTTTTGAAACCCATACCAATTAAACTACCTAAAACCCCTAAACCAGCAACGGAGGAGGCAACAACTTTTTTGGCTTTTTCTGAAATATCCATAATAAATATTAATTATAAATAATAATTTAATCTCTTAGATAATGAGCGTCTAAAATTAATAATACATTTCTCAATAATACAGTAATTTTCACAAGTAAATATACGATCGTAAACCTTAAATAAGATTTATTATAATAAATAATTATACATAAAATAATTAAAAAATATTAAGAATTAATTATGAATAATTATAGGAATTAATGGATTGCTTAAATTGCTCGAAAAAGTTGAAAATTGGTTGATATTTTGACAGTTCGATCGTACTTCCTCTCGATCGAACAATATTACGTTGTTAGATAAAATATCGTAATTGCATTTTTGATAATTAAATTACAATTTTTTTACCCCCCTACTGAAACGAGATTAAAATATAATTAAAGAAAATCGGTTTTTGTAGGAGGTAAACTCATGACATTACAAGAAATGATCAAAGACTTAGATAATTTGTCATCAGACGAACAAGTTTCACTATTTAATATTCTTGAGGATAAACTAAAAAAAGAAGTTGTTAATCAACAGCAGACAACAGCTAATAATGGGGATGATTTGAAAGCAAATTTAAACCATAAGAAAAAAGATTTTTGGGAGGCTTTACAAGAATTTCGTAATCGAGTGGATTTAGAATCTTTTGATGATGATACTTTTGATAATTTACGAGATAAATCACCGGGTAGAGAGATTATTTTATGACTTTAAAATACTTATTAGATACTAATATTTTCTCAGAAGCAAAACGTCCTTTACCTAATGAAAATATTACTAAAAATATAACCTTATATTCTCAAGAAATAGCCACTGCTTCTGTGGTTATTAATGAATTGTTATTTGGTATTTTACGATTGCCAATTTCTAATAAGCGTCGGGATTTAGAAAATTATTTAGAGAATGTAATTTTATCTACTATTTCTATCCTTGATTATGATTTAAAGTCGGCTCAATATTATGCACAGGAAAGGGTAAGATTATCAAAAATAGGGAAAACTCCGGCTTTTGCTGATGGATAAATTGCGAGTATTGCCTTTACTAATGACTTAATTTTAGTAACTTTAGTAACGAATAATGTTAGAGACTTTGCCGATTTTAGTGGCTTAAAAATTGCTAATTGGTTTATCAATATCGATCGAACCTAACATTATTGAGTTTAAAATAATTATTTGTGGAGATTGGTGGGCAATGCCCACCCTATAATTTCAAAAAAAGTTATTGTATTTTGTAAGAAAATTATTTAGTAAACATACTCTTAAATTGTTTAATTGTTTTCTCTTGATAAGGTGCATAACGCCAGTTTAAATCTCCCCAAAATGGACGAGATAAAACGCTTTTATAATGGGTGAAAGTGTCAAAAGTTGCCTTACCGTGATACGCACCAATACCACTATCCCCGACACCTCCAAAGGGTAATTCTGTCACCCCAACGTGCATGATGGTTTCATTGATACACACTCCCCCTGAAGAAGTTTCCCTTAATACCTGTTGTTGTTTTTCTTGATTATGGGAGAAAAGATATAATGCCAGTGGTTTTGGTTTACTATTAATGAGTTCGATCGCACTGTCTAAAGTATCATATTCTAATATAGGCAAAATAGGTCCAAATATTTCTTCTTCCATCACCGCAGAATTAGGAGAAACATCATCTAAAATAGTGGGAGCGATATATTTTTTTTCTCGATTAGTTTCACCGCCGATGATAATTTTACCATCATTTAATAAAGCCTTTAATCGATCGAATTGTTGCTCATTAATGATTCTTCCATAGTCAGCAGTAAGCGCAGGATTATCTCCATAAAAAGAGTTAATACATTGTTTTATTTCTTTGATTAAATCGGTTTTTATTTGCTTATCTACCAGTAGATAATCTGGAGCAATACAAGTCTGCCCTGCATTGATAAATTTACCCCAAGTAATGCGTTTTGCGGTTTCTTTTAGGTTAATTTCCCTATCAACTATACAAGGACTTTTCCCGCCTAATTCGAGGGTGACAGGAGTAAGATTTTTGGCGGCGGCTTCCATAACAATTTTGCCAACTTTTGTGCCTCCTGTGAAGAAAATATGATCAAATTTACAGCTTAATAATTCTTGGGCAACTTCCACTCCTCCTTCTTCAATGGCAATGTATTCTGGAGGAAAAATATCCCTAATTAAATCTGTTAAAAATCGAGAGGTATTAGTAGCTATTTCTGATGGTTTTAACATAACACAATTTCCCGATGCGATCGCACCAATTAAAGGAGAAATCAGGAGAGAAAAAGGATAATTCCAAGGGCTGATAATTAAAACAACACCTAAAGGCTCAGGATAAATTTTAGCTTGACTGGGAAAAAGATCAATACCCGTTTTTACTTTTTGGGGTTTTACCCATCGAGGTAAATTTTTAATGGTATAGGTTAAATCCTGTAAGACAGCCAACTCAAAACAACCCTCAAGACTAGGCTTTCCTAAATCTTTTTTTAACACCTCTAGGATTTCATCCTGTTTCGAGGCGATGGCAGATTTGAGTTTTTTTAACTGCTGTAAACGGAAGTCAAGGGATTTTGTGGCAGAAGTGGCGAAATATTCCCGTTGTGCTTTCAGGGTAGAAGCAATCGAAGACTTGGTGTCAGATGTCAGCATAAGTTTTAATAATGGTAATAAACTAGAAATAATTTATAATTTTTGCTGTCGCTCATAACCATTGTAGAATATTCATAATTTATTCGATCGAACTGACAATATCTAAACTTCGATCGTACTGCTGTTCTATTTGTGTTAAATATTGATTATTTTCTCTCAGTTTATCCTGATTATCCACAATATTTTTAACTAAATTTTCGCCCACATTATTCAGATTATCATTTATATTTTGAATGATAATTTTACTTTCCTCTAATTGATTAATAATATTATCTATTACCTTCTCATTTAAGTTAATTTTAATTTCTTCATCAAATCTATTATCATACTGTTTTGCCTCTTTTTCTACTTGTTTTTGATAATTAATAGCTTGATTAATCAACTGTCTATTTTCAGTTTTTAAACTTTTAATTTGATTATTTAATAACTGTTCAATTTCATTAAAATTATTAGTTAAATTAGTTTGTTGTTCTCTAAAATTTCCCCTCCAATTATTAGTTGTGCTTTGAAAATTATCTAAATCTGTCATTATTTCTTCTTGATAATTAGTCAAGTTTTCATCTAAAGTTTCAATTTTTGTTGACCATTCATTAATATTATTTAGTAATTGATTAACCGCCGTATCAAGATTTCGATCGATATTCGCAACAGTATCTCTAAACTCTTGATTTTTAGTTTCATATTCAGTGATTAAATCATCGGTAGTTCGATCGATTAAATCCCTTTGATTTTTGAGGTTATTTAAAGTTTCCTCCGCCGAGTTTTTTTCTTCCTTTAATCTATTACTTAAATCTAGTAATTTTTTACCTAAATTATTAGTAATATTAAGGGTATTTGTATTAATATTCTCAATATTATTGTGTAAGGAATCGATGGCTTTATTAACCATAGAAAATGAACCCGTAGAAGCCGTAGTTTGACTTCCTAATAGTTCTATTCTCTCTTGCAATCGATCGATTAATTCATTTAAAGTAAGACTCATAAGAAATGGAGAATGGAGAATGGAGAATGGAGAATGGAGAATTGTTAATTGTTAATTGTTAATTGTTAATTGTTAATTGTTAATTGTTAATTGTTAATTGTTAATTGTTAATTGTTAATTGTTAATTGTTAATTGTTACACTCCGACTTTACTTAACAATTCCTTCACTTCGTCAAAAATACCGATCGCACTATTTAAACCTACATTTGTCGTGTCCATTGCAGTTGTTAAGGTATCTGTGGTAGTGTCAACGGTTGTGCCTAAAGTAGAAACCGCCTCACTAATGGTAGTCAAAGTACTTTCTATATCCTCAGCAGTGGAAAGTAAATCCCCGAAAATCCCCTCTGCACCACTGGTAAAGTCTTCTAAAGTAGAATTAGCCGATTCTTGGGTATTATTGGCTTGTTCTTGTGCTTGTTCAGTAACCGTACTCGTTAATTCCTGAATTTGACTAGAAAACGTAGAAATCATGTCATTTAAGCGAGAAATAGCGTCTTGGGCTATCTGTTGCTCAACTTCTGCTGTTTTTTCTTCCACTTCTGATTGATTTTCATTCATGGCACTTTGGAAATCATTTTCTAATTTCCCTTGAGATTCACTGACAGTACTTTCTAAATCCTCTTGTATTTCCTCCACTTTGCTTTGTAAAGTTTCAAGGGTTTCTTTAATCGTGTTGAAAACTTCCTCCAATTCCGAAGATTTTGCTTCGCTATCTTCTTTTAGGGCACTAATTTCCGTTTTAGCGTTTTCTACTCCTTGACTGGCTTGTTCTTGGGCAGATTGTACGTTACTTTGTAAATTAGTTAATCCTTCCTTTAGGCTATCGGTTTGAGTACTTAATTCATCTCTTGCGGTGGAAATTTTCTCTAATAATGCTTGGGCACGAGTGGACAATTCTTCCCAGTTACTATCAAATTCTTCCCCCACTGTGGCTAATTTTTCTCTTGCTTGGGTAAGATTTTCTTCCGCAGTGTCTGCTCGATCTAATAATTCTTGTAGTTGATTGACGGTTTCGCCAATACTTTGTTCTAAGTCTGTAGCCATGTTTTTAACTCCTTTTAATCAATTTTATATTTAATTAGTTCGTAGGCTTTAGCCTTTTTATTCTAAAATCTCCGAAAGAGATTAAGAGATTACTTCGTTCCTCGCAATGACAGACAAGGGAGATTGCTTCGTTTCCTCTTAATTACAAAACGTAATAGTATTATCCGAAGGAAACACCAAATTTCTCGGCAGCAGATTTGACACCATCGATACCTTCTTCAATGGGTTCGATAAAGCCATCTAATTCGTCGATTAAATCTGCAACAATTTCTCTCATACCAGAAGATTCGTCTTCAGCATTGGTGATTTTTTGTACCATGTCATCGAGAGAATCGGTAACTTTACCAATGGCAGAGGCAATTAATTCTTGTAGCTGTTGTTCAATTTCACTTTGAGCTTTATCCATTAAACCGTCAACACCCCCAGACATGGCTTCGGAGGTAGAAGACAAAACACCACTAAAATTCTCACTGACGGAGGCAAATTCTTGTGCCATAGTTTGAATTTCGCTGGTAACGGTTTCTTGCCCTTGATTTACCTGTTCGGTAAAATTCTGCATTTCTTCTTCCATGCGACTGGTAACGTCTTCGAGTTTGTCTCGCAGAGTTTCCATCACACTTAGAGTACTTTCCATAGCGGAAGCTAATTCTTCTTGACTTGCTTTAATAGAATTTTGGGCTTCTGTTAAGGTGTTTTGAGTAGTTTCTTCGGTGGTTTCGGTTTCGGTTTTTCCCTCCTCAATTTGGGTTTTAAATTCGTTCATTTTTTCCATCGCGCTTTGCACTTCTTCAATCATCTGCTGTTGAGCTTCTTCTAAGAAGGCAGTTAATTCATTAGCACTATTTTCAAAGTTCACCACCTCAGCTTCGGTGTTGGTTTCATTTTCTGCGATTTCATCTTTCATAGCGGTTAATGCTTCTTGAATTTCCGTCATAATGTCCGCTACTTGAGATTGCTTTTCTTCAACGTTGGAGACTAATTCATTGGCTTCGGCTTCCACTTCTTCGGCTAGGGTAATTAAATTATCTAGTCTTTCGGGAAACTGAGTTATCAATTGAGATAACATATTCAAACTGTCGCTTAATTCACTCATGTTTAAAACTCCTTATTTATGATAGATTTTTTGTGTATTAAATAAAACTTTCACATTGTTTCAATAGATTTTGATCTTAATTCTCAAAAAGACGGCTAAAGCCGTTACTACGAACCAAGTTAGAAGTCAAAAGCATCTAAGACGGCATTGATAGCGCTCAATGCTACTTTTGCCGCTACAATAGTGGGTAACATAGGACTGATAGAGGCGGTGACAGAAGTACCAACGGTTGTCATGGTGATGTTTTCTACCATTTCTTGGGCTAAACCAGATACGGCGTTTTCCATTGCGTCTTGAAAAGACTCTGTTAGTTCGTCTTTCATGGTTTCTCCTGAGTATTCGATCGAATTTTCCAGAATTTCGTTTAAACGCTCTTTAAGTTGATCTGCTAAATCCATGTTTTCGTCACTGAAGGAAGAAAGCAAATCTTCAAAACCACTGGTTAAATCCTCTAATTGAGAGGTTAATTCTGTTAATTGCTCCCCTGTCAAATTACCACTAAACTCACTCAGTAAAGAATCTAGCTCACTTTTTTGGGTTTCCCCTACGTTGGTGGCAGTTTCTTCTAACTTATCTTCGGTTTCTTCTTGGGCGGAGGTTAAATTATCTTGCAATCCTGACACTTCATCAGTAAAGGTGCTAAAAAATTCTTCGGCGGTGTTGTTACTTTCTTCTAAAGATGATGTTAAAGTTTCGATCGACTCTATTAAAGTACCGAAAGTTTCTGTTAAGTCAGCAAAAACCCCTTCTAAAGCCTCCTGTTGATTGTTAACTTCTTCCTCAACTTCCCCCTTTTTCTCCTCAATGGATTGGTTAACTTCGTCCATTTTTGCCTGTAACTCGTTTAAGGCTTCTTGAAAACCCGTTAAGCCTTCCATCATGGCGGTAGAATCTTGGGTAAATTCTTCTTTTGAGCTTTCAAAATCACTACTAGCCGTCTCCAATATAGAAGTTACATTTTCTTCGCATTGGGTGAGAGACTCGTTAGTTGATTCTAATTGTTGGGTAAAATCTCCCATTTGATTATTTGCAATATCGAGCGCTTTTAATAATTCTTCTAGCTTCTCGATCGACTCATCAATATTCTGCTCCATCACTTGAGTTTCAGCCATAGTCGCAATCTCCTGATATTAAGTATTAGTAATGAAAGTAAAAAAAATCGCACAAAATCCGTCATCCGTAACAAAAATTAACCTAAAAGGTCTTGAATCAAGTCTAAAACGGGTTTAATCTCATCGATGAGATCGGTAATTTCTCCAACCTGCCCAACAATATCGCCAATACCACCGTCTAACAATTCTTCCGCTTCTTCTCCAGCACTGCTAAGGAAACCTAAAGCCTCCGTTAATCCTCCTGCTGAATCCGTCAAATCTCCCATTAATTCTTCCGTAAATTTAGAAGTGAGAGTACTAACTAAATCATCAGTTTGAGATGTTAAACCTTCTACCAGAGAATCAGCTCCTGATGATGCTTGTTGTTCTACATCATCAAATTCACTTTGCAAACTTTCCAATTTACTGTTTAATTCTTCCGCCAAATCAGCAAATTGTTGGGCTAAATTTTCTGTTTGACTTTGGAAACTTTCAGTAGCCGTGTTTACCGCTTCGTTTAATCCTTCAATGTTGCTTTTTGCAGTTTCTTGATAAGTGCCAAATTGTTCTTCAGTATCCTTGATATTTTGGGCATAACTATCAAAACTAGATTTACTTTCCTCTGTTTGACTTTCGATTTCTGAGGCTATTTCTTCTTTTTTAGCGATAAACTCCTCTAATCTAGCTTGAAACTCCTCGATCGACTGGGTAACTTGATCGGTAATTTCTCCTATTTTGCTTTCAAATTCCCCCATAATATTAGTGGTATTGTCTAATTCCGTTTCGAGGGTAGCTTCTGCCTCCTCAATTTCGGCAATCATCGCTTCCCATTTTGTCTTTGCTTCTTCCCCAGCAGTGGACAAATTTTCGGCGATTTCAGTGGCTTTAGCAACAATTGCTTCCACTTCCTGAAAAGACTTTTCTCCTTCCACAATCAAGGCTTGCGCCCTTTCGTCAACTTGTTCAATTAAAACATTAATTTCCGTTGTTGCCATAATATTAACTCCATTTGTTTTATTCAGAATATTTTTTTTATACTAAACTTACCCCATGATCAAGATATTGTGTTATTAAGAAACACGACACAACCTATTAAAACTATATTTTTGAGATAAATGGGTAATGTCAAGTAATTGTTGAGGATAATTTGTGGTTTTTTAGCTGTTAAATTATGATTATTAAGCTGAATCCTCATAACTTATTTTTTATAATTACATTGTAGTTTTCTCTTTGAGCTAATCTGGTAAAATTTAATATTTTTGTTATATTTCGATCGTAAAAATAAAAAAAAGAATTCTTATTTATTAATAAAACTTAATGATTATGATTTATGAAAAATTGTTTATTAGTTCAAAAAAAAGACATAAATTATTAAAAATAATAACTGTAATACTTTGGGTTTTAGGGAACAGTATTAGTGCTGATGCTCAAATTAATTCCCCTCGTGTGAGGGTTGCCACGAAAAGTTTTCCTCCCTTTGTGTTTGAAGATAGTGGAAGATATGCAGGTTTTAGTATTGATTTATGGAATGAAATAGCCAAAGAATTAAATTTAGAGTCAGAAATCTATGGAGAAAAAACCATCCCTGATTTACTATCTTCTATTCGGGATGAAAATACGGATATTGGCATGGCTGGAATTACTATGACGGCACAGAGAGAAAAAGATGTGGATTTTTCCTATCCTTTTTTTGAGTCGGGATTACAAATTTTAGTCTCTAGTAAAAATATTTACCCTTGGCAAATGGTGATTTCTTTCCTTTTCTCTCCTATTTTATGGAGTACAATACTTTTTTTGATAATAGTAATTTCCATTGCTGCCCATTTAATTTGGATTTTAGAAAGGAAAAATAACCCCGAATTTCCTGAAAAATATATAGAAGGTATTTGGGAGTCTTTTTGGTGGGCGGTGGTAACGGTAGTAACCGTCGGTTATGGTGACAAAACCCCCAAGGGAGTTGCAGGAAGAATTGTCGCTACGGTGTGGATGTTTACGGGAGTAATGCTCATTTCTTATTTTACTGCTTCGGTTACTTCGGCTTTAACGGTGGAAAAATTAGATAATAATATTACTACTATCCAAGATTTACACAATAAACTTGTTGGCACTGTGAGAAACACTACGGCGGAAGAATTTTTAGCCTCTACTAAAGTTAATATGGTGTTGTTTGATTCGATCGAACAGGCTTATACCGCGCTTGAGGAGGGTAAAATAAGAGCGATAGTGTATGATGCCCCTGTTTTGCGTTATTATGCCCGAAGTGAAAGTAATGGAAATGCGAGGGTAGTGGGTTCAGTTTTTGCGAAACAAAGTTATGGTATTGCTTTAAAATCAGATAGCCCTTATCGTGAATCTATTAACCAAGCTATTTTACGTCTTAAGGAAAATGGTACTTACGATCGTATTTATGAACAGTGGTTTGGTGTAGATTAACAGAATGAAGAATTAAAAATTAAGAATTAAAAATTAAGAATTAAGAATTAAGAATTAAAACTGTTACTGATTATCTAATACCTCCCGTCATCAAAAGACTTTTTCATCCTTTTAATTATGAAAATAAATGATATTGTTGCCTCTAATTATAAAATAGTTGACATCTTAGAATATTTCGATTTTGAACAATTTTACTTAGTAGAAAAACTAGGAAAATCTCACAAAAAATATTTGTTACATAATTTTGATTTATCTAATAATAATGAATTGGAAAAAGAATTGATAGATAAAATTAAATTATTGAATCAAAAATCATTAATTAACAATCGATTTTCACCATTAATTGAGATTGTAACTGAAAATAATAATCTTCAAATCATCTATGAAAAAATAGAAGGAATCACTTTACAAAAACAAATAGAAACTAAAATATTATGGACAGAAGAAGAAGCGATTATTAACCTTAAATATCTATTAGAAAGTATTGATTTACTGCATAAACAAAACTTAATTCATCAAATGATTAAGCCTCAAAATATTATTTTATCTGATAAAAATAAGCAATTAATTATTAATAGTTACGGTAAGATAAATATTGTTAATTCACCTGCTATGGTAACAATTACTATTGAAGATAAGCTATATATTGCTCCCGAAAATATTAGAGGTAAAACAGTTTTTAGTAGTGATATTTATAGCTTAGGTATGGTAATTATTTCTATGATTACGGGAAAAAATGCCATCACCTTAGATGAAGATCAAGAAGGGAAATTAATATGGACAAATGAAGAATATTTTAACGAAAATTTAGTGATGATTCTCAATAAAATGATTCATCCTAAAATCAGTCAACGTTATCAAAATATTCTAAATATTATTACTGATATTAACAAATATTTTCCAGATATTAATAATAATAATAGTGGTTATATTCCTACAGAAATTATCCCTAATAATGATCAATTATTAAATACACACCCTACAGAAATAATTAGTAAATATGTTACACAAGATTTTTCAGAAAAAGAAAATCAACCTCAAACTATTGATAAAACTCAGTTGATTTTCCCTAATTATATAGAAGATGAACCCAAAATTTTATCTAATTCTAATATTCATAATAGCTCCATTATTGATGATAATTCTATTATAAATGATAGCTCGATCGAACAGATTTCACTATCATCATTAAATGAATCCAATAAAACGAATAGAGATAATGATAATTCTTCTTTAAACCAGCAAGAAAAATTATTTGTTAATACACATTTTTTGGTAAATTTTATTACTAAAGCCAAGACTCCTAAAGGTATAATTATTAGTTTTTCGATCGCATCATTAATCATCTTTGGTTTTGGCTTTCTCAAAAACTATTTATACGAAAAAAAAATTGATTCTATTTTAGAAGAAATTACTACATTATCCGATGAGAAAAAATATAATGATTGTATTGTTTTTATCAACTCAGATAAAGTACAATCTTTAACAGTTCGAGATAGTATTCAACAAGAATTTTTAGGAAAATGTCAGTTAGGTTTAGCCGAATTAGAAGCATTGAATAATAACTTTTCTGAAGCCATAAAAATTGCTTTAAGAATTGATGGTAAATCATCTGATTATAACCGAGCAAAAACATTTATTGATGATTGGTCAAAACAAATTTTAGAAGAAGCTAAAACTATGGCTTCTCTCGAAAATAATTGCTCGATTATCGAAGAAAAATTAGCTAATATTCCTCAAAGTAGCATTTGGAAAAAAAATGCTTTAGACTTAATTGAAGAATGCAAAAATAGGGTATTAATCATTAATCCTACGGTGGATATTTGTCCAGGTCCTTTATGTGTAGAATGATAAATATAATGGCTCTTCTACTTTGAGTATGATAAATTATGTCTAAAAAAAGGTGTTAAGTGAAATGCAAACTATAAATTTATAACAATTGCATTTTTAAAATACTAAAATTATTATATATCAAAGGTTTTATTCGTTATTTATTATTAAATTATCATAACTACTGTAGAAGAGCCAATATAATTGGATTTAAGTAATGCTTGTTAATTTATCTGGTAAAAATATCTTACCTGCCTTAGAATTTACCTTAGATTATTCAAGAAAATTTATGAAGCAAATAAAATTGAAAATATTAAATTTATTTTCTGTGATCGCCCCAAATAATTTACAATTATTATAAAATAAACTTTTTAAAATTATGAATCAAGATATAATTGCTAATCTTACCCTTATCTCTAAAGAAGCTGATAAAAACAAAAAATATATACTTTCTTCCCAAGAAATAACTTTAATAGGTAGAGCTTCTAACTGTCAAATAGTTTTAAATCCTGATGAATTTATTACCGTTTCTCGCTATCATGCTCAAATTGAATTAGTAGAAATTAACGGTGAATTTTTATGGCAAATCACCAATAAAAGTACTACCAATGGCACGTTAATTAATGGAGAAAAAATTACCGAACCCTATCAATTACGATCGAACGATCGAATCATGTTAGGATTAAAAGGGGCTGAATTTATTTTTGAAACAGAAATCTTAAACGCCACTGTTTTAGTCGAAAATGAACCAGAAACCTTAGAAGAAATTCAGCCAAAAATTGAAGAAGAAAAAATAAAAACTCCGACAGTTTCCCCCACTAAATCTTCAGAGGAAGAAAAAGCTAAAAATATTAAAGAAGAAACGAAAACCAAAGTTCAATCCTCCGTAAAAGAGAAAGATAAAAAAACAGAATCTTCAAAGGAAAAAACAGCTAAAAGTGCTGAAAATAAACCCGATGAATTATCAGAAAAATTAGAAACAAAAATCATAATTAATCCTGTTGCTAATATTACTATTTCTACCGAAAAAACTATTTGGAATTTAGTTAATCCTCAAGAATTAGCAAATATTGACATAGAGACAAAAGATGTGCAAAATATCGCTTTTAGTGCCGATAATCAAACCATATCTATTATCAGAAAAGCTAAAGAAATTATACTTTGTAAGTGGCAAACAAATGGAGAAATTATCACCATGACAGATGCTAAAGTTCAAATGAATATTTCTACATTTAGTCACGATGGAAAAATATTAGCAAGTAGTGGAAATGATAAATCAATTTATCTTTGGAATATCGAAACCCAAGAAAAAATTACTACTTTATCAGGTCATAAATTAGCCATTAATACATTACAATTTAGTCCCGATAATAAAATATTAGCTAGTAGTGGAGCGGATAAACTAATCAAACTATGGAATGTAGAAACCCAAGAAGAAATCGCCACTTTATCAGGTCATAAATTAGCCATTAATAGTTTAGGCTTTAGTAATGATGGAAAATACTTAATTAGTGGCGGAGGTGATAAAGTAATTAAACTATGGAATATGGAAACTCAAGCCGAAGAAAAAACCATCAAAACTGATAGTAAATCTGCCATTCAATATTTAGGTTTTAACGGGGATAAAAAATTAATTTTGTGTACTTTTCAAGATAATAAAGTTAGTTTATTTGACGAAAATTCTGAAAAAGAATTGTTTAATTTTTATTTCCCCGAAACTTTTGGAAAATTAATCACAGTGAATAGTCAAGGAAATTTATTGGCGAGTATTTTAGATGAGACTAAAATATTTATTTCCCAAATTTAATCACAGAAAAGGGGAGGACAATCAGAATTTTCTTTTTGTGGCTCAGATTGTGGATTTGGGGTGATTGCTGGAGGAGATATTTGAGGAATAGATGTGTCAGGAATAGAAGGCTGTGATATTACAGGAGCTTCATCGATAAATTTGTCAAATTCAAAAGCATACCTATTTCCCGTTCTTCGGAGAAAATTACTACTTGATCTCGTCGCTTGAAATAAATTTTGTAATACTTCATTGGGATTATCGTTTCTCCCTTCCAAAGTTAGTAATAATCCATTGTCAAGACATTTATAGGCTGATCCCCCTATGGGCGTTCCTACACAGATAACATTTTGTCCTTTCATTTTACCCGTAGTCAGATACCTTAAAGTTTTATTGTCAGAAAATTCTTGAAATCTTTTTGTTACTTCTTCACATCTTTTTTGAGGAGTCCAACCCGAACCTCTAAAAAAGTCACTTTCCCAAACAATTAACAAAATTCTCCCCTTATCTGTATCGACTACCGTACTAGGTTTTCCTTGATGATTGATACAGCTATAAACATTTTTCTTTGTTTGTGCTTCTACTGAACTATTGAACGATAACAAAGGTGCGATCGACATAGCCAATACCATTATTTTACTTAGCCATGAATTGTTCATAATTTTTAATCTTAAAAAAGTTTTTCCTAATTACGATTATATATTATAACGATTGTAATTTAGCTATAAATTTGTTGATTTCTTAATAAAAAAATAATTTAAGTTCTGATGAGTTTTTTAAATTCGGTAATTTCTTTACTTAAATTTTTTTCTTTCTCTTTAAAAAGGTCTAAATTTGCCTTAATAGAAATTTGTTGTTTTTCCTGTTCTATAATATAGTCATTATAAGTTTCTTGAATATTTTGTAAACTATTATCAAGACGATTTGCTTCATATTCTAAAGTTAAATTCATATCTTGAATAACCTTTTCTAATAAATTTTTACTTAAAGATTGATAATAACTACTAACCTCTTTTCTCAATTTTTCGGCGGCTTCTTCTAATTTTAAATTCTTATCTTGGTTATAAGATGTGGTGAGGAAAAATATTAAAGCAAAAACCCCTAAGCCTAATAAGAAAGGAAATTGTCTAAAAACCCCTGATAATTGAGCAAACATTTCATTTTTACCCACTTTCTGCCCTAAAATCGCAAAAACTAGGGTAGCCATCATCATTATTTGCATTAAATTCGATCGAATAGTTTTCATAATATAACCTGCCATAGACACTTGTTTATGACGAACATCACTATCAATACCCATAAAAGAAATCAGAAAATTATTTTTAACATCTAACTCAGAAGGTTGATGAAATGGAGATTCAGAGAATAAATTAGGAATAATATTAGCCCTTTCATTACTGCGCATTAATAAACCATTTAAACCACCATTACCATAAACATTTAAGATTTTATCCCACTCTTTTAAAGCCCAATTTTCCATAGTAGAAGTAGAGAATTGTATGATAATTTGGTTCAAATCAGTATTAATATCCCCTTGCTTTGGAGATAACTTCACATAAGGTTGTCCTTCTTTTTTAAAAATTATAGGTTGCAAATCATCGACAAAATTTTGAATTTGAGAAATAAGACTACGTTTACTAAAGTTATCTAAAATAGCTGCTTTTGCTTGAGTTAAATCAGTTTTAATTTGTTTAAAAAATTTGTCCTTATCTTCTTTAACTTCTCCCAATACATTTTTAGTTATATCTTTCCAATTTTTTTGAGTCATTTCCTGTAACTTTCCTTGAAAATGAGTAATTTTTTGATTTAATTCTTCATCTTCTTTGACTAAAATGGACTCTAAGGGAGTTATTAAAGGAATTAATTGAGCATTTAATCTTTTAGCTAAAATATTTTCTGGTTGACGCTTAATAACATTACCTAAAGCCTTAATAAATTTATCTAATCTTTTTTGCATAGGTTTAGATAAATTATCTTGATAATCTTCCTGATAATAGGGGGTTAAAGGTACTGGAAAAAAATCTATTTTATAATCAAAATTTTGTGATTCTAACCAACTTTCCCATTCACTTATAACTATTTCTAAATTTTTTTCATCTTCTTGTATATCTAAATCCATTACTACAAATTGTTTAGACATCATTTCGATATTTAATGTCCTTAAAAAAATTGAGTTTAACTGATAATTATCATAGGCACTCACCAATAATAATACATCACAATCAATCACATCATAATAGGCATTATTTATATTGTCTTGATTAACCATTTCTTCCGTAAAATAAAAACAAGCAAAATTATCTTGATAACTACTATTAGCAATGGTTATTATTTCCCCAGAATGTAAGATTCGATCGATAATTTTTTGACCATTAACAAAAGTACTATTACTACTATTTAAGTCTTTAATATGCCATTTAGCCACACCATCCTCATCAAGAATAGTTTTAATTTCTGCGTGTTGCCAAGATACCCCTTTATAAATATTTCCATCTAAAACTAGATTTAATTCAGGATTTCTTCCCACAGTGTAAACTTGATTATTATCAAGGATAATTTCTTGAATAACATTAATTTCATCATCAATAAATTTAACTAACTTTAAAATACTTAAAGATGTTGGTAACATCTCTTTTGGTAACTCTGGAATCAGATCATACTTAATCTTATATCCTTGATTAAATTCAGGATTTTTACTAATTAAATCAAACATTGCCTGAATTAATTTTTCTTCATTACCAACTATTTGTAAGGTTAGTTTTTTTTCTGATAATAAAGCCTCTATTTTATTAACTTTTGAGATAACATTAGTTAACTCATTATACTCAGGTAATTTTCTGTTTAAAAAACTTTTAATACTTTCTATATTTTGCTGTAATTTATCGGCTTTGGGTGGCATAATTTTTAATTAATAATACAAATATTTAATTTAGAAAAGTCTATTAATTATTGATTTTATTATTTAAGTTAAAGTTAATTAATCCTTCTTCTTGAATTTTATTCATTAGCTTTTCGATCGAACTACTGCTAATACCCCAACTTAATTTCTCCATTATTGCTACTTCTTTATCGGGAATAATAGTGCCATTTTGATAGATATAATGATTACCTAAAAACGGATAAGAACCTAAAGCATTAATACCAATTAATTCGCCATTTTGATTAAGAATAGAACCACCACTCATCCCGGAATAGATATTATTACTATAACCTAATTGATAACCTCCGATCAAAGGTTCATGTAAAATATTTTTAACATATCCAAGGGTATATTTAATATTAGATGACTGAGTAAAATTATCTTGAAAAGGAAAACCACTAGCTAAAACCATTTCATTTTTTTGAACATATTTTTTTAGTTTAGCTACATTATATTTTTCTGAACTACTAAATTTTAATAAAGCTAAATCATCCATCACAGTATCTTGATTATTTTGCCAAATAACTTCCCCCACATAAATCTTATTTCGATAAGTTTGAATTTTATAATTAACATTAGTATCTTTGATGACATGATTATTAGTAATCACATAATAAATGCCATTATCTTCTCCAATGATAACCCCAGAACCGCCTTTTTCCTCAGAAGAAAATATCCTCACAGTAATTAATCGAGCCTTTATTTTTAATTGTCGCTCATGGAGTAAATTAATTTTATCTTGAGGATTTTCATTTTTTTCCAACCCTCCATTATTAGTAAGAATATCATCTCCTCTTTGCTTAATTTTTTCCACTAATTTTGTTTGTTGCCCTGTTTTTATGTGCCAAAATATGCCCACAAGTAACAATGTGCTTAAAACCGCCATTGTCAATTTACCTGACATCTTGAATATAGACAACATACGAAAAGAGTTTAAATTATTTTTTTTGATCTCATTTCCACAGATAAACAATTTTCAATTTTTAAAATATTAACTTAAAATCAATTTAGGTATATTTTATCTCAATGATAGATACTTTTACTTATCTCAACCGATAATTTTATGATTTATGGAAGTAAATATTCTATTTAGCTAATGGGTGAATCTTGATACATAAAAAATCTTTAGATTTTTTTAAGATTTGTAGTGAACACTTGCAATTACCTGATCAACAATCACGAAAAAACAAATGTGATTGATATTTCTTAACAAATAATGTATTGAAAAAAAGAAATACCTTATATACAATAACAGTAAATTGTTTAAACATAAGAAGTTTAACGAAAATTCCCCATTAAGGTATTGCTATGTTGAAAAAAACTGGTTTATTTGTTGTTATTCTATCATTTCTTGCTCTGTTAGAACCTCGATCGAGCCAAGCCCAAGAAATTAAAGTCGATGGTAGCACTGCCACCATTGTAACCAAAGACGGCGATCGAATTACCATAGACGGTAACACCTTTTCCAGAGACGGTAAAAACCTATTTCACAGCTTCAAGGAATTTGGTTTAACACAACAACAAATAGCCACTTTTCTGACGAATCCCAATATTCACAATATCTTAACGAGGGTGACAGGAGGCAACCCTTCCTACATTAACGGCTTAATTCAAGTAGTGGGAGGTAATAGTAACCTTTTCTTAATGAATCCAGCAGGGGTGGTTTTCGGCTCAGGAGCTAGTATAAATGTTCCAGCAGACTTTACCGCCACCACAGCAACGGGTATCGGTTTCAATAACGGCGTTTTTAGTGCTGTCGGTAGTAACGACTATAGCAACTTAACCGGCAATCCCACTAACTTTGTTTTCAATACCAATCAACCGGGTAGCATTATCAATGCAGGAGACTTAAAAGTTTCTGAAGGTAGTAATATTAACCTCATCGGCGGTAATGTAATTAATACAGGTTCGATCGAAACCCCGAACGGTAAAATCAACATACAAGCCGTTGCAGGGACATCAAGGGTAAAAATCACCCCCGAAGGCAGTTTATTGAGCTTAGAGCTTGATATACCTCAAGATGAGCAAGGAAATTTACTAGGGTTCACCCCTCAAGATTTGCCCACTTTGTTAACAGGAGCGAATAACGCAGGAGTAGCCACTCCGAATATCACCATCAAAAACAATGCCGTAGGGGTTAATGGTATTAACCCCCAAGTTAATGGTATTAACCCCCAAGTTAATGGTATTAACCCCCAAGTTAATGGTATTAACCCCCAAGTTAATGGTATTAACCCCCAAGTTAATGGTATTAACCCTAATAAGCCTCAAGTACAAGTAGCCAATACCACCATACCAGAGGGAACAGGAAGTTCGATCGTTTCTGGGAAGGTTAGCACATCCTCCGAGAGTTTAGGAGGAGAAATCACCGTTTTAGGAGAGAGAGTCGGTGTAATTGACGCTGAAATCACCGCTAATGGTGCGCAAGGAGGCGGTAAAGTCTTAATTGGTGGCGATTTTCAAGGAAAAGGCTCGATTCCAAATGCTCAAACCACAGTAGTTAATAAAAATAGCACCATAACCGCTAATGCCACAGTTAATGGTGATGGTGGAGACGTAATTGTTTGGGCAGATGGTAATACTTCTTTTACTGGTAACATTGAGGCAAAGGGAGGAGAAAATAGCGGTGATGGTGGATTCGTAGAAGTTTCAGGAAAAGACATCCTTGACTTTAACGGAAACGTGGATACTACTGCAAAAAATGGTAACACAGGAACTTTATTATTAGATCCTGAAAATATCATAATCAAAGATGGTAGTTCAGGTGGCGATACAATTATAGTTATCATAGAAGACGAGTCAGATGCAGAAAGTCAACCAAGTTTCAACGCTTTTGTGAATGATGATACCTTTGTTGCGAATGAATCTATATTATATGAACAATCTTTAGAAAATTTATCAGGTACAACTAACGTCATTATTGAGGCAACAAATAATATTACCATAGAAGATTTAAGCGATAATGCCCTTTCTTTTCAAGATAATATTACCATCGGGGCTAATCCTCGTACTTCTGTCACTTTCCGAGCTGACTCTGATGGTATCGGCGGTGGTGATTTCTCTATGAGTGCCACGGATACTATTATCGCCAGAGGACGAGATGTTAATATTTCTGGAAATAATATTACCGTAGGTGCGATCGACACTTCCACTCCAATAGATACCAATGGTAATGCTGGAGATATTACCTTAAATGCTACCAATAATATCAGTGTTCAAGGCACAAGCACTGGCGAGGGAGCTTTTCCCTACAGTTTAGGGGCATTTGTTTCTGTGGGTGGTGTGGGTAATGCAGGAAATATTCGCCTTGACTCTACAAATGCCTCAATTAGTATCTCTCCTGATAATGGAAATATTATTGCTACGACTCCCAGTGGCAACGCTGGAAATATTATCTTGAATGCTCCTAATGGTAATGTTAATTTGCCGTCTAATATTAGATTTGAAAGTTTTAGTAATAGTAACAATACAGGAAATGTCATTTTAACAGGTAATAATATTCAACCATCAGGGGCAAATAGCACCGTTGATTTCGTAGTCAATAACGAAGTTGTTGTTAATACAGAGAACTTTAATGTTGTAATGAATAATACGGGAATTGGCAACCCCGTAATTAATATCAACAGTGATAATAATTTAACTCTTAATCAAAACATTAGTACTAATGGGGGGGATTTTAATGCCGGAGCTAACGATAGCATTGTAGTTAATGATAATGTTGCGATTAATAGTAACGATGGTAATGTTACCCTTAATTCCGATCGAGATGGCTTAAATGGCGGTGCTATCAGAATGAATAGTGGTTCTTCTATCACAGCTAATGGTGGTAACATCGTATTAGGAGGAGGAGGAGATAATCCTTTAAGCACCCCTGCGATTGGAGTCGCAAATACTGGGGCAAATCCGAACGATCGAAATTATGGAATTTTACTCAATAATGCCACCCTAGAAACCAATGGAACAGGTTTGATCAGTTTAAGGGGTACGGGTTTTGGCGGTACGGGAAATGATAACGCAGGAATTGGTTTACAAGGAAACACGACTATTCGTACAGTCGAGGGGAATATTACTCTTGTGGGTACAGGACAAGCAAGTGGACAGCGTAATCATGGTATTGGTTTTTCCAGTCCAGATATTGCTAATGAAACAATTATCATTGAGTCCACAGGTACGGGTAATATTAACTTAGTGGGTATTCATGAGGGTAATGGTACTGGTAGTAATGTAGGTATTCTTACAGAAGGTGATACTTCAGCCAATCCGACAAGAATTATATCTAATTCAGGCATAATCACCTTAAATGGTTTAACAAATGCTTCTTCTGATACATCAAGAGGAATATCTATTCAGGCTAATTCTCAGATTAATTCTATTGGCGGAGGGAGTATTAATCTTAATGCCCATTCCATCAATAACGATGATGCTATTAGAGTATTTGAAAATGGTGCGATTATTACCAGTGGTACAACTACCTTTAACACCCTTTCTATCGATAATGGTAATGGTGAAACCATCATTTACCCTCTTGGTAGCGAAAAAGATATTTTTATCCCTCTTACTTCTCCTAGCGATTTTGGGGAAGTCAGAATTAATAACGCCAGAAATGTAATACTTAACGATGTTAATGATTTAATTCTGTCTAACTTGACAGTTAACGGGGACTTAAATATAACCGTTGGTAATACCCTTACTCAAACCTCAGACTCATTAATTACAGTCTTGGGGAATACCAGTTTGACTACCACAGCGCAAAATTTAGGAAATGTAGATATAAGTAATAATACTGCAACCGAGTTGGGAGAAGTGTTAGTAGGAGGTAATTTTAATCTTAATTCCAATGGAGAAGTAACTCAAACAGCATCAGGAAAAGTTCAAGTAGCTGGAACAACAACAGTACAACCATCAGGCACTAGTCTAAATAATCCTGATAACATCATTAATAAAAGTGGTGCTGTGAATGTAGAAGAAGATAATCAAAATATCACCGTTACCGGAACTGGTATTATTGATGTCTCTAAAGCTCTACTAGATAATGAGCAATCTACTGATATTATCGGAAATTTGACTGTTATTAGTGAAACAGGAGAAGGGGGTGTTGGTTTTAATGGACAACCTTTAAGTGGAAATGTTATTAGTTTAAACAATACAGGAAATAACTTTAATGGGACGGTAAATATTGCTACCCAAGCTCCCCCCATTCAACAGGTAGAAAGTACACCAGCCGGAATCGTACAAACTGATGCCCTAACAGTAGGCGGTTTAACATCTTTAAATGCCACAAATGAAGGTAATATAACTCTTATCAGTAATAATGATTTCAATATTTTGTCCGTGGTGGCAGGAAATAGTATTAATATTAATGATGTTAATAGCTTGGTGTTATCCAATGTTACTGCTAACGCTGACTTAAATATAACAGTTGGTAATACTTTAACTCAAACTCCTGATTCATTAATTACAGTATTAGGTAATACAAGTTTGACTACCACTGCCCAAAATTTAGGAGATGTGGATATAAGTAATAATGGTACAACGGAGTTAGGAGAAGTCTTAGTTGGGGGTAATTTTAATCTTAATTCCAGTGGAGAAGTTACTCAAACACCATCAGGAAAAATTCAAGTAGCTGGAACGACAACGATCGAACCATCAGGGGCAAATCTGAATAATCCTGATAATATTATCAATGGAACTAATAGTAATGGTAGTGTAGAGATTGATGCTAATCAAAATGTAACAATTACAAAACAAGGAGAAATAGATATTTCTGAAAGTTTGAGTAACCAAGGATTGAGTAACAATATTACAGGCAATTTGACTGTTACTAGCGAAGTTGGAGAAGGTGGCATTGCTTTTGATGGACAAGCCTTAACAGGAAATGTTATTAGTTTAAACAATACAGGAAATAACTTTAATGGGACAGTAAATATTACCACCCAAGCCCCCCCGATTGTACCAACTGAAAGTAGTCCACCCGGCATCGTACAAACTGATGCTATTACCGTAACAGGAAGAACTCGACTAAATGCTACTAATCAAGGGAATATCACCCTTACTCATAGTAATAATGATTTTAATATCTTATCCGTGGTAGAGGGAAATAATGTTTCTATAGTCGATCGAAATAGCTTAAATTTGGCGAATATAAATGCGAGTAACTTAACAATTACTACTAATGGAAATATAACTAATAGCGGGAGTATTTTTGTTGCAAACAATACAATCCTTGACACAGGGGGGAATGATATTATTCTCGGTAATAGTAGTAATGATTTTAATATTGTTTCGGTAAATAATGCGAATAACGTCACCCTCTCAGATATTAATAATTTAACTCTATCTAATGTTGATTCTTCAGATAATCCTATTGACATCAATATTTCTGGTGATTTAGCTCTCAGAGTTACTCAAATAAATACGATTAATAGCAATATACAAGCTAATAGTTTAACTACTAATCCTGCCGGGACAACAATTCTAAGGGGGAATGTCACTACTACGGGAAATCAAACTTATCGAGACGCTGTTACTCTAGCTAGTGATGTGCAATTAGATGGTAATAATATAACCTTTGGTAGTTCGATCGATGGTAGTCAGAATTTAATCATTAATACAAATCAAGAAGGAAGAACTACCCTGAATGGCAGTGTCGGAAGTGTCACTCCTTTAAGTAGTTTAACGACTAATGCTGATGGTAAAACTATTCTCAATGGTAATGTCTCTACCACTGGAAATCAGAATTATAATAATAATGTATTGTTACAACAAAGTACTGTTTTTCAAGGGAATAATCTCACGGCTGTTAGTATAGAAGCAAATCAAAATTCTACTACCCCTATCTCTTTAACCATTAATGCTAGTGATAGTGTGACTATTACAGGAAAACCTGGTGCAAATAGTCTTTTAGCTATTAGTACAGCTAGAACAAATAATCAAGAAACGGGAAATATTACTATTAATGCAAACAATGATATTAACTTACAGGGTGCTGTTAATACGACTGCTACTAGTGCAACATTTTTTGCTACAAAGGCCGGAGATATTTCTTTAGCCACTGAAAATGGCGATGTTTCGGTTTTAGCTATTGCTTCTATGGGTACAGAAACTTCCGGAAATGTCACGATTTCTGGCAACAATATAGATACTGGAACTATTCTTACCTTTTTAAATCCGACTAATGTTACCACTGGAAATATTAATATTCAAGGAAACACCACAACAGTATCAGGCACAATACAAGGGCTATCTTTAACTACTTTAGGTACTTTTACTCTAGCAGAAAATCCAGCTATTTTAGCATTACCAAATCGGGCTTTAGCTAGTTTAGGAAATGCGAAGGTGACAACTATTAATGATCAAAATTATCAGAATTTTAATATTGCCAATAATGCGAACCTAAATAGTACTCAAGGAAACATTAATTTTACGGGCAGTGTTAATGGCAATGGCAATAATTTAACCATGAGTAGTTTGAAGGGGGTTAATTTTGGTAATCAAAACTTCACATCCCTAGGGGGTAATTTAGTCATCACCTCCTTTAATAGCGGTGAAATTCTTATCGGTAGTGGCAATGATAGTCAATTTGTCATTAGCAATCTCGATCGAGCTAATGGATTTGACTCTATCACGATCGGACAAAATAATACCAGTGGTACTATTACTATTAATGAAAACTTGACAGTAAATGATCCTTTAACACTTCAAGCAAGTAATATTGTTGTTAATAACAACATCAATGGCAATGATAACGCTTCTATTACCTTAAAGGGTTCAAAAACCACTACCACTCTTAATGCTGATATTATTACTCAGGGTAATAACATCACGATCGATGATAACGTTCTTGTCGGCTCAAATGTCACTCTTTCTACGGGTAACAACAGTACTGGAAATATTGACATTCTTGGTAGTATTAACGGCAATAATAATTTAACTCTAAATGCAGGAAGTAATAGTATTTCTCTTACGGATAACATTAGTCTAGGCAACTTTTCTGTTACTTCCAACAATACCGTCTTTCAAGGTGATTCCATTACTACCACTGGTAATCAAAACTTTAATAGTAATCTTACCTTAACGAAAAATACAAACTTTAATAGTCAAGGTACATTCTCCTCTCAAAATATCTCTAGTAATGGTACTAATGTCATCCTCAATGCAGAAAGTATCTCTACTCAAAATATCATGACTCAAGGCGGAAATATCTCTATGATTAGTAGTGAAGGTGCTGTAAGTACTCAAAATCTTGATACTTCTGGTACAACAGGGGGTTCGATCGAACTTAACTCCAATACAACAATTAATACAGGTACTATTCAAACCAGTGGCAGTAGTCAGGGGGGTAATGTTACTTTAAATGCACCTAGTGATATTGTCGTCACCAGTATCGATGCCAGAGGCAACAATGGCGGAGATGTCGAAATTACAACGGCTGGTACTTTGAGAGTGACGGGTACTGTGGGAGATGGTGTGAGTATTAATACTACTGGTGATAGCTCTGATGGTAGTGTGACGATCGATCTATTCCCCGATGACTCAGAAAATGGTGTAATTAGTGATCCTCGTTTACCGTTTGTTATTGGTGATGCTAGTAAAAACGGTACTGCGGGAACGATTAATAATTTTAACTTCAGTCTTGATGCAGGAGAATATGTGATTAACACCACCAATGGAAATTTAAACTTAAGACTTTTAAGTCGTGTTCCCGTCGATCCCAATAATTCCGTCAATGTCAATAATCCTGTTACAACTGCTGTCGCTACTTTTGCACCTCCAGTAATTCCCATAGCTACCATCACTGAAGCTCAAGAAATTTTAAGCGCCATTGAAAGAGAGGCAGCAGAAAAACCAGCGTTTATTTACGTTAGTTTCACTCCTAAAGGTTTTCAGCCAAAGGATTTAGAAGCAGAATTTGCTCGTCGAGAAGCTACCAATACTCAAGAGTATAGTCGAGTCAACATTAATAATCCAAATCTACAGCCTACCATCGCCTTACAACCTGCCGAAGATGATCAACTAGACTTATTAGTAATCACCAATGAAGGTGAACCCATTCGAGTTACTGTACCCGTTACTCGTAAAGAAGTGGTGGATTCTGCTCTTAATTTATCGATCGAATTATCCTCCGATCGTCTCGATGAACAGTATAAACCCTATGCCACAGAGTTATATAGTTGGTTAATTACTCCTATTGAAGAAACCTTAAAAGAGCGAGAAATTAGTAACCTGTTATTTATCCTTCCTCTCAATATTCGTTTTGCACCTCTTGCCTCGTTATATGACGAGAAAACAGAACAATTCTTAGTGGAAAAATATAGTAGTGGTTTAGCGCCTAGTCTCAACTTAAATGATAACACTTATCGTAGTGTTAAAGACTTAAATCTACTGGCGATGGGGGCGGCGGAATTTGCCGAAGATCAACAACAAACACCTTTACCGGGGGTTAGTATCGAATTACCTACCATCAAAAAAATCTGGAATCAACAAGCCTCTGACAATTATCGAGAGTTTCTCAATGATAACTTTACCTTAGAAACGATTCAGGCTAATTTGGATAAACAACCCTATGGTATTATCCACTTTGGTACTCACGGTTCATTTGGCGCTGATGAACAAGAAGATATTTTCATTCAATTATATAACTCTCGCTTGAATTTCGATGACATTAATCAACTTGGTTTAAGTCGATCGAAGGTAGAATTAATGTTATTAAGTGCTTGTCAAACTGCTTTAGGGAATGATATTGCAGAGTTAGGATTTGCAGGTTTAGCAGTACAAGCTGGAGTTAAAAGTGCCATCGGTACGGTATGGACGATCGGGGATACTGGTACATTAGCATTCATGACGGACTTTTATAGCGAACTGCGAACTCAAACTACTAAAGCTGAAGCCCTACGGCAAACTCAATTAAATATGCTTAATGGCAAGATTTATAAATCTGAGGATGGTAATACTATCATTACCCCCAATATGTCAGTATCTCTTGAGGGATTACCTGAAGATTCTCGACTACGGGAAGACTTCTCTCATCCTTTCTACTGGGCTCCTTTCACTCTGATTGGTAATCCGTGGTAAGAAAGAATTAGGAATTAGGAATTAAGAATGTAGGGGTTTAATATATTAAACCCTCCCTCATCAAAAAATTACTGAAAAATTCCCTATTGTCTTTTGCCTACTTTTTTCCAAAAAAAAATTTTATCATTATTCTCTAATTACATTTACAATTTTATTATTATAATTTAGTCATTTTTTAAATTTACATATCCCCTCATATAAAACTATGAAAATTTCTTTTTTAAAAACAATTTTTTCTATTTCATCCTTTAGTTTGTTATCTTTTTTTTTGATAAAAACTCCCAGTTTTTCTCAAGATTTGGCAAAAAATACGAATAAAAATCTAAATAAAAATTTTTATAATAAACATAATCTAATTGTTCAAAATTCAGAACAACAATTTTTGGTTACTTCGATCGATGTTCAGGGAAATACTATTTTTGAGAATGAAATTAATACTATTATTAAAGATTATGAAAATAAAAATATTACCTCAGAAGATTTACAAAATATCGCTAATCAAATTACGCAACTGTATCTCAACCAAGGGTATATTAGCACTAGAGCCATTGCTGAAAATGTGCTAGAGGGTGTCGCTATTATTCAAGTTTATGAAGGAGAAATAGAAGCGATCGAAATTCTAGGAGCAAATCGCTTAGAAAATTATGTTCGATCGAGATTAGCATTAGGTACAAAAACTCCCCTTAATTCTGGTAGTTTAGAAGATCAATTAAGACTATTAAAAGCCGATCCCCTCATCGACAATATAGAAGCTACTTTGCGATCGGGTACGGGAGAAAAACAAAGTATATTAGTAGTAAAAGTGGAGGAAGCTGATCCCTTTTTTGGTACTGTTGGTGTGGATAACTATTCTCCTCCTAGTATCGGTGCAACTCAAGCTACTTTAGCCGCAGGATATGGCAATGTTTTCGGTTTTGGAGATAGTTTTTCCGTTAATTATCAACCTCGTTTTGAAGACTGGACGGGTACTTATAACCTTGATATTAATTATAATGCCCCTTTAAATCCCATGAATGGCACTTTAAATGCACGGGTATCTATCCAAGAAAATACCGTAGTACAAGGAGATTTTCAAGAGTTAGAAATTAGTGGCGAAAGTCAGTTTTATGAGTTGAGTTATCGTCAACCCCTGATTCGTAATCCACGGGAAGAATTAGCGTTATCTGTGGGTATGAGTTATCGACATGGGCAAACTTTCACTTTTCAAGGACCGACTCCCTTCGGTATTGGACCTGATCAAGAAGGTGTTACACAAACTAATGTCATTAATTTGGGTCAAGATTATGTCAAGCGAGATAGTATGGGCGCATGGGCATTTCGATCGCAATTTCGTATCGGTACGGGATTGTTGGGTGCTACAAAATCCGATCAAGCGAATGATCCAGACGGTTACTTTTATGCTTGGTTAGGACAAATTCAACGGGTACAATTATTAAATCCAGACAATCTTTTGATCATTCAAGGGGATATTCAATTAAGTTTAGACCCATTATTACCCTCTGAACAATTTGTTATCGGTGGTGGACAGTCTGTAAGAGGCTATCGTCAAAATGTCCGCGCTGGAGATAACGGTTTTCGCTTTTCCGTTGAAGATAGAATTACCATTGTTCGTAATGAGGAAAATTTCCCCGTATTTCAATTAGCCCCCTTTTTTGATATGGGCTCGGTATGGAATGTTAAAGGCAATCCCAACTTTTCCGCTAATCAAAGATTTATCGCCGCTTTAGGGTTAGGCTTAATTTGGCAACCTTTTGAAAACCTCAATATGCGTTTAGATTATGCCCCCCCCTTGATTGATCTGGTCGATCGAGGTAATAATATTCAAGATGATGGTTTATATTTTAATGTCAAATACAACTTTTAGAATGGATAATTGAAAATTAATAGCTGTAGGCAGTTAATTAATAATCTGTCATGTAATTTATTGTACGGAAATAGAGTTTTCCAGAAATTTTTTTATCGGTTTGTAGTAAGGGTTTTAACCCTCTTTTAAACTATTTACCATTCACTACTCACTACTCACTAAAATATGTCTAAAGTACAGTCGATCGCACAAACAGCCACAGAAAAAGCCTCTCAATTAGGTATTAAAAAATTTGATATTTATGGTTCAGCCGTTGATCAAACCAGTGTACAAGTGTTTCAAGGTGAACCAAAACAAGTAAAAGCCAGTCAAAAATCCAGTGTTATTGTCAGAGTATGGAATGAGAAAGAACAAATAGGAGTTACTTCTACTACGGATGTGGATGAGGTAGGTATTGAATTGGCTTTGAAAACTGCCTTAGAAGCTAGTTATTTCGGAGTGACAGATCATGTGCCTGATTTTAGCTCGGAAGCAAAATCTCCCCTTCCTATGGTGAAAACTGAATTAGGTAATCCTTCCCCGGCTTCTGATTTAATCAATAAATTATTGAAACTCGAACAGGATTTATTGAACTCCCATGAGGCGATCGCATCCGTCCCTTATAATGGTTTAGCAGAACAAGAAATCGAAAAATTTTATCTTAACAGTGATGGTGCATTAAGAGAAGAAACTCGATCGTTCGCATCTCTTTACTTATATACCACTACTGAACAAGAAAATAAAAAACCCCGTAGCGGTGGTTCATACAAAGTAGCTAATGTTTTAGAAAAATTAGACATGGAAGGCTGTTTTAACGAAACCGTAGAAAAAACCCTTTCTCACCTCGACTACCAACCCATTAAATCAGGGAAATATACCGTAGTCTTTTCTCCTGAAGCCTTTTTGAGTTTATTAGGCGCATTTAGTAACCTTTATAACGCTCAAAATATTCTCGACAAACAAAGCCTTTCCACCCCCGAATCCTTAGGGAAACAAATCGCCTCCCCTTTACTTTCCATTAGTGATAATGCCCTACACGAAGGAAATATATCCGCAGAAACCTTTGACGGAGAAGGTACACCAACCCGAAACCTACCCATTATCGAAAAAGGAGTATTAGTCAATTTTTTACACAGTAGCGTTACGGCTAAAAGAATGAATGCTAAACCAACAGGTCATGCTAGTATAGGGGCAAAAGTCAGTATCAGTCCGAACTATTATCATGTTTTTCGTGGAGAAGAACCTAGTCAAGAGTATAGTTTGGAAAATGCCGAAAATGTTATTTTAATTGATGATATTCAAGCCTTACACGCAGGAGTTAATTCCTTACAAGGTTCATTTTCCTTACCTTTTGACGGTTGGTTAGTCAATAAAGGGGAAAAAGTAAGTATTGAAGCTGCCACTGTAGCAGGAGATTTTTTAGAAGTCCTCAAATCGATCGTTTTTGTGGAAGAAACTCCAGAAATTAGTCCTAGTGGCGTTTCTCCTCGTATCTGGGTTGACAGTTTATCTATTACAGGACAATCTTAAATAGAAGATAGTAGGGTGGGCATTGCCCACCAATTAATATAAGTTTTAATTTTTTACCTTTAATGTCGGTTGAATGCCTCCGTTGAATTTGACAACCAAAATGTGTTACAAAATTAAACCTTTCTGTTAAATTAAATCTTCTGGTAAGTGAACTACCATACACCAAATTAAAAATTATGGTGTAGGCTTCCTACCCAAAGAAATGCTTTTTAATCTTCGTAGATTATTGAGTCTTACTTTCAGGCAATAGGCTTTATCCCTCGTTCCGAAGGTCGTAATTCTATTTAGTTTTTCACCCGCCTTTGTTCATTTACGCTTATCGCTTACAAGAGGAACACTAAATCACCATAAAATCATCTCTCGTTTTCACCACTTTTCTTATGTGGAACTGAGGTTTGGACGGATAATGAAAAGGGTTAACGGTGGGAGAATGTCAAAAACTCAGGTGAGTTCGACATAAAATTTTTGGTGCTGTAAAGGTTGCGGAAAGGGTATCGGAAAGGGTTAAAGAATTGACAAAAAATATATCCTAATTGATTTTTTTATCTTCAATTCTTTGATCGAATTATATAATCTTCTAAAAATTACACCTGCAACCTGAAACCTGCCCTTATCAAACATTCTTGCATCGAACTGAGGTGAACTCAAATCATTAGTTTTTCTTATCAGGATCATAAATTATTCTATGCTGAGAAGCCTTTACATTTCTTCATAAATTTGTCATTATATAAATGTGAGCAATCACAAATTTGTACCTCGAAAAATTTATAACGCAATCATAAAAACATGACTACCACTTTACAACAACAACAGTCTTCCTCATGGGAGCAGTTTTGTCAGTGGATCACTTCTACCAACAACCGCTTATATGTAGGTTGGTTCGGTACTTTAATGATCCCTACCCTCTTAACTGCCACCACTTGTTTTATCATCGCTTTCATCGCAGCTCCTCCCGTGGACATTGACGGTATTCGTGAGCCTGTAGCTGG
>NZ_CM001775.1:2712-264146 GCF_000332235.1 Geminocystis herdmanii PCC 6308 | reverse complement strand
TAGGAGTAGCAGGTGTGTTTGGTGGTTCTTTATTCTCCGCAATGCACGGTTCTCTCGTAACTTCTTCTTTAGTTCGTGAAACCACCGAAACCGAGTCTCAAAACTACGGTTACAAATTCGGTCAAGAAGAAGAAACCTACAACATCGTAGCCGCTCACGGTTATTTCGGTCGCTTAATTTTCCAATATGCTTCCTTCAACAATAGCCGCGCGTTACACTTCTTCTTAGGTGCATGGCCTGTCATCGGTATTTGGTTCACCGCAATGGGTGTATCTACCATGGCTTTCAACTTAAATGGTTTCAACTTCAACCAATCTATCTTAGATAGCCAAGGTCATGTAATTGGAACTTGGGCAGACGTATTAAACCGTGCTAACATCGGTATCGAAGTAATGCACGAACGTAATGCTCACAACTTCCCCTTAGACTTAGCCTCTGCTGATGCAGTATCTGCACCCGTAATCAACGGTTAAGTTTAACAATTAAATAATAACTAAAAGGCACTCTCTATTAATTTAGGGGGTGCTTTTTGGCGTTTGTGTTAGCATAATCGAGGAAGTTTGGCAAAAATTTGATGATGTTTGTTCAAGAATAACAGCAAACTTAGACGAGTCGGATTTAGTATGATGTTTGTAGAAAAGTCACCTTTGATTATTCTTGATACCTCAGTTTTTTTGTCTGCTTTGTTAACTAAAAATCCTAACAGTGCATCTTGTCAAATTATTCGTTATTGGCGAGAAGGTAGATTTAAGTTAGTTATCTCTCCTCAATTATTGGAAGAATTGGTTGAAAAATTATTAGTCAAAAATATCGACAAAAATGATATTAAGGATATTTTAACCGCTATTTTTTATACTGCTATCAAGATTCAAGGTATTTATCAAGCAAGTTTGCTCGATCGCATTGATCCTAATGATAATATGTTTTTAGCCGCTGCTTATGAATCAGGGGCTGATTAGACTTGTTGCGAAATAAAGTAGTCTGATTTCATTTTTAATAGTCAAACACTTTTATTTTGGTTTTTCCTTATCTTTGATTTTATTTTTATGCCACTTCTAAATATAAGTTCCATAATCCACAAGCTGTTATCATGAGTTTGTCATCGAATTCAGATACACGATTCCTGTAGATTGAAGATACAGCGTTATATCTTTTCACTCCACTAAAAGCATTTTCACAGAGTACTCTTTCCTGTGACAATCTTCATGTCTTTTTCTGGGACACTCACGTTCTTTTGACCAAGATAAGGATAAATAAACTGATTCAAAATTAAGTAGTAAATTCTCAAATGCTTTTCTATTAAGTCCTGTGGTAGCTCTTAAAAGTCGGTTTTGGCAAAGTATTTTGTCAATATTAAGCATCTGAGTTTTGCAAAGTGAATCGATTTTATCCATATTATCTCTTATTTCGCAACAAGTCTATTATGCGATCGCTTGAGATAGTTGGTTCATGGGATGTGAATAAATATGTTTGCTTAAACATTTACATACATAAAATTAACACCTTTTCGATCGATCTGACTACTTTTTGGAGTAAAGGTCACGAAATCTTAATAATTGCCCTCACCCCCAACCCCTCTCCCAAAGGGCGAGGGGAGTTCGATATTTCGATCGATGGGGAAGAGTTCGATCGATTTTGTTATCACATTTAGAAATTCCATAGTTTATAATTTAACTAAAAAGTTAGTGATTCTGAATATCCCCAATGTTGCAAATTAATAAAAACTATGTTTTAGATAGTGAAAAAAAACCCATAGCTGTGCAAATTCCTATTACCGAATTTGAAAAAATAGAAGAAATTTTAGAAGATTATGGATTAGTCAAACTGATAGAAGAAGTGGAAGATGAACAACCCCTATCAAAAGATGACGCATTAAAATATTTAGAAGTTCTCAAAAATAATGTGGAATGTTGAATATAAAAGAAAATTTTTGAAAGAATTAGTCTCTTTGCCCCAAAATGTTCAATCTCGTATTGAAATCATTGTTTTTAAAGAATTAGAAGCAGATAATCCTTTTGAGTTGGGCTATATTAACAAAATGAAAGGATATAAAGACAAATATAAAATTAGAATGGGAGATTATCGTATTGGCTTAACAATTAATCAAAAACAAAAAATTATTATTTGTGAAAGGGTTGCACATCGTCGAGAAATCTATCAAATTTTTCCTTAACTATGATCGAGATCGTACCACTTTTAGTAATCGAGCTTTTGGGTAGGGTTCGATCGAGTTTTACTCAAATAATTATTTACAATAAAATAATTCTCACAACAAACATCGGATTACTATAGTTATGAATTTTGCCCTTAAAATCTCTCATATTATTGATTTAATAACAGAATGGTACAGTAAAGTTATTTACTGGTTAGTTTTAGTGATGATTGGTGTCGGTGTTTGGAATGTATTAGGTAGATATATTGGTAAAATAATCGGAGAAAATTTAAGCTCTAATAGTTTTATCGAATTTCAATGGTATTTATTCGATTTAATCTTTTTTTTAGGTGCAGCTTATACCCTCAAAAAAGATAGTCATGTGAGGGTAGATATTTTTTATAAAAATTTGTCTGCTAAAAGAAAAGCCTTAATTAATATTCTCGGTGTAATTTTATTTTTAATTCCTTTTTGTGGGGTGATAATTTATTTCTCTTGGCAATATGTTTTTAACTCATGGCAGATAATGGAAATGTCTCCTGATGATGGAGGTTTACCCCGTTATCCCATTAAAACTATCATAATTCTTAGTCCTATATTATTAATTATTCAAGGCATATCAGAATTAATTAAAAATATGGGAATAATTCTTAATATTTATCCAGAATAAAAAAAATTGAATAAGCCTTGAAATATTTTTGCGTTTTTCTTTGCGCCTTTGCGTCTTTGCGTGAGAAAAAGTGACTTAATTATTATTCGCCTCATAAGCAGCTACAATTTTTTGTACTAAAGGATGTCTAACGACATCAGCTTGAGTTAAATAGCAAAATCCGATACCCTCAACATTTCTTAATATTTTGGTAGCTACCACTAACCCTGATTGTTGATTTGAGGGTAAATCTGTTTGGGTAATATCTCCAGTTACGATCATCTTTGAGCCGAAACCGAGACGAGTTAACACCATTTTTAATTGGGCTGGTGTTGTGTTTTGAGCTTCGTCAACGATAACAAAGGCATTGCTTAAAGTTCTACCTCTCATGTATGCTAAAGGTGCAACTTCAATTTTACCTTTTTCCATCAATTCAGGAATTTTCATGGGATCAATAAACTCATATAAGGCATCATAGAGAGGGCGTAAAAAAGGATTTACTTTTTGTTGTAAGTCACCGGGTAAAAATCCCAGTCTTTCTCCTGCTTCCACCGCAGGACGTGTTAAAATGAGTCGATCGCACTCATCCTTCAATAATGCTTGTACTGCTAAAACCGCCGCTAAAAAAGTTTTTCCCGTACCAGCAGGACCGATACCAAAAGTAATATCATATTTTTGAATAGCCTGAACATATTGCTGTTGACGAAAAGTTTTTGCCCGAATTAAATCACCGTTGCGGGTTTTTGCCAACACTAGCTGTTGAATATTGCGATATTCATCTTGTTTACCTGTATCCAAAGCCTGAAAAGCCGTCATAATATCAGGTTGTGTTAAAGGTTTAGCTTCTTCCCAATAAGGTTTAAGACAATAAATGACATCAAGAGTTCTTTGTACTGGTTTCGGCTTACCATGAATTACTAAATCTTGTCCTCGCAATACGAGACTTGCACCTGTATGACGGGCAATATATTTTAAATTTTCTTCTTGGCTTCCAGCTAAGGCAAGGGCGCTAGGGATATTGGGTAAGGAAATAGTTTGAGAATCTTCTGTCATGTTTAGGTTTTAATAAGGAAAAGTAAGGTATTTTTATTCTCTAATTTTAACTTAACTCAAATCGATCGAATCCTTCCCCCACATTTCAAAACCTCGATCGCTCTTCAGCGGTGTTGCTCGATAGTACTCTGATAAAATAAAGAATAAAATCTGTGAAACCGATAAAGTGAAAACCGATAAGTTATTCTACCGTATCTTTTTAAATCAACCCAGTCTCATCTCCGAATTAATCCCCGAAATTCCCGAAGGTTGTCAGTTTGATTATAATGCTCCCGTAGTCAAAGAAAAAGAGTTTCGTCTTGATGGATTATTAACACCCCTCGGCAGTGATGAAAATATACCCCTTGTGTTTCTCGAAGCACAAATGCAGAATGACACAGAATTTTACAGTCGTTATTTTGGAGGGATATTTGTCTATATTCATCAGTATAAAGTCAAAAGAAATTGGCGAGGATTGTTAATTTTAAATAACCGTAATCAAGAATTAGGTTGTGAAATTCCTCATGGAGATTTGCTAGATAAAAGAGTACAAAGATTATTTTTATCTGACTTATTAAGCCTAGAAAATTTGAGTCCGAATTTAGCGACATTAAAATTAATCGTCACTCCAGAAAATGACGCAGTATCCGAAGCTCAAAAAATCTTAGAAAACACTCAAACTCAAGAGGAGTTTAACTTAAGATTAGATTTAGTGGAGGCTATACTGGTAAATAAATTCCCTAAACTAACCATCGAGGAGATACAAAAAATGATTAACCTAAGAGAAGCAGACGTTACCCAAACTCGTTTTTATCAACAAGTCTTAGAAATCGGACGTACTGAAGGAGTACAAATCGGACGCACTGAAGGCACACAAGAAGGAGAAGCAAATATCGTTATCCGCTTGTTAACTCGCCGTTGTGGTAATCTCACTGATACTTTACAAACAAAAGTGCGATCGCTCTCTATTCCTCAGCTAGAATCATTAGGAGAAGCCTTATTAGATTTTCAAGATATTGGCGATTTAATCCACTGGTTAGATAATTACTTCCATTAAACTTGCTCAATCATCCCATGGCGATCAAACCCTCTCAAAACTCGATCGAACTCCCCTTATCCTGTCCGAAGCGAGACACAAAGCAATCTTAACATCAATATCCTAATATATTCTAATATCACTTATGGATTAATGTAAAATTAGGCTTAGGAGTAGCATTCAACTACTGTTATATAAAACTTACTCATAGTTACCTATGACGTTTACTTCTTGCTTCTACCAGTCAAGTCGGCTTGATACTGTCCACAAGCGTTGATTCGGGTGTAACCCACCCTACTTTTATTATTCTAATTAATTGATTAATCTTGAATAATAACTAATTTTTATTTAATTTAATCTTTAAATTAAATAGTTTTAACAGTCTTGGTTATCGACTTCATTAAAAGCTAACATATTTTAAAAAAATGTCAACCTTTATCCCGTGAGTAGGTATAAACAACTATAATAAACTATTAGTTAACAGTTAAAAGCTCTTAACCAAATATTAAATACTTAATCAAAATTTTAACATGAGTACACTAACAGATAACGATTTAAGAGAAGTAAAAGAGTTAATTAACCAGTTAGGTGATCGAATCAATGATCGTTTTAATCAAGTGGAAACTCGCTTTAACCAAATGGATAATCGTTTTAATCAGGTAGAAACTCGCTTTAACCAAATAGATGAAAAGATAACTGAGTTAAGAATTAATCAAACAGAAGTACAAACTCGCTTAAATGACTGGAAACCTTCCATCGATAAAACCGCAGACTTATCCGAGAAAATAGGAGAGTTAAGAAACTGGAAACAGATAGCGATCGTACTTTTAACGGGGTTTATTACTTCAGTTCGAAGTACAAAGTCAGTATGATAAAAAATTTACCCAACGAATGTTTATTTATAATTATCGAGCTTTTGACTTGTATAATAAACCAGTGATTAGTTTAGCAATCTTAGGAGATGAAAGTAAAAAATGGCGACCTAATTCTTATGAATACGGATTAGGAAAAAGTAAATTAAAACTAGACTTTTCTATTATCAAATTACAAGATTATTTATGGGAGGAATTAGAGAAAAGTAACAATGTATTTGCCATAGTAGTAATGGCACATTTAAAAACGAAAGCCACCACTAGCAATTTATCAGAAAGGGAACAATGGAAATGGAATCTATCTCGTTTACTTTATGAAAAAGGTTATAACAGAAAAAAAATAACCGATTTGTATAAAGTCATTGATTTAATGATGACATTATCGGAAGATTTACAACTACAATTTGAAAATAAATTAACACAATATGAGGAGGAAAGAAAAATGCCTTTATTAACAAATATTGAACGACGTGCTTTAGCAAAAGGAGAGAAAATTGGTGAACAAAAAGGTGCTAAAGAAACTCGTGAACAAGATATTCTTGATTTACTCAAACTGCGGTTTAATTCTGTACCTAAAAGTATAGAAGATTCCCTCAAAAATATTGATGATTTAGCTTTCTTAAAACAGTTACATTTAGCAACAATTAGTGTTAAATCTCTGGAAGACTTTGAACAATTAATTAACAATTTACGCTAATTTTATCTCTCGATCGAACCTCCTTCTAAACTCGATCGAACTTTCCCTATCCTGTCATTGCGAGGAAACGAAGCAATCCCAAAACCTCGATGCCAAAGGCACGCTGCGCGATCGAACTTATTAGCTCCCTCCTTTTTCAAGGGGAGATCACCTGAGTTCGATATAAAAATAGGTGAGGGCTGACTTGGAAGACTCCGAAGACAGGAAGACAGGAAGATTGTATTTCTGATGAATGAATAAAATTCTCTCAAAAGTACATCAAATATTGAGAATTTTTCTCCCTGTCCACTTGTCCACTTGTCCACCTGTCTAGTTTTCATCATTTTCTTTATGTCGAACTGAGGTGAGATCAATCCGATTGTTACAATTTCGTGACCTTTACTCCAAAAAGTAATCCCCTCGAACCAAAAAATGTTAACTTGTAATTGTATGTGTAAATATTCATAAAATATATTTCTCACCCCATGAACAAACTATTTCAAGCCCAAACCCAAGCCGAAGCACTCCTGCTCAAAGCCTCCCTCAATCCCAGTCTCGACACCACCTTAACCACCGCCTTTGGAGATAACTACAACGTCACGGTAGCAAATAATATCTTCTCCTCATGGAGTAACGGTAACTTCAGCAACCTACCCAAAATCGAAATTTTATCCCCCACAGAAATTAATGGCGCGCAAGGTGCTTATAGTGCAACTAATAATACCATCTATCTTTCTTCTAGCCTCATTGAATCTCAATCCCTGAAACAAATCCGCAACGTTTTGTTAGAAGAATATGGACACTTCATCGATGCGCAAATCAACGACACAGACACCCCCGGAGATGAAGGCGAAATCTGGCGTAACTTGGTGTTAAATCGCAAAATGAGTACTGCCCAATTAGATACCCTCAGAAGTGAAAATGATTGGGGTACAATCACCGTTGATGGTCAAATTTTGAATGTAGAAAAAAGTGTTATCACCCTTAACGTTAACACTACTTTAGACGAAAATGACGGTTCAGCTACCATCGGCAATGGTTTATCCTTGAGGGATGCCATCATTATTGCTAATAACAACACTAATAACGAGTACATTATCAATTTAGCTCTTCTTGAGCATTAGCACCAGGTATTTCCTCAACCCAAGCAAGCCACCAATCCCTATCTTTTGTAATAATCGCAGTATATTCAGCACTCATAATCAATTTTCAGCGATTTATTTATTCTCTACAATGATTATAATTCATTCATGATCTCACGGAATATAACCTCAGTCAAACATAAAATTTTCAATTATCCATTATCATGATATAATCTGAGAGATTTTAACCTTAAAAATTGAGCAATGTCTGAGACACGCATAAAAATAGCAGTAGATGCAATGGGTGGAGATAACGCTCCCCATGAGATTGTTGGCGGTGCAATCCGTGCCGCAGCAGAACTTGAAGTCGATATATTATTAGTAGGTGATCCTGATGCGATTCAGGCAGAAATGAGAAAACACGGTAACACTGTCAACAATATCGAAATTGTACCTGCTGATGGTGTTGTCTCTATGGAAGAAGAAGCCTTAGTGGGAGTACGCCGTAAGCCTAATGCTTCCATTAATGTTGCTATGAATTTAGTTAAAGAAAACCGAGCCCAAGGCGTTGTCTCTGCTGGGCATTCAGGTGCAGCTATGGCGGCGGCTTTGTTAGGATTAGGTAGAATCAAAGGCATCGATCGACCTGCTATAGGTGCTGTATTTCCTACAATGTACGCTAACAAATATGTTTTATTGTTAGATGTGGGGGCGAATGTGGATTGTAAACCTAAGTATTTAGAGCAGTTCGCCCTAATGGGATCGGTTTACAGTAAATATGTATTAGAAATTGATGAACCGAAAGTAGGTTTAGTGAATATCGGGGAAGAATCCACCAAAGGTAATGAATTGGCAAAGGAAGCCCACAAGCTATTAAGTAGTAATCCCAGAATCTCTTTTGCGGGAAATGCTGAGGGGAGAGACGTTTTATCGGGGGATTTTGATGTAATTGTGTGTGATGGTTTTGTGGGTAATGTCCTCCTCAAATTTGCGGAAGCAGTGGGGGAAATCATGTTACAAATCGTCAGAGAAGAATTGCCCTTCGGTATCAGAGGCAAAATTGGTACGGGAATTTTAAAGCCTAATCTCAAGCGTATCAAACAACGCATTGATCATGCCGAACATGGCGGAGCGTTATTGTTAGGCGTTAATGGTGTTTGTATTGTAAGTCATGGTAGTTCTCAAGCTCCTTCTATATATAATGCTATTCGTATTGCCAAAGAAGCCGTTGGGCATAATGTCATCGAAAGAATACAAAATGATCAAAGTTTCGTTCGAGCTAAAGAGTTAGCCGTTGATAGTTAACAGTAAACAGAATGATTATAGGTTATTTTTTGCTAATTACTAAAGGAGTAAATCATTGGAGCAGGTAAAAAAAGGCGTTACGATTATTAGTAGTGGTTCGGCAGTGGCTACTCAAGTGTTGGATAATCACGATTTAAGTAAAATAGTGGATACTTCCGACGACTGGATAAAAACCCGTACTGGCATCAGAAAACGCTATATTTCCAATGTTGACTCCCTTAGTGACTTAGCTTCTAGGGCGGCACAAAAAGCCATTGCTAACGCTGGTTTAACTTCTACGGATATTGATATGATCATCCTTGCCACTTCTACCCCTGATGATCTTTTTGGTAGTGCTAGTCAAATACAAGGCTCGATCGGTGCCACAAAAGCCGTTGCCTTTGATTTAACTGCCGCTTGTTCAGGATTTGTATTTGGTTTAATTACTGCAAGTCAATTTATCCGTAATGGGGTATATGAAAACATTGTGGTAATCGGTGCTGATTGTCTTTCCCGTTGGGTTGACTGGACTGATAGAACTACTTGTGTATTGTTTGGCGATGGTGCTGGTGCAGTGGTTTGTCAGGCTAGTGATAAGTTCGATCGACTTTTAGGCTTTGAAATGTGTAGTAATGGTAAACTCAACAATGCCCTGAATTTATCTTATCAAGGGGAAGTAAAAAATATTGGTCATAATAAACAAGTGACTCAGGGCGGTTTCGGTAAAATCACCATGAATGGTAGGGAAGTCTATCGATTTGCAGTGAATAAAGTACCAGAAGTCATCGAAAAAGCCTTATTTAGAGCGGATTTAACTACAGAACAAATAGACTGGTTAATTTTACACCAAGCTAACCAAAGAATTATTGAAGCCGTTGCCGAAAGATTAAATATCCCTTCTTGGAAAGTGATTGCTAATCTCAGTGAATATGGTAACACTTCTGCGGCTTCCATTCCTCTGGCTTTAGATGAAGCTGTCACCCACGGTAAAATTCGTAATGGAGATACGATCGTAACTTCAGGATTTGGTGCCGGTTTAACATGGGGAGCGGTAGTGTTTAAGTGGGGAAACGCCGAATAAAAGACAAAGGTGGACAGGTGGACAAATAGCCTCAAAACCTTAGTTTTTAAGTATTTCTCCTATCTCCTATCTCCTGTCTCCTATCCTCATCAAAAGACTTTTTCAGCAAACCCTAATTAATACTCAAAATCCATGTACCTACATTCAATCTTAATGGTACTTGTCCGGGGGTGAGAATTTGGGCTTGAAAATAAAATGTACCACCGTTATCAGGATTTTTGACGTTAGAAAAAACAATTTCTACTCGGTTACTTTCTAATAAGGGTTCTTCTAAGTCAATTTCAATAATGCGACTTTCTTTATCCCAAACTACTTCTCTGATAGGTAACTTTTTATCTTTGACTCTGACTTCGATCGAATCTGTGTTAAAAGTTCCTCTATAATATTCGGGATAGGTAATGAAAAATTTTGAAACTCCTTCCGTTAATTTTTTACCCGGTATTCTGAGACGATAACGATCCCAACCGCCGGATTTTCCACCGAAGTCTAAATGATAGTTTAATATATCTTGTCGATCGACACCACTAAAAAGAGTTAATCCGGGGTTGCTTTGAGCCATAACTAAATTAGGTAAACCCGTAATTAAAGAAGTGGTAACAGCTAAAGTTGCCCACAAACTTTTATTGATTTTAAATAAATTCATAATAATTCAATATAGTAATTAATTTAACTGATTCTTACTTTAACAAACTATACTCTTAGACGGAGTAAATAATAATTTTGTTTCCTTTATAATGTTTTTCGTTCAGGAAATAGGGTAAATAACAGCTTATTAATATATACTTGTCCAACTACTGTATTGACTTTGGTCGTGTTGTCTTCTGAAACTTCCTGCTCATTCATGATTTCTGTTTCTAAATTGTCTTCGACTTGGGCAGAATCAGGCTCATTTTCAGGGATATTTTTTTCTATAGTTCGATCGTCTGTATCGCTGACATCGTTGTTATTTTCAACAATATGATTATCTAAATTCGTTGCAAAACCGTTTTTAATACCATCAATAATAGTTTGAGTATGGTTATTTATCGGCGGAGCTTCTTTTTTCTCCTGTTTTACTTCTGATACTTCTGAAAAATTACCATTATCCTTTTTCTCCTCTTTTAATTCTACTTTACGAGATCGATCGCCAATAATCGTTCCTGCTGGAATTACCGTTAAAGGCTCAACGCTAGTATTGTAAATTGTAACAGATGCCCCTAAAGACACTTGAGAACCAATAACACAGCTACCTAAAATTAAACTACCTGAACCTAAAATCGTATTTTCTTTAATTTCAATATCTCCATCATAAGCCGTAATAATTGTCCCCATACCTAAACATACCCCAGAACTAAGAATTATTTTAGTGCCAGAAGTCGCATTTAAAATCACCCCAGAAGCAATGATCACATTTCGATCGATCGTGACATCTCCCCTTATTTGGGTGGTATCTATAGTACTAGGTTGAAGAATAGGTAGAGACATTTACTAACAAGTAATGGAGAATGGAGAATGGAGAATGGAGAATGAAAAATTGAAAATTGAAACTAATAAAATAAAGTTCAATTTATTGAACTCAAAATTTTTGAAGGACGTTTAATTCCTCATTCCTAATTTCTAATTCCTAATTAAAATTATGGTCTTTGAATGATAGCCTCTAAAACACGGCGTTTAGCTTGGGTATCAATACCGATTAAACGGACATATTCCCCACTGTGTTCTTGAAGACAACCTTGTAAAGCCGAAATAACTTGACTTTCATTGTTACTGTCAATGGGTGAACAACTTTGCCAAGATTTAGTTTTAAAACGGCGCACATCAGCGTGTTCTGTACCAATACGATAACCCTGAGACAGTAAAGAACGTACTTGAGCTAAAGTATTAGCATCCAGAGAACTACTACCATTGTTCGTAGTCGTATAAGCATTGCTTGTGGCAGTCTTATTCGGCCACCCGCCCGACTCCAGAGACAACGCCTTTAAGTTACTAGGATTAGTAGAATTACCATTACTGGTGACAGAAGTTCCTTGATTAGTTTGCCCGGGGCGTTGAATAATCATCTCTAATACACGGCGTTTAGCGTTGGTATCGATACCGATTAAGCGCACATACTCCCCAGCATGATCTTGCACACAAGCCTCTAAAGCCGAAATTACTTGACCTTCGCTAGTGCCTTGAATGGGAGAACAACTTTGCCAAGACTTACTCTTAAAACGGCGCACGTCTGCGTGTTCTGTACCAATACGATAACCTTGAGATAAAAGACTACGAACTTGTGCGATCGCTTCTGCACTCAAAGAACTATTAGCCACCGCTACACCACCATTATTTCTGGGGGCTTGGTAACTAACTTTACCGTTACCATTACTAGCGATCGTGGCAGTTTCTCCCGGACGTTGAATAATTACCTGAGATACACGACGTTTAGCTTGAGGATCAACTCCCACCAGTTGCACATAATTACCGCTTAAATCCGCTAAATAGCCTTGAATAGTGCTAATGGCTTCATTGACAGAGCTAGTTTTAACACTAGGCGCTGTTAACCATGATTTAGTTTTAAAACGACGAGCATCAGCATATTCGACACCGATACTATAACCACTTTGGATTAAAGATTTAATTTCACTAGCTAAATCACCATTGCCATTGCTTACAGGTGCATGACCATTACTGTTAGCATTTACTTTAGCAGTGTTACCATTACTAGCTTGAACGGGAGCAGAAACATCCCCCGGACGTTGAATAATAACTTCGGCTACTCTACGTTTTGCTTGAGGATCAACCCCAATTAAACGCACATATTCACCACTACATTCATTTAATATATTGCCTAATTCTGCTAAGATGGCACTTTCGTTAGTACCGTTTAAAGGAGCACTTAACCAAGATTTGGTTTTAAAACGACGAGGGTTAGCGTGTTCTACACCAATAGTGTTACCTTGTCTTAACAACGATCGAACCTGATTAATTATATCTGTATTTAAACTCATATTAGTTACTGATTGATAACCATTAGTTTGATTTTGGGTTGAGGATTTCATCGGAGTTTTTTCTTCTCGGATGGCATTTATACAAGCATTATTTTGCGCACAGTGATAACCTGCCGCTAATGCTTCGTTAATATGGACGACATGGGCTGCAAATTCTCGGTCTTCAGGTTGAACATCTGGAAGTCGATCGGCTTGTTGTTGATTAGTAATCACTGCACCAGAGGGAACATATTTTCCCGCAGGAATTTCCACATCTTGGATTAGCGCGTGCATCATCACAATACAACCATCTCCGACTCTGGCATTAAAGACGGTCGATCGAAAACCAATAAAACACTTGCTACCCACATAAGCAGGACCATGAATCAAGGCTAAATGAGTAATACAAGAATCTTCCCCAATCCACACAGAATAATCTTGACCATCATCACCTTGAACTCTACCCTGCTCTAAGCCATGAATTACCACCCCATCCTGAATATTACTACCATCACCAATGTGAAAAGGTGTACCCTCATCAGCACGAATGGAAGTACCCGGGGCAATCAAAACATTTGCTCCCACTTTCACATCTCCAATTAAATTAGAGAAGGAATGAACATAAGCACTATCATCCACCCTTGGTTCAGCTAAATTTTTTGACCAAGGAGTAGGTGGAGCCGCCATAATGGGGACGCTCACTATAAACCTCCACAATAATTATCTTATTTAATCTCTCAAGGACAGCCATTAGGATGTTAAAAAGAACTTAAATAACTCCTAATTTGTCCTCACAGATTGATTTTGTTTTACTTTTTACAGATTTTTTAAAAAATACTAAATAGAGTATTTAATACATTCTTTCTGCATCTTTCTTGCTATAGAGCAGATCAGATGTTGTTGTTACAGTATCTATAATGCCCACTACCATCGCATCCACAGGACGTTCTTCATGACCAGTTTCTTTTCGGGCGGCACTGCCACGAGTGACAAGCACCCATTCATTGATACCAGCCCCCACAGTGTCTCCTGCTACCTCATAATTTGGTAACGCATTACCATCAGCATCCAAAAACTGTACTAATAATAATTTGACACCCGTTAAAGTCCGTGATTTGTGAGTACTAACGACTGTACCGCACACTTTGGCAATTTGCATTAATTTAATTCCTGATTACGATCTGCCCAAAGGACGAGGATTGATACTTTCTCTGAACTGTTCTACTTCTTCCGTATAACGAATAGGTAATACATATTCGAGGTTTTCGTGGGGACGAGCGATAATGTGGTGAGATAAAACTTGACCACCTTTTACCCGTTTAACATTTTCAATTCCTGCACTGACAGAGGCTTGTACTTCAGATACATCACCACGAACGATAACGGTAACACGACCACTACCAATTTTTTCATAACCAACTAAGGTTACACGAGCCGCTTTAACCATAGCGTCGGCGGCTTCTACTACGGCGGGAAACCCTAAAGTTTCTACCATTCCTACTGCAATTGACATATTTTTTTAGGTTATTTTATGGAAAATTTATAAATCAATAATTTAAGAGTTAAATATCTCTAAATTTTGAAGGTTAATTTCAGTCAACTATAAGTCGATGATTAATAACTACGGAATTGTTCTACTTCTTCGGTATAACGAATAGGTAATACATATTCGAGGTTTTCGTGAGGACGAGCGATGATGTGGGTAGAAAGAACTTCTCCTCCACTTACTCTGTTGGCAGACTCAATACCTGCGGAGATGGAAGCCTGTACTTCTGATACATCACCACGAATGATAACGGTAACACGACCACTACCAATTTTTTCATAACCAACTAAGGTTACACGAGCTGCTTTTACCATAGCATCAGCCGCTTCTACTACTGCTGGAAACCCAAGGGTTTCGATCATTCCTACTGCAATTGACATTTTATTTTTTTTCCTTGATACACTAAATTTACTTAAAATTGAAACAAAAGCTCTTCAAAAAAAGTTTTAATTTACTCAAAAAAATTTCGACAAAATGTCTAAAAAAACTTAGTTAATTTGTGAATAATGAGTATTTTTACTTCTTTTATTGATGAATGAGCGATCATTCAAGATATTTTTCAATCTATCTACAATAAGCATAAACAAGCATGGTACGTTTGACAAGATAAATCTCTATGATATTTATTAATCTTTTCCTTAACGATTCTTAATAAGTACAATTCGAGTTCTTTATCTGTCTTTTATTAATAGATAAAACTAAATGGTTTTTAAATTATCTATTGTGTTTTATCACTAATTAAGTCTGTTTAAAAAGTATTTTGATGAGAGTAGGAGATAGGAGTAAGGAGACAGTAGATAGGAGAAATAAGTAATGAGTAATAAGTAATGAGTTTTTTACTCTAGAAAGAGCTTGGTAACACCTCAGTTCGATAAAAGAATTCTTGAGGTTAATAGGTTTCAGGTGGCAGGTGGCAGGTTGCAGGTTAACAATTTCTTTGTTTAGATCAATTAATTACTTAATTTAATTTGGATAAAATCAATTTTTGTTCAACTTTTTTACCTTATCTTTACCTGATACCTAACACCCTTTCCGATACCTTATCTTAACCGATGATTTTATGTAGAACTCAGGTGGTAACAATCATAGATTAAAAGTTCTTAAATTGTTTGAACGTTCATGGTTTTATTCCAATACATGATGATTGGAGTTTTCTTAACTCATTACTCCTTACTCGTTACTCGTTACTCAAAAACCCAACTATTTATCTTCCCAACTAAAATTTCGTTCACCCGGAGGGTGTTAGGTTAAAGAAGAAATAAGGTTACGATCGAAATAGTAGTAATTCCAATGCCTAACCAAATAAATTGATTATCTTTATTATTTACCGTACTTAAATCCACTAATTCAATTTGACGTTTGGGCTTGATTTTGCGATTAGGACTACTGGCGTTTTGATATTGGGGCGCACTGGAGGTAATATGATTAAGATCGGGAATTTCTGTCATCCATTCTTTCGGACGATTTAATTTCGGTGCTTTGATAATATAAAGTAACTGTTTGGCTTGTTGCTTGGTTTCTTTATGGGGATGGTTTAATAATTCTTCGCACAAACTCAGGGCTTTTGGGGATTCTCCTCCCGCTTCATAGGCATTAACCAACCAAATTTGTACTTCACCCCCTAAAGGAGAGTTGGGAGAAATTAGTTTACAAGCCTGTTCTAAATTCTCCATACTAAGACGATAACGTCCACTATCAAAAGCTGATTTACCTTGTTGATATTTTAGCTCAAATTCCCGTTGTGAAAATGAAGTTTTCTCCATAAATCATCAATAATCTATAAATATTGTGCTTGTAATGGTTCGTCATATTGATCGGCGATCGTCGCTACTAAGGTGATCGATCGAGATATTTCCGCAGGAGACAAATCATTTACAGTTCGTTGAGCGGATACGACTACTTGATTATTTAAAATAGAGAAACAAGTTTCAAAAGTGCCACTCCAATTTAATTCCATGAGTTGACGAAATAGTAATGCTTCATTTTTGGCAGGTAAAGGTAATACTACAGACCACACAGTGAATAAATCCTCATCACTTTCCCCTGTCAACTGTACATAAACTTCCACCGTACCATATTGAAATTTCCAAATATAGCCTTCTTCCGTAGCTTGTACCATCGCGCTATCATTTTCTTCTAAGCTATAGATTACTGTTTCAATTTCATCTTTATGACTATTTTTCGGTAAATTGAGATCATCAAAATCTATATCTTCGGAAATTGGTTCAGTAATTGTCATAATTTTAAATTTAGTGATTATTCTATACTCAAATGATACGAAAGAAACTGACAATTGACAACAAAGAGTTAAAAAACCTTTCCAAGAGTTATTATGATCAGGCTATCATTTATTTGATGAACTACCGATACTTAATCATCTGAGTTTGACATAAAAATGGACAAGCCACCTCCCCCCAAGCGCTACGGCTCAAGAAAAGGTGGCTTTTATTTATTATACCTTAATTTTAACTTATTTTTCAATATTTGTCAAGAGTTTTACTAGCAAATATTCGTATTTTTTACAAACTAAATTTAGTTAAGGATAATATTAAGAGTTAAGGATAAAATTAGGAACTAAAAAAATACCAATAATTATTTTAATGGGATAACTAACAATACTAAATTCCTAAATTAATCTCTTTTTTAGTAAAAGGTAAATCATTATTAATAGCCTTGATTTCTTCGATCGTACCTATATTAATTTCATCGATATAATGACGTAAAATACTACTCATACGAGGATTATAAAAACGGTGCATACTGTGGTTAGCAGTCGCAGGAAAACCGCGCCTCTTTTTATGAGAGCCCCCCGCCCCAGGATCATACATTTTAATACCTTCAGTGATGCCCCACTCGATGGGTTTATAGTAACAAGTCTCAAAATGAAGGCAATTATATTCAGCTAAACTGCCCCAATATCTACCATATAAATTCTCTCCTTTTCGGATACAAAAAGACATTCCTACAGGAATATGATCATTATCTTCTCTATGAGCAACTACTAACATTAATCGATGACTATAGTTAGGATAAAGTTGTTCAAAAAATTGTTTAGTTAAATATTTACTGCCCCAATAAAATTTATCGCAAGTGTTGTTATAAAACTTGTAGATATAAGGGTATAAATAATGATCAATTTCTTCCCCTACCAGATTTTTTGTGACTAAACCTGCCTTTGTAACTGCTTTTCTTTCTTGCTTAATATTCTTACGTTGATCTGAGTTAAATATTCTTAAATAATCATCGAAATTATTAAAATTTTTATCACTCCAAATATAACTGTGGTGCATCCAAGCAGTGAAGCCAAATTGACTAATAACCGTTTGCCATTGAGGATCAACGTATAAAAAATTACATCCAGACAGTTTATTTTTTATGCAAAAATGATCGATGGCATTCACCATCATTTCGGTAATTTTAGACTCATCTTCACCCTCTGCAATTAAGAAACGATAACCCACCGCAGGAGTAAAGGGAGTCATACCCAACATTTTGGGATAGTATTGAATACCTAAACGATGTGCTAAATCTGCCCATTGATGATCAAAGACAAATTCACCGTAACTGTGACCTTTGATATATAATGGGGCTGCGCCAATCAAATTATGATTATGCCAAACTGTTAAATGACAAGGTTGCCAACCCGTGCGCGGTTTGACGCTTCCTGATGTTTCCAAATTATGCAACCATTCCCACTCTAAAAAGGGAGTCGCAAGGGGTAACGCCATAGCATCCCAAGCTGTTTGAGGAATTTCTGCTATTTTTTCATGCCAACGAATGGTATAGGGAGAATCGTTTTTTTTGCCAAAAAGTTGCTCAATCATAAAACTCAATCTACTTTTATGATTAAATTATAGGCTTTTTCCCCATGTTTATTGTTATTTTTGTCACGCAAAGACGCAAAGACGCAAAGATATTTCTACTAAATTAGAGATAAATTTTTAAGCTATATTTCTGTTTTTCTAAAAATAACTATTTCACCTCGATTGCTACCTGTAGCTAGTTTCTGTCCTGAAATATTCCATTTTAAACAAGAAAAACCTCCAGCTATTTCTTTTAAATTTTGTCTTAAATTTTTCCTATTTTCCCATAATAATAAATTACCTTGATTGCATCCACTCACTAATAAAAAGTTGTCAGGATGAAATTGTAAGTCTTGAATTTTACCATAATTGCCCTTTAAAATTGAGCCATTCCACCCTTGTTTTTCGTTTTCAGCTTTTTCCCATATAATTATATTTTCCATCGTACTAATGGCTAAAATAGGTGCTATTCCTGTGGATTTTTGTGACCAAGTAAGGTTACGAATTTTGCCTCTAAATCCAGACAATCGCCAAGGCACTAAATTTCCTCCTCCCCACACAAAAATGATATTATCTAAGGAACTTATGGCTAAATATTCTCCATCTTTTGACCATGCAATTTTTAGAGCGGCGGCATCGGTTTCGATGTAAAATGCATCATCATCCCAGTTGTTTGCTTCCCAAATTTTAACTCCTCCATTTCCTGCCACTGCCAAAAGTTGCCCGTTGGGATTCCATGCTAAATCTAACACAGAGGAATTTTCAAAGGGTAAGGTAGTAATAATTTCTTGAGTTGTTATATCCCAAATTTGTACATAGCGCCCTTGACTAAAAGCAAGATGATTTTGTTGGGGATGCCATGCTAAATTTTCTAGCCATTGTTTACCCCAATTCAAGGTATCAATTAATTGTAACGTGGATGATTCCCAAATTCTGACTTGACCATCTTGCCCTCCTACTGCTAAATATTGACTATCAGCAGAAAAGTCTAAGCAGTCGATCGAATTTTTGTGTTCATTGGCGGTTAAAATTAGTTGAGGTTTATCGGTAAATATCATCACCTCTCCTCCTGCCGAACTTACCGCTAATGTACCATCTTTTGACCAACTTAGGGCGGTAATATATTCTTCTAATTCTGTTTTGTATTCTAATTCTAACATCGAATTATTTAGGATTTTGCCCTTATTTTCTTTAAAACCAGTTGTTAGCTAGGTATATTATACAAATCTTCAAAACTTTGATTTTTCATTCTTTTACCTAATACCTAACACCTTATCTCCATCAAAAGACTATGAGGCAACCTCTATTAGACACCCTCTAAAATCCTCTTTTAACTGCTTTTCATCTAAATTACGCCCGATAAATATTAATTCATTTTTAGGAGTTTCTTCTGTTTTCCAAGGTCGATCGAGCGTTACATCAAACAACATATGTACCCCTTGAAAAACTACTCTTTCCTTAATGTCTTCTGCATTTAAAATGCCTTTCATGCGAAAAATATCTGTACCTTGAGTGCGCAATAATTCTGTCATCCAACTGTGCAACTTATCTAAATCAACTTTTCCAGACTCTACAATAGCCACAGAATACACTGATTCATCGTGTTCGTGAGCATCTTCAGCAAGGAAATTAGGATCAATTTCTAAGGCTTTTTGTAAATCGAACGATCGAACTCCTAAAATACTATCCATACTAATATTAGCATTCTGAGTACGATAAATTTTAGCGATGGCATTCATATCTCGAATACGTCTTTCTAAGTCTTCTAACTCCTCAACGCTTACTAAATCGGTTTTATTCAGTAAAATAATATCAGCAAAAGCAATTTGTTCTTGTGCCTCCTCAGCATCCCAATGTTGATGAATATGTTTAGTATCAACCACCGTCACCACCGCATCTAAAAGTAACTCTGACTTCAAATCTTCATCCACAAAAAAAGTTTGTATTACAGGAGCAGGATCAGCTAATCCTGTAGTTTCAATCACAAGGTGATCAAATTTGTCTCGTCTTTTGAGTAAATTACCAATGATGCGCATTAAATCTCCCCTAACGGTACAACAGATACAACCGTTATTCATCTCGAAAATTTCTTCATCAGCAGAAATTACTAATTGATTATCAATGCCAACCTCTCCAAATTCATTGACAATAACAGCAACTTTTTTGCCGTGTTCATAGGTAAGGATATGATTAAGTAAAGTAGTTTTTCCTGCACCTAAATAACCAGTTAAAACCGTTACGGGTACTGTTTTTTGATTAGTTTGAGTAAACATGAATAACCTCTTTTTCTTCGATAATAATTTTTAAGTTGCAAAAAATATAGACAAAATTAGTAATTAGTTGTCAATCAATCACCCACCGTATCATAAATTTCACGACTAACGAGATAAATTAAACTCAAAATTTTTGAACGCATTTCATTACTCCTTACTCCTTACTTCTTACTCCTAATTAACTGTTGCCACTAAAGATAAAATAAATAATGACAACAGCTATAATCATGATATTAGAATTTTCTAATAAGCTAGACCCATACTGCGAGTAGTTTCCGCACCTAAATAAACACGGATACTCAAAAAGTCGGTAGGACAAGCAGTTTCACAACGTTTGCAACCTACACAGTCTTCTGTACGGGGAGATGAGGCAATTTGTCCAGCTTTACAACCATCCCAAGGTACCATCTCTAGTACATCAAGAGGACAAGCACGAACACACTGGGTACAGCCAATACAGGTATCGTAAATTTTTACACTATGGGACATGGATAAAAGACTCCTTTACCGAATTGTTATCAATGATTTCTCAATTTAAGGTTTTGTTTATCGATCGACTTTCATTCTATGATTAATAGAATAGTCTATGAATCTAGTTTTGTCAGTCTCTCAAGGTTCGATCGTTCGATCGAGTTTAATTTTACTAAAACTTTTTAGATTTAAGTTCCAGTTATTAAAAGTCAAGTATATAATCTCAGTCACAATTTCTGATATATAACTTCAAACTCTGTAACAATTCAATAAAATTCTTTGTTTTGTGTAAGAAGAAGGGGAATGAAAATAGCGTAAAATGTGGGGTAATAAATCAATTACATTAACCTCGTTTTGCGCACAGACACCATCTTTTACCAGCTATTTCTGATTTTCCCTAATCTACTGTTTGAATTACTCAATCAACCTCCTGTGGAAGGTTATCAATTTTCCTCTAGGGAAATAAAAGAATTAGCCAGACGCTTTGACGGTATTTTTTTACCCCCAGAGGGAGAAATCGATCGAGTAATTTACTTTGTAGAAGTCCAATTTCAAGAAAAACAAGACTTTTGGTGGCGTTTTTTGACAGAAATCTTTGTTTATTTGGGGCAATATCAACCTGACAACGATTGGCAAGGTGTAGCTTTGTTTTCTACCCGAAAACTAGATGCTGGTTTACCACGTCAATATCAAAGTTTATTTGATAATGGACAAATCAAAATTTTCTATTTAGATGAATTGGAAATCTCTGAAACATCATCCATTGAATTAGAAATTATCTCCTTAATTGTAGGAAAAGATAGTGAGGCAATTCCCAAAGCAAAAAAAGCCGTAACTAAAAGTCAGGAAATCATTGATAATGCCAATGAACAAAGAAAAATCTTAGAATTGATACAAACAGTCTTAGTCTATAAACTCAATCAACTAACAAGGGAGGAAATCGAAGCCATGTTTACTTTAGATGATTTAAAACAAACTCGATATTTTCAAGATGTGGCAGCAGATGCCAAACTCGAAGGTATCAAAGAAGGTATCCAAGAAGGTATCCAAGAGGGTATTGAGAAAGAAATTAGCTTAGTTATTCGTTTACTGAAGCGAAAATTAGGTAATTTATCTCCCGATTTAGAGTTAAAAATTCGCAATTTATCTTTAGAAACCTTAGAAGATTTGGGGGAAGCGTTATTAGATTTTTCTTCGTCACAAGATTTAATTACTTGGCTTAATTCTCATTAGACTTCTTTATAAATAAAATCAATTTTTATTTGAATTTATTTAACCTATAATTCCCCGTTTTCCCCTATTTTCTCGAAAAATTGGATACATGGAAAAGCTAAAAAGCGGTTATTTAACTTTTCCCCATGATTGATTATTCCTGAAAATTAAGGGGATTTTGATCCCTACGATGCTCAACTGGTAAAGGTTTAGGCTGTCGATCGAGCAGCGCCACTTCGTGATCGCCCACTAAACTAGCAGTAAATTCTAAAGCACTACGCAACCTTTTCCCAGCATAAATCGACATATCACGGGGTACACTAATTCTATCCCGAAGATAACGTAAGGCAATATCGCTATTTTCAGGAGGAGGGCAAGGATTTCCTGTCATCATATAAGTTAGCGCACTACGCAAAGCTCGATCGAACATCACCTTATCAGTTTCGGGGTTAACCTTAATGATATTATCTTTATGTTTGATCACTCGATATAATGCTTCTTGACGAGAATTTTCTGGCTCGGCATACTTAACATCAGGAATCTGAAAATAATCGCCATAATCCACTAATTTTTGATTAATTTTAGTTTTTTCTGAAGTATTTTCATGACATCCTCCCATCTGAGGCGGTAAATCGTGGGCATGGGTATGGAAATCACTTTGTGTTCCCCTATAGGTCGATCGAGTTTCCATAGCATCAAACCAACGGGAAAAATAAGGATTTTCTTCCCTGAGAGAGTAACCTTTATAATAAAATAAACTAGCGTTCATTCGTTCTACATAGGGCGTAAAAATCACATCAACCACACTAAAATCATCGAGAAAATAAGGGCTTTGGGTTCGGGCTAAAGCAGTTTCTACTTGTTTAACCGCTTCGATAAACTGCTGACGATTATTTTCCTCCTGCATTTTTAACATCGAAGCATAACAAAGCCAACGACACCATTTTCTAAACAATAATCTTTCTAACTTTCTCAATGCCATAGCTTCAGGTTGTTGCATTCCTAACCCTAAAACTCCAAACTCTTGTTCGAGCGCCAATAAAATATCATCACTTTCTGTGATAATTCGATCGTCCAACTCTAAAGCAGGTAACATTCCAGAGGGTACTTTTTCCTTATACCATTGCTCTTTTTCCCCGTAGCAAAACATAGTAACTTTTTTAATGCGATAGGGGATTTGTTTTTCTTCTAACCATAACCACACTTTTTGACAATAGGGACACCAAGCATGATAATCACGATATAGTGTCACCCTTACTTCATCTATCGAATGGTTAAATAATCTCAAAAGTGCCTGAGAATTGGTAACTCCGTTAATTCTATCAATATCGTAATCCGTTAGGTTTTTTAATTCTTGCCAAGTAAGAGGTGTCATAAATTATTCGTAATAAACTTTTCTCTATCATAAAGATTTTATTAAATTTATACTCAGATCAATTTTGATGAGAATTTTCTCACGCAAAGACGCAAAGTCGCTAAGAGATAATGATCAGAATATAAAGTAATCGAAAGAAAGGTACAAAGTAATATTCTTGTCATTAAACTTATCGTTTCCTCACTAGGATAGAGCGAACTATAACAGTAAAATAGAAAAGAAGGTATGGTAAACATTGTAACTTTTTAACTACCTAAATTTGAGAAAAAAATCATCGAAAAATAAGGTTGTAGGAGTAGTTATTGATTTTTTGATGATTCCAACTCCCCCCAACTCCCCAACACCCTAATACCCCAATGCCAAAACCTAACAATTTTATATTTAACTGAGGTTAGAATAGAGATCGATCGTTACAAAACTTTACCCATGAAAAGAAAATCAATCACATTTTGAGAGAGAAACTAAAATGAAAGTGGTTGTTCAAAAACAAAGTTAAATGTTGACACTACAAGAAAACCCTCTCAGAATTGGATTAAAACAAGCCAAAACTCCCGAACCCCTTATCCTTGTTATATTTGGAGCATCGGGAGACTTAACCCAAAGAAAATTAGTACCTGCGTTATACCAACTGAAAAAAGAAGGGCGATTACCCGCAGAAATGACGATCGTGGGTGTAGCACGACGAGAATGGAGTCATGACTATTTTCGAGAACATATGCGAGAAGGTATCGAGGAATTTTCAGACGGTATCGGTAGAGAAGACTTATGGCAAGATTTTGCCGAAGGACTTTTTTACTGTGCAGGTAATATGGATAAAGCCGAAAGCTATGAAAAACTAAAAGCATTTCTCGAAGAATTAGACGGCAAACGAGGCACAAGGGGAAATCGAGTCTTTTATTTAGCCGTATCTCCCAAATTTTTCCCTCCTGCCATCAAACAACTAGGCGCAGCAGGGATGTTAGAAGATTCTTTAAAACATCGTTTAGTCATCGAAAAACCCTTCGGCAAAGATTTAAGCAGTGCGCAAGTATTAAATCGCATCGTGCAGAAAGTTTGTAAAGAAGAACAAGTATATCGTATTGATCACTATTTAGGAAAAGAAACCGTACAAAACTTGATGGTATTTCGTTTCGCTAATGCCATATTCGAGCCTTTATGGAATCGTAATTATGTGGACAATATTCAAATCACCGTAGCGGAAACCGTAGGGGTAGAAGAAAGAGCAGGGTATTACGAAACCGCAGGGGCGTTGCGGGATATGGTACAAAATCACCTCTTACAGTTATTTGCTTTAACGGCAATGGAAGCACCTAACGGAGTAAATGCTGATAGTATTAGAGGTGAAAAAGTGAAGGCTTTACAATCAACACGCCTTGCAGACTTAAAAAACCTCGAAAAAAGTGCCATTAGGGGACAATATACCGCAGGATGGATGAAAGGAAAACCGATTCCGGGGTATCGTGACGAAAAAGACGTTAACCCTGATTCTACAACTCCCACTTTTGTCGCCTTAAAATTGATGGTAGATAACTGGCGTTGGCAAGGAGTGCCTTTTTATCTGCGCACGGGAAAACGTTTACCGAAAAAAGTATCAGAGATTGCCATTCAATTTAAAGATGTACCCTTAACCATTTTTCAATCGGCGGCACAACAAACCAACCCGAATATTCTAGCATTGCGTATTCAACCCAATGAAGGGATTTCTTTAAGATTTGAAGCCAAAGTACCCGGTTCTGAATTACGCACTCGTACAGTGGATATGGATTTCAGTTATGGTTCATCCTTTGGTATGGCAACCACTGACGCTTATCACCGTCTCCTATTAGATTGTATGTTAGGGGATCAAACTTTGTTTACTCGTGCCGATGAAGTAGAGGAAGCGTGGCGTATTGTTACTCCTGCGTTAACGGCTTGGGATGCACCATCAGCACCCGATTCCATACCATTCTATGAAGCGGGTACATGGCAACCATCGGAGGCGGAGTTTTTGCTTAACCGTGACGGTAGAAAATGGCGCCGTCTTTAAAGTTAATCAGAAGAAAAATGGTGAAGACAAGAGGGGGAAGAGGGGGGAGAAAGGGGAGAGGGGGAGGAAAGATAAATTAAATCATTAATTGATTGATCAAAAAATGAGTATGGAAACAGACTTAAAAAAAAATCAATGTTTAACAAGTCATGAGGATTTGATTGTGTATCAAAAAGCCTTTGATGTAGCTATGAAAATTTTTGAGTTATCAAAAAAATTCCCCATAGAAGAAAGATATTCTCTCACGGATCAAATTCGTCGATCGTCTCGTTCTGTGTGTGCTAACCTAGCGGAAGCATGGCGTAAAAGACGATACAAGGCGGCATTTATAGCGAAATTGAGTGATTCTGAAGCAGAAGCTGCCGAAACTCAAGTTTGGCTTAAATTTGCGGTTAATTGTCATTATGTAAATATTGAACAAGCTAGAGAATTATACAGTATCTATAATCAAATTTTAAGTGGATTAGTCAAAATGATTAATCATCCTGAACAATGGCTTTTATAAAAACTCTCTTCCCCCTCTTCCCCCTCTCCCCCCTCTTCCCCCTCTTCCCCCTCTCCCCCTCTCTTCCACACCATAAAATTTTTTAATACAACTAAAAACCATGACAACACCATTAGTATCATTACAAGCACCCAAAGATGTAAATTTAGACTACATCGATCGAGAATTACATGACATTTGGCAAAATTATAGCGGAGTGGGAGACGGTTTAGCCGCCACTAGGGCTTCTACTTTTAGCTTTTTAGTTTATGAGCCTGAAGCTACACAGCCACTACTAGCCTCCCTAGGTTTTTATACTGGTCCTGTAGATGGTATTGGAGGACCTCGTACCACTTCTGCGATTAAAGCGGCTCAAAAAGCCTACGGTTTAGAAGTAACAGGACTTTCAACCCCTGAGTTATTAGCTAAATTGAGGGCAGAATTTGAAGCAAAACAAGCTAAAGGTGACATCGATTTAGCAGAATTAGCGTCTATTAAACAGTATTCTCCCGATATGGAAGGCGCAGGTATGGCAGATGCGATCGCATCTATTAACCCTTGTCGTATTGTCACCCTTTGTCCCACTACGGGGGAAGATGAAGGAGTCAAAGCCCAAGTATCTGCCTATTGCCCTGTGAATAAACGTTCAGCTAATAGTTTGATCTGTTGCGAATATATCACCGTGACGGGAGTATCAGAGGCATTTGAACGGGTTGGGGGTGTAATTTCTGAGTTGATGATTCCAGACTTACCAAAATTCATCTGGTGGAAAGCTGGAATTGATGAAGATTATCCCCTCTTTCAAAGGTTAGTTAGTAATTGCGATCGACTCATCATCGATTCTAGTACTTTTGTTCAACCAGAAGCAGAATTACTCAAAATTGGTCAATTATTAAATAAGGATATACCATTAATTGATCTCAATTGGGCTAGATTGTCGCCATGGCAAGAGTTGACAGCCGAAGCATTTGATCCTCCTGAACGTCGAAGTGCTATTTGGGAAGTAGATCAAGTTACGATCGACTATGAAAAAGGCAACGCCTCTCAAGCCTTGATGTTTTTAGGATGGTTAGCCAGTCGTTTAAATTGGCTACCTGTCGAATATGGCTATGAGGAAGGAGACTATAACATTACCACCGTTAAATTAATTAGTCCAGAAGGCAAACACATCACCGCCGAATTAGCAGGAGTACCCATTGCTGACTGGGGCGAAGTCTTAGGGGATTTAATCAGCTTAAAACTAACCTCCACTAACCTTAACGCCGATTGTTGTACTGTTTTATGTTCTGAAACTACGGGCTGTATGCGCATGGAAGCAGGAGGAGGCGCTCAATCCTGTCGTATTCAACAAGTAACATCATTAGCAGATCAAAGCACTGAAACTTTACTAAGTCAACAATTACAGCGTTGGGGTAAAGATGTTCTTTATCAAGAAAGTATGGAAATCACGACTCAAATTCTTAACTTGATTAAGAATTAAGAATTAAAAATTAACAATTAATAATTAATTATTTCCGAGTCTCCTAATCTCCGAGTCTTCTAGTTTTAACAATCTTCCCAATTCCTCAACTCTCCAACTCTCCTTTTCCCATCATCACCAAAAAAATTTTCAGCCACCCCTAATTGCCTAAAAGACCGATCGATCATAAGATGATATGTTTGATACTTATGCTCATTAAATAGTGTCCAGATTTGATTCATCAGAGCATAGGAGCAGTATATATTAACAAAATAGAAGAAATTAGGAGTAAAAGTGCGAAAAATTATAATTGCGGGTAACTGGAAAATGCACAAGACTCAAGGGGAGTCTCTTGAATTTTTACAGGCTTTTTTGCCCCATTTAGAAGATACAGCAGAAACTAGAGAGGTGGTTTTATGTGTACCTTTCACCAGTTTAAATTTTATGTCGAAAAATTTACACGGTAGTCGAGTCAAACTAGGTGCTCAAAATATCCATTGGGCTGATCAAGGTGCGTTTACTGGTGAAATTTCAGGAGCTATGTTATCAGAAATAGGCATGAATTATGTCATAGTTGGTCATAGTGAGCGCCGTCAATATTTTGGAGAAACCGATGAAACCGTTAATAGTCGTTTATTAGCGACACAAAAATATAATTTAACTCCAATTCTTTGTGTGGGTGAAAGTAAAGCACAACGGGACGCAGGAGAAACAGAAAATGTTATTATTAATCAGTTACAAAAAGGTTTAGTTAATGTAGATCAAAGTAATCTTGTTATCGCTTATGAACCTATTTGGGCGATCGGCACTGGTGATACTTGCGAAGCTACAGAAGCAAATAGAGTCATTGCTTTAATACGCTCTCAGCTAACTAATAAAAATGTAACTATACAGTATGGTGGTTCAGTCAATCCTAGTAATGTTGATGAAATTATGGCACAACCTGACATTGATGGTGCATTAGTTGGGGGTGCAAGTCTTGAGGCTTCTAGTTTTGCCCGTTTAGTCAACTACAAATAATAATTAATAATTAACAATTAACAAAATAAGTACAGATAGATGCACAATAGACTTCAACCACATTTAAGGTAGAGACGTTGCATGCAACTTCTCTACGAGGGTTTCAGACAATAGATTGTAGATTGTGAAACTAATAGAAATTGTGTCAACCTCTACCTACTTATCCTTTCTTGACTCTCAATTCTTAATTCTCCATTCTCCATTCTCCATTCTCCATTCTCCATTCTCCATTCTCCATTCTCCATTCTCCATTAATTTTATGTGTGATTTTTTAACTATCCGCCATCATCGTTTTATCTGGGAAAGTCGTACCTATTTAATGGGGATTTTGAATGTTACCCCTGATAGTTTTAGTGATGGTGGGCAGTTTAATCATCGGGAAACTGCCATAAAACACGCTTTAACTATGATCGATCGAGGTGCTGATATAATCGATATTGGTGGACAATCCACACGCCCCGGAGCTAAACAAATTTCCCTAGATGAAGAATTACAACGGGTTATCCCGATTATCAAGGCAATACGAGAGCTTTCTGATACACCTATTTCGATCGATACCACTAGAGCAACAGTAGCACAAGAAGCTATAGAGATGGGGGCAGATATAGTTAATGATATTTCAAGTGGTACGTTCGATCGCACTATGTTGTCAACGGTGGCAAAATTGCAAGTACCAATTATTTTAATGCACATAAAAGGCACTCCTGAAACCATGCAAAATCTTACAGATTATCAAGATTTAATCGGAGAAATTAAGCTATTTTTTCAAGGAGTAATTAAAGAAGCCCTCGATCTAGGAATCAAAAAAGAATATATTATCCTCGATCCGGGTATCGGTTTTGCCAAAACCTATGAACAAAACTTAGAAATTTTAAGAAATATTCAAGAGCTTAAAACATTAGGTTTTCCTATTTTAATTGGTACATCTCGTAAGAGTTTTATCGGTAAAATTTTAAACCAAGAAAATCCTCAAGACAGAATTTGGGGAACGGCGGCGACTTGTAGCTATGGGATTACTCAAGGGGCAAATATTTTAAGAGTTCATGATGTAAAAGAAATGTATGATGTAGCTAGAGTCACCGATGCTATAATATAACTTCAGTATTTATCTTCTCTCTCCACTCCTGTGTCCATAGCAAAAATTTTTTTTAACAACCCCTACTTATTGTAAAATGTTGTTTCGTTTTGTTCTCTAAAACCAATATTCGATCGAAATTCCTTTGACAAAATAGAAAAATTTTTCATGCTATTGAGAGAAGATTCGGTTAAGATTACCTAAACAGTATTAGTATTGTCCCGTTTAATGGACTTGAGGAGTGAATATCAATGAATTTGCAGAAAGATGCCTTAAAAACTCTCAAAGAAACCAGTCGTACTTTTTATATCCCTATTTCTCGTTTACCTAAAGGTCTGCAAGAAGCCGTTACTTCTGCTTACTTATGTATGAGGGCTATAGATGAAATCGAAGATCATCCCAATATTGACAGTGGTATAAAAGTTCAAATTTTGAAAAATATGAGTTTGGCATTACAATCAGGTCATGAAAATAGCACGATCGAAGATATGGCAAACACTGTGAAAAACTACCAACATTTAATTCCTGAAGTGAGTTATCGATTTGGAGAATGGGCGTTATTAGCACCTCTTAGTATTGCCCCCAGAATTTGGGATGCCACCGCAGCCATGGCGGATAGAATGGCTTATTGGGCGGATAATAACTGGAGAATAAAAACAAAATCCCATTTAGATCAATATACTTTTAGTGTCGCTGGTGCAGTAGGTTTATTATTATCGGATTTATGGGGATGGTATGATAATACTCAAACCAATAGAGAACAAGCCATCGGTTTTGGCAGAGGTTTACAGGCAGTTAATATTCTGCGGAATCATCAAGAAGATAAAATAAGAGGCGTTAGTTTTTTTCCTGAAGGTTGGCAATTAGAAGATATGCACAAATATGCGCGTTATAATCTCAGTTTAGCGGATTCTTATACCAAATCTTTACCCAAAGGACCGGCTTTACAATTTTGTCAGATACCTTTAACCCTTGCTCATGCTACCTTAGAAGTGCTGATTTTAGGAAAACCAAAACTTACCCGTACGGATGTTATGGCTTTGGTTTCTCAAGTTTGCAGTTAAAAATGATCGAATTTTGTGATTATCTCAAATCAGGAGGAAAAGATTGAATCATTGGATACAAGAACGTTTAAAATGTCTTGAAAACGCCTTTAATGAAGAATATTGTCGATCGATAGATCGAGTTAGTCAAGAAGTAGCTCGTCGTTTTCAAGCAGGACACACTCTTTTTATTTGTGGCAATGGTGGTTCAGCCGCAGATGCTCAACACATTGCCGCTGAGTTTGTCGGACGGTTTCAGTTCGATCGACCCGGATTACCAGCCATCGCCCTCGGCACAAATCCTGCTACCCTCACCGCTTGGAGTAATGATCATGAATTTGCCACCATTTTTTCACGTCAAGTAGAATGTTTTGGCAAAACAGGAGATATGTTATGGGTATTGTCCACATCAGGAAAATCCCGTAATGTTATTTATGCCTTAAAAACCGCTAAAGAACAAGGTTTAATTACCATTGGCATGGCGGGTAACGATGGTGGCATAATGGGTGACTTAATTGATTATCCCCTCTTTGTCTCTGAAAAAAATACCCCCTATGTTCAAGAGATACACTTAATATCTTATCATCGTATTTGTGAGCAAGTAGAAATAGAGTTATTTCAAAACAAAAACCCATTTAACTAAGTACTGATGCAAAATATAATCTCCCTGTCTTCGGAGTCTTCCAAGTCTTCCAAGTCATTCATCATCTCATCTATTTGTATGGTTTACTCAGGTTTACTTAGCATTATTTATGTGGATGAAAAATAAAGTTATGGAAATTTCGTCAAAGAAAGTTACCAAAGTTTTACTATACTAAATACCATTAAAGTCTTATTTTTTTTGCAAGGAGTTTGATTGTGGCAAATCACAAAATTTTACTTATTGATGACAGTCTGGTTATTAGAAAAACTGTTAAAGAGATGCTACCACCAGAAAAATTTAAGTTTGACATAGTGGAAGCCAAAGACGGACTTCTAGGCATGGAATTAATCCACAGTTGTAATCCTAATTTGATCATGTTAGATTTTTTTCTACCAAAAATGAGCGGTTGGGAAGTTTACCAAGAAATACAAAAAGATGCTCGATTAAAAGCTATTCCTCTTTTAATGATGTCAGGTAGGAAAGATGAAGTAACTGATAAAATTCCCGAACCTTTTGAATTTTTCTCTTTCTTAGAAAAACCCTTTGATCAAAAACAGTTGATTCACGGTATCCGAGAGTCCATGGAAAAATCCAAGAAATTGGTTAAATTAATGGCTAGTACCCCAACTGATACTCCCACCATGGGAGGAACTTCAGGAGGTATAGAATTGGAACAATTACAAGCAAAAGTAGCTCATTTAGAATCTGAAGTTGCGCAATTGAAAAAACAACTCAATCAGGTTATGTCTTTTGTGAAGAAAAAATTACAATAAAATTTTCAGACAATACCTTTATTTATAGATATAGATAAGGATCGGCAAAAAGAAATAAAGCTACTTTTATACTTTTGGAAAAATTAAATTTTTGATACCTAACTGACGTTAAGCACTGATTAAAAGGGTAATTTTTACTAGGTTAGGTTTCAGGTTTAAAACCCTCAAACATTGATTTATCAGTCAATAAACTCTTGTACAAAAAAATAAGAAAATCAATAGACATCGACCATAATGAAAAATAAAATTAATTTTGATAAACTTTTTATCAATCCAAGTTATGTTTTTAATGATCTCTGATTGACAATCATGATTTTTGGAGAAGTCTATTGTATAAGTTTGAGGCAATAATCGGTTATATTAGAAGTAAATTTTCAAAAGTATTAATATTATTCCAACGATAAACTGAAAAATCTCGAAAATCAGTAGTAAGAATTCTTCTTTCCTTTAATTCTTCAGCTAAAACCACCAAAGAAGCATCGGCATAATCCATCGGCAAATTTTGATATTGACTAATTAGTAATGCCATTCTATGGAAATGTTGAGGATTGAACTCAAAAATTTTAAATGCTTCATCGGCTACATCTTTTAAAAATTGACATTCTTGCTTAATTCCTCCTCCCCTAGTCACAAGTAAATAGCAAGTTTCTGTAATTACTGGATGGGTGGTAATTAAAGATTCACTAAGACTGTATAAAATATTTCGAGCTTTTAAGTGATATTTGTCATTAAGGTTGAATAAAGCTAAAAAAAACCCCGTATCTGCAATAATCATTTATTTTCTAGGGAATGACGGAAAATTTCTTCACACTTTTCCGATAAATTAGCATCCCCTTCAAAACTAGCAATTAAAGGACTTTGTTTGAGTCGTGCGAGGGGATCTTCTTGAGCTTTTATTTGTTTAAAATAAATTTCAATAGCTGTAATGATTGAAGACTCTATATTTTGATTAGTCTTTTCTTGAATATATTGGAGTTTTTCCTGATTTTCTTGGTTGAAATTAATAAAAGTTTCCATGATTCTTTAAATATATAAATATTAGAATAACAAAAATATTATAAGTTAAAAACAAAGAGAGACAAGGAAAGCATGAAGGATTTTTTATTAGTGTATTAGACATCTCCTAACATACGGGCAGGATGCCCGTTCCACAGTGAAACAATCATAATTATTGAAGACTCTTTCTTGTACAAAAAAAAGAAGAAAATCAATAAACATAAGTTTCTTCTCAATTCTTTAACCTAACACTTGAGACGTAAAATTTTACGTCTCGATCGAAATGATTGGAGAGACAATGACTAAGTTTATTCGATCGGCTTAAGATTAGGACAGAATAATTCGGGACGTTGACGAATATTGGGAAAGCCTAGTACGGTAATTAGCATAAAAGTACGAGTACAAGTTAACGCAGTGAACATACTGACGACAACACCAATACCTAAAGTTAAAGCAAAACCCTTGACTAAACCTGAACCTAACCAGAATAAAGCAATACAAGCGATTAAGGTAGTGACGTTACCATCTAAAATACTGCCAAATGCACGATAAAAGCCCGATTCGACCGATCGATAGAGGGTTTTTCCGTCTCTTAATTCTTCCCTTGTCCGTTCAAAAATTAACACGTTGGCATCTACCGCCATACCAATACTCAGGAGAAAACCTGCAATACCGGGTAAAGTTAACGTTACTCCTGCGATCGAAAAACAAGCTAAGTTAAGGATGGCATAGATAATTAAAGATAAATCGGCAATAATCCCCGGTAAACGATAATAAATAGCCATAAAGATTAAAACCAGCACTAAACCAGAAAGTCCTGCAATAATACTTCTACGAATACTATCTTGTCCTAAAGTTGCTCCAACGGTACGATTTTCGACAATTTTCACGGGTAAAGGTAAAGCGCCTCCTTCTAATTGTAGGGCTAATTCTCTAGCTTGTTCGAGGGTATAGCCTCCTCCACCAGAAATCGTTGCTCTACCCCCCATAATTCCTGTACTAGCATATTCAGCACTGACACCGGGAGCGCTAATTAATCTATTATCGAGAAAAATACCTAAAGTACGTCCTGTACCTGCGATACTTTTAGTTAATTCAGCAAATAATTTGCCTCCTTCGTCATTAAATTCGAGGATTACTTCCCAGTCTGTACCCTGTTGAGTCGGTTGATAACCGGCGGTTTTCAGTTTTTCCCCATTTAATTCGCTTTTTGTGTATAACTGTTCTGATAATTCGGCTATTTCAGCTCGTTTTGCCTCAATTTTAGCCTCTTGGGCGGTTAATTCTTCTCCTTGCAATAATTGAGCTTGAAAAACTAACTCTCCTAATTCTTGTTGTCTAATTTGATATTGAGCTTGAATTTCGGGGTTGTCGGTTTCGGTACGAAAATCTAATTGAGCTGTACCCCCTAAGACTCTTTCCGCTTCTTGGGGATCATTTACACCGGGTAACTGTACTAAAATTCGATCGTTTCCCACACTTTGCACCACCGCTTCTGATACCCCTAAACCATTGACTCGATTATCAATAACCGTGCGTACTCCTTCTAGTTTCTCAGTGGTAATTTCTGGCACTTCGGGAGTAGTTTGTAATTGTATGGTTAATTGTGATCCTCCTCGTAAATCTAACCCTAATTGTAAGGGCAAATTTATCAAAGTTACGATCGAAGTGGCAATTAAAACAATGATTAAAATAATAAAAGCTCTTTGTTTTTCCATTAAAATTTATAATAAATAATGATTATTTCTGTGTATATTATCCGTTGCATTGTTAATTATTCATTGTTAATTGTTAATTGTTAATTGTTAATTATTTAGATTTTATTCGTCATGATTTTACGCACAGCATCAACGATTTGCTCCGGTTGTACGATCGTCAATCTTTCTAAAGTACCATTATAAGGAGTAGGAATATCTTGAGAAGATAAACGCACCACAGGCCCATCTAACTCATCAAATAATTGATCATTAATCGATGCCGTTAATTCCGCAGCGATACCTCCCGTTTTCATACACTCTTCCACAATGATCACTTTATGGGTTTTGCGGATAGACTCCCCAATTGTCTCCATATCTAAAGGTTTGAGGGAAATTAAATCAATGATTTCAGGATCATATCCATCTTTTTCGATTTGTTTTAACGCTTGGGTACAATGATGTCTCATCCGAGAATAAGTCAAAATAGTGACATCTTTTCCTTTACGCACTATTTCCGCTTTGTTTAAAGGAACGGTATATTCGTAATCAGGTAGATTTTCTTTGTGGTTATAGAGTAAAACGTGTTCAAAAAATAATACAGGATTATCGTCTCTAATAGCAGATTTTAATAAACCTTTAGCATTATAAGCCGTCGAACAGGCAACAATTTTTAAACCGGGTACAGCTTGAAAATAAGCCTCTAAACGTTGAGAATGTTCAGCCCCCAATTGTCGCCCCACACCTCCGGGTCCTCGAATTACAGTAGGAATTTTATAATTTCCCCCCGAAGTATAACGCATCATTCCTGCATTATTGGCAATTTGATTAAAGGCAAGTAAGAGAAAACCCATATTCATCCCTTCGATAATGGGGCGTAATCCTGCCATGGCGGCACCCACTGCCATTCCTGTAAAGCTATTTTCGGCGATGGGGGTGTCTAATACTCTAAATTCGCCGTATTTTTCATATAAACCTTTAGTTACTTTATATGAACCGCCGTACTGCCCAACGTCTTCTCCTAATACAAAAACTTTGTCATCCCTTGCCATTTCTTCGTCTATGGCTTGACGCAAAGCATTAAACATCAATGTTTCTGCCATTTATTTCCTTTAATATTACTAGCTATAGCAAAAATTATCTTATCATTTTTTTCCCTCAATCCATGAGAGTTTAACTAGGGATGAATAATCGATTATCAAAAGAAGTTTGTAGTGATGGCTTTAGCCATTAGACATCAACCACATTTTCTGGAATAAGGGTTAAACCTGAGTGAATCATAAAATTTTTGGTGCTGTAAAGGTTGCGGAAAGGGTATCGGAAAGGGTTAAAGAATTCACAAAAAATATATCCTAATTGATTTTTTTATCTTCAATTCTTTGATCGAATTATATAATCTTCTGAAAATTACACCTGAAACCTGCAACCTGCAACCTGAAACCTGCCCTTATCAAACATTCTTGCATCGAACTAAGGTGGTTAAGGGTTAAAACCCTTACTACGAACTTATTAAAAATCTTTTGTGGAGGCTTAATTGTCTGCATTTCTTCATATTAATCATGGAAAGGGGTTGAATATGACAGAATAAAAGATAATTGTCAATCTTAAAGGAATTAATTATTTTCCCTTAGATAGAAAATCAGGAGTAAATTTGTGAACACAGCAATATTAGAATCGACTATAAATACTGGTTTCGATCGAGATACATTCAACACCTATGTAATGAACACTTACGGGCGTTTTCCCATTACGATCGAAAAGGGTAAGGGTTGTAAATTATGGGATACCGAAGGAAAAGAATATCTCGACTTTGTCGCAGGTATTGCAACCTGTACTCTTGGTCATGCACATCCTGCCTTAGTAGAAGCCGTAACCAAACAAATTCAGCAGTTACACCATATATCTAACTTTTACTATACAGAACAACAAGGACAGTTAGCAAAATGGATTGTCGAACATTCCTGCGCTGATAAGGTATTTTTCTGTAATTCTGGTGCAGAAGCCAACGAAGCCGCTATAAAATTAGTGCGTAAATATGCCCATACCGTACTAGAATTTTTAGAACAACCTGTGATTCTTACCGCTAAATCGAGTTTTCATGGACGCACATTGGCAACCGTTACGGCGACAGGGCAACCTAAATATCAAAAACATTTTGAGCCTCTCGTTCCGGGTTTCGAGTATGTTCCCTATAATGATATTATCGCCATCGAAGAAGCGATTACGAATATCGATGAGGGCGATCGAAGAGTAGCCGCAATCATGATTGAACCACTACAAGGAGAAGGAGGAGTCATCCCCGGTGATTTAGATTATTTCCTACGGTTACGCAAAATTTGCGATGATACGGGTATTTTATTAGTATTTGATGAAGTACAAACAGGAGTCGGTAGAACGGGTAAAATGTGGGGGCATGAAAATTTGGGAGTTGAGCCGGATATTTTCACCTCAGCCAAAGGTTTAGCAGGTGGTATTCCCATTGGTGCGATGATGTGTAAGGCTTCCTGTGATGTTTTTGAGCCGGGTAATCATGCCAGTACTTTTGGCGGTAATCCTTTCGTTTGTGCAGCGGGTTTAGCGGTTTTACAGACTCTGGAAAAAGATAATATCCTTCAAAATGTTCAAGCTAGAGGAGAACAATTACGCACGAAATTAAGATCGATCGTCTCAAAATATCCTAAAATATTCTCAGAAGTAAGAGGCTGGGGATTAATCGATGGTATTGAAATCGAAAGGGATTTTGATTTAACCTCTGTGGATATTGTCAAAAAAGCTATGGAAAATGGTTTATTATTAGCTCCAGCAGGTCCAAAAGTATTGCGTTTTGTACCACCTCTTATTGTCTCAGCTGAAGAAATCGATCGAGCTAGTGAAATTTTAGAGAGTACGATCGCTTCTTTAGTAATCTAGGGATTTTATTCCCTGATTGTTAATGGTTTTTTTCTAAAACCCAATAAATTTTGCTTATGTTAATCGTTAAAATAATCTTTATAAACTTTTATAAAGGAGGTAATTAAATTTTATGGGAACTCAAGTAATTGATAAACCTACAGAAAAATCAGCAACTAAACGCAAACATGACTCAGGTTACAGAGTATTGTTACACAACGACAGTTTTAATAGTATGGAATATGTAGTGCAAGTATTAATGGAAACTGTCGGCATGAATGAACCTCAAGCCGTTAGCGTCATGATGGAAACCCATACTAACGGTATTGGCTTAGTGACTACCTGTGCTTTAGAACACGCAGAATTTTACTGTGAAACTTTAAAAAGTCACGGTTTAACAAGCACGATCGAACCTGCGGAATAAGATAACATAACTGAACTTACGTTGTAGGGTGGGCAATGCCCACCCTATGATAAAATATAATATGATTTAGTTAAATTTAGCCCCCAGCAACCGCAGGTACAATACTAACTTCATCACCATCGGTTAAAGGAGTTGCCACATTATCTAAAAAGCGAATATCCTCACTATTAACATAGAAATTGAGGAAGCGACGAGGTGCACCTTGTTCGTCACATAAACGAGCTTTAATTCCGGGGCAATTCGCTTCTAAGGCATCAATCAATTCTTGAACATTAGTTGCACTACATTCGATCGAACTTTGAACTTTAATTCAGTTTTTGCACACTATCACTTAAATTTTGTTTTACTTTTGTCATTTCAGTTTTGTATTTAGTAGTTGCACCAGAAATATCTTTATTAAATTGTTTTTTTGCTTCTATAAATGCCTTCTCAAATTTATCTTTAGCAGTATTAATATCAGTTTCTAAATTGGTTGTTAGTCTTTCTACATCAGCTTTTGATTTATCAATTACTGATTGTAAATTTTCAATTTGATTGATTTTTTGTTTTAATTCATTAATTTGATAAAACCAGAAAATATTACTTACGATTAAGACTATTGCTAATACGATCGATAATCCGTTGATGAATAATCCGTTGGAATTGTTATTTGTGGAATAATTCTTTGATGATTTTGATGATGTCGATGATTGTGACTTTTTTTCTAAAATAATCCATTCTCCGCCATAAATTTTACTAGATAATCCACGCCAAGGCTTCAATTCCTCAACAATTTCTTTTGATTTACTGTCAGTAATCAAGATTAATAAACCTTCATTTTTCGGTAAATTATATTGCTCAATTTCTTTACTTAAATCTTGTTTATATTGAGCTAAATTCCCAATTTTATAAGCTAAATTAGATTGTGGTAAAGAAGCTCTTTTTACTTTAGTTTCATCACCAACACTCTTAATTTTTTGATAATCAATCTTAATTTCTGGTGTCTCAGTAATGGCTTTAGCAACTTTGCTTTCTAATTCATCTTTAGCAGTTAAATATTCATAAATAATTGCTCTAATTTTTGCTTCATCATCATTATCAGCAATCCAAATTAAAGAGTTACGAATAGGGCGAGTACGATTATCAGTTCTACCACTTTTTAAAGCAGTTATTGCCAGAATTAATTGCCTTGATTCACGGTATAAAACCAGAGATTCAAATTCAGTATCCACTAATTTTTCCAATTGATTAGGATTAGAAATACTCGGAAATTGTATTTGACTATTTTCAGCATTGAACCATTTATAATCTTTTGACTTGTTACTTGTTTTAACAAAAATATCCATAATAATTATTTTTCTATTTCTATTTAATTAATTGTTAATAAATTTGCACCTTGAAAAATTGTAAAAGCACCATTATTTTTGCAACCATTAGAAAATTCACTCATGGCATTGAGAAAAGTTTTATCTTGATCGAGCATCACAAAAATTAATTCTAGAAAAGACATTTTACGTTTTTGTAGATGAAGTTTTAATAAAAATCTGAGTAGATAACGTAAGGGTTGATCACTATTGTTTGGTGAATAAAATTTATTGGGATCTGGTTTACGAAAATAAAAAATGGGTTCACCATTTTCATCTTCTTCTACCCTAGAAAAATCCACACTGCCTAAAGTTTCCACTGGTGTCATAACTGTTGCAACGTAGGGAACTAAAGCATCACTACGGAAAAAACTGAGCAAGTTGCTATATTTTTCTTGTATTGCCGTGACCAATTGTTGTTCTCCAGTGGTGTCTCGTAAATATTTTTCACATTTAACGGGTGCAAAAATAACTAATTTAGGGGAATCGAGATCGGCAAAACTGCTTTTAAATAAATCATAAATAATTTGAGGTTGATTTAATTCCTCATGCCATTGACTATTATTTTCCATCAACGCTGGGGTATCAATAGCAATAAGAATAGCAACAGAATCACGAATATAGTTTATTACCGCTTCTTTTTTTGTGAAAATATCGCCACCAGAATAGTCTTGAAAAAGTAATTTTATCGAAGCAACTTTTCCTGTTTTGCCCAAGTCGAAATTATATGTTCTCGCTGTTTCCGTTTTATTGATACCTCCTCTAACCTTAATACTATTTTGTTGTGCTGATTCTTTTAATTCTTTTAAGCGTTGATCTAAGATAGTTTTTGTTTCATCATCAGGAGTTAATTGTAAATTAGTTTTCCCAATGATGCGATCGAATTGATCATACATAGCACATAAAAGACTTGTTTTCCCGACTCCAGAATGACCTAACATTGTCACTTTCAGAGTCTGTTTTTTAATTAGGGGTTACAATATTCTTGAAAGCATAATTTTTGTTCCTTAATTAATGATTAGTTATTGGAGTAAAGAAGAATTGATATTTTCTGTTTCTTCTATTAATTGAATCCACTGTTGACGTAAACGGGTATTATCTCCCAAAATTTGAAAGGTATCACTCCAAATGTCCGCTCTGTAAGGTAATAAAAACTTACGCCATTGTCTTTGAGCATCTTTACTTCTCAAAACTAAATCGACAAATTCCTCCACAATGGCAAAAGCCGCTTGACTTGGTATCCGCAAAAAGTTGTTATCTAGGGCATTTTTACATAGATAAATCGTTTCTTTGTATAACTCTTGCAGATTATCTAAAACATCTTGCTCTTTTCCTCCTTTCGGTAATGGACTATTATCCTGTCTTAAATTGTCCAAATTTTCTCGAATATGATATTGAATTAAGCCTCGATAAGATAACTCAAAATTTCCCATAACAGTAAAACCTTCTTTCAAAGTAGTACAGGAATCAGGAATTAAATCTGTTATTTCTTGCAAAAATTTACTACCTTTCTCCATGCTTAAACCTTTCAAATTACACTGATTAGTTAAAACATTAGTAATCTCTGTTTTTAATTCTTCGATCGATTTTTTTAACCCATCATCTAAATTAAGAAAACGACGAGATAAACCTGTTCTTATTTCATTAATATAAGTACCATAAGTACTAGGATAATCACCTTGTATAATGCTATTTTTTCTTTTTCTGATCTGTTCGAGACTAGGGAAAATAGTTTCATCTTTTTGGCACTCTTGAAAAACTTTTTCTACTTGTTCTTTAAAATAATCATCTTGATCATTTCTTTTTTCTCTTAAATCTTCTAATAAATCTGTTAAATCATTAGTAAGATTATCCCAAAAATTATCAAAAAGTTCATCAAATGTTGACTCAGATTCAACACTGTCAACTTTATTTAAAGTCTCTTTTGCTTTCTGCAATTCTCCTTTAATTGTTGACTGTAAATCACCTAATTGATCATAAAATGCAGTGACATATTTTTGATCTAATTGACTGATATTCTGACTTAAATAATCGAGGGTTTTTTCTAAAATTTTCTCGTTGACTTCTTCGGGATTCGCACAATTAACAATAATACAATCACTTACGTTAATGTGTTTTTCTGTCATGGATTGAATTAAATCTTGACAGTTAGCAGAATTATCACCATAATCTGAATTTTTATTAGTTTGATTTAACACCATAAATGACCATGATTTTACGGGTAAATCTTTCAAAGAAGTGTTGACGGCATCGTAAAGTTTAACATCCACATCCTCCCAATAAGCTCCTGAAGCATTAGGCTTTTTGACAAACAAGACAAAATCAATATCCTCGGCTAAGACTTGAATCATTCTTCTTTCATCACCAACCCCAGTATCTCCTAACCCCGGCATATCTACCACAGCAATTTGTCCTACTTCTTTATTAGGAAATTGACAAGTAATTTTGACTTCTTTAACAGCTAAATAGTTAAAATAAATACGCTCTCCGTTGTTGTCATCTTGGGCTACATATTGACGAATTTCATCTTGACGAATATTGCGAGGGGAAGGAGATTTTAAAAGATGACTATATTGGGAAAAATGGACGTGATAACGTTTTAAGTGTTCGTATTTAGCTTGATTTTCAGAGTCGTCTAATCTTAGACTGGGTAAGGGATTATTGGCAAAATCTTGAATGGAAATAGGATTTTGTCCTAAATCTAAGGCTCTATAGTAGGGATAGATAACTTCATAAAGAAAACTGCGTTCTGTATAAAAATATACTTCCCCATAGGTTTCCACATGGGGATTATGGTGAATGGTACTGCGAACACCTGTACAGTGTTGACGATTACCGTCGGGAATTTCTCCAGTTCCTAAACCCGTAATACTTTGTAATAAGCGACTTTTTCCTTGTCTAGCACGTCCCACTACTCCTATATTTAATGTTTGTCTTTGGAAACGACTGGATAGTTTACTAAGTTTTTCTAAGGATTCTTGTATTTTAGTTTTGGAGTCACTGAAATTGATTTCTTGTAATTTACCTAATACTTTATCGTCTTGAGTTTTGGCTTGTAACTGATTACGGTAATCTTCGAGTTTGTGCCAAGTAATCTGTAAGTGATTCAGGTTATCTTCTACGATCGTCAATTTTTGAGCTAGGGGTTGACGCAAAGAGATTATTTCTTTGATTTTTTGACTTTTGTTCATAACCATTATTAATTCATAATCAAATATTATAGAAGACTTTGTCTAATTAATATTTCATTTTTTTTGAATTACTAGCCCAATACTTGTAACTTGCATTAACCTAACTGATTTTGTAGGGAAAGGAGGTTAAGGGATGAAACCAATAGAAGTTACGCACTTATCCCAAAAAATCAAGGGATTGAGATTCAGTGATGTCTAGTTTAGTCATGTCAGCATTTTAACAAAATTGTTTCTAAAAGTTAAATGGGGAAATGATACAGGCTTTTGCTAGGAAGATAGTATTTAGGTTAGTTTATTCTACAAAAAGGCTATAAAAATCTTGATAAGTGACAATTTTCGTTTTCTCAAACTCTTTAATAATTAATAAATCTAAATCTCCTGTAATTAGATAATCTGCATTACTATCTAATGAGGCATATTATTAACAATAAAAAATAAATAAATGAAGGTCAAATGTTTTTACTCATTATAAAATATATTTCTACTATATTTTTGGTAAAGGAAACGCCTCAAAATACTCTACAGAATCGATCGAAACTATATAAATCAAAGGAGACACTCGATTTTTGACAAAATGTATCTAGTAACCTTTGTCTCTAAATTCCCTATAAATCTTGATATTAAAGAGTTTGAAGTGTGTTTTAATACAAATATTTAGGGAGAAGTTAGGCTATAAAGAAATCAAAAAAAAGTGGGGGGGAAATGAGACAGGCAAGATGCCTGTTTTACGAAAATTTGATCAGCCCCCAGCAACCGCAGGTACAATACTTACTTCATCACCATCGGTTAAAGGAGTTGCCACATTATCTAAAAAGCGAATATCCTCACTATTAACATAGAAATTGAGGAAACGACGGGGCGCACCTTGTTCGTCACACAAACGAGCTTTGATACCGGGGCAATTCGCTTCTAAGGCATCAATCAATTCTTGAACATTAGTTGCACTACATTCGATCGTAGCTTGTTCTTTAGTAAATTTTTGTAAAGGAGTGGGAATTAATACTTTAACGGACATATTTTGAGTAATTTTAATAAAGTTAACAAATTTGTAGGGGTTGAATAATATTCAACCCTTGATTACGAAAAACACAGGCAAGATGCCTGTTCTACGATGAATAAATTAGAATTATTGGATAAGTTTATTACACTAAGACTTGTTGCCATTCTAAACGCTCTAAAGTACGAGAGCGTTCTAAAGCACGTTCAAAGCTATCTAATTTAGGTTCGATTAAGAAAGGCTCACTAATATAACCTTGTACAGCTTCTTGAGTTTTCAAGCCATTACCAGTGATATAAACAACGGTAGTTTCTTCAGGATCAATTTTTCCTGCTTCCACTAATTTTTTTAATACGGCAACGGTTGTGCCTCCTGCCGTTTCTGTAAATATACCTTCAGTTTCCGCTAATAATTTGATCCCTTCAATAATTTCCGCATCGGTGACGGATTCGATATTACCGTTAGTTTTACGAGCTAAATCTAAAGCGTACATTCCATCCGCAGGATTACCAATGGCGATCGATTTTGCGATGGTGTTAGGCTTAACAGGGATAACAAAATCTCTACCTTCCTTGAAGGCTTGGGCAATAGGTGAACAACCTTCCGCTTGCGCACCACTGAAACGCACAGGTTTATCATCCACTAAGCCAACCTTAACGAACTCTTGGAAACCTTTATGAATTTTGGTAAATAAAGAACCAGAGGCTAAAGGTGCAACAATATGATCAGGTAACTTCCACCCTAATTGTTCAGCCACTTCAAAACCTAAAGTTTTAGAACCTTCAGAGTAGTAAGGACGTAAGTTGATATTAACAAAACCCCAACCATAGGTATTACCAACTTCACAACAAAGGCGGTTAACTTGGTCATAGTTACCTTTAACAGCCATTACCGTAGGATTATAGATCAATGTGCCTAAAACTTTTCCTGCTTCTAAATCCGAAGGAATAAAAACACAACAGTCTAAACCTGCATGGGCGGCGATCGCAGCAGTGGAGTTAGCCAAATTACCGGTACTAGCACAGGAAACGGTAGTAAAACCTAACTCTCTAGCACGGGTTAAAGCAACAGAAACAACTCTATCCTTAAAACTAAGGGTAGGCATATTAACAGCATCATTTTTAATATAAAGATTTTTCAGACCCAAACGACGAGCCAAACGATTTGATTTCACAAGGGGAGTCATCCCAGTACCCACATCGATGGGATTTTCACTTTCAACGGGCAAAAAGGCTTTATAGCGCCAGATAGAATTAGGCCCATTAGCGATACTTTCACGGCTTACTTGAGCTTTGATAGCATCGTAATCGTAGGCTACTTCTAAGGGTGCAAAGGTTTCTTCGCAAATATGGATTGCTTTAAGGGGATATTCTGTATTTCCCTCTTTAGAAACTAATTTGGTGAAGGTAGGTTTAAATTTAGGGGTGTTAGTGACGGGACGATCGAGTGCTTGGGTCATTTTATCTTCTCCTGTGTGATCGATAATGATGAATCTGAAAATAATCTTTAAATGATTGCTTTTTCAAACTATAACAGTTATTTAATTAGTTGGCAAATATACCCGACTAAAATAGTCGGGATTTTAAGCTCAAATTGTTTTGTATTTTCATCTTTGAGAGAGAATAGGAACAACAGTAAAAAAGGTACTCTCACCATGAAAGAATATGACTTAGTGATTATCGGAGGCGGTTCAGGTGGTTTGGTTGTAGCTAGTGCGGCATCACAATTAAAAGCCAAAGTTGCCTTAGTAGAAAAGCATCGTTTAGGGGGAGATTGCTTATGGTATGGATGTGTACCAAGTAAATCCTTGATTCATGCTAGTAGAATGGCTTATCAAGTACAAAATAGCGGTAATTTTGGGGTTTATAGTCAGGATGTGGAGATTAAATTTGATCAAGTAATTCGTCATGTTGATAATGTAATTAGCACGATCGAACCTCACGATTCTCCCGAAAGATTTAGGGGGTTAGGAGTTGAAGTTATTTTTGGAGATGGTAAATTTATCAATAAAAATACTTTTGAAGTTGATGGGAGACAATTACAAGCTCGTAATTTTGTGATTTCTACGGGTTCAAGTCCTAAAATTCCTGATATTGAAGGGTTAAAGGAAGTGGGTTTTATTACCAATGAACAGGTTTTTTCTTTAAGGGAATTACCAAAATCTATGGTTATTATGGGAGGAGGCGCCATCGCCTGTGAGTTAGGACAAGCATTAAGAAGATTAGGCTCGAAAATAACTATTATAGCCAGTAGAAGTCAACTTTTAGCTAAAGAAGACCCAGAAGCCTCAAAAATCATCGAAAATCAGTTTCAAGAAGAAGGGATAAGAATAATTAAGTCGGCTAAAGCGGAAAAAGTGGAATTAATTGATGGTAAAAAAGTTGTTTTTGTGCTAGGTGAAAAGTTAATTGCTGAAGAAATTTTAGTTTGTGTTGGACGTACTCCGAACATCAAATCTTTAGATTTAGAAAAGGCAAATGTTGACTATAATCAACAGGGAATTAAGGTTAATGAAAAACTGCAAACTACCAATAAAAAAATCTATGGTTGCGGTGATGTGATTGGCGGTTATCAATTTACCCATGTCGCAGGATATGAAGCGACGATCGTACTGCAAAATGCTCTTTTTTTCCCTAGCAAAAAAGCTGATTATCGAGTCATTCCCTATGGCATTTTTACTTCCCCTGAATTAGCTAGAGTTGGCTTATTAGAAAGTCAAGCTAGGAATATTTATGGAGATAATATCATAGTTTTAAAACAAGAAATTCAAGGGATCGATCGAAATCAAACAGAAGGAAAAATAACAGGATTTGCAAAAATTATTACTACTTTAAAAGGGGATATTTTAGGGGCAACAATCATTGGAGAATCCGCAGGAGAATTAATCAATGAAATTATATTAGCAATGAAAAATAATCTCAAAGTAAGTAGTTTAACTGGTATTCATATTTACCCAACTTTAAGCGAAATTAATAGTAAAACAGCATTACTTTTTACTAAACAAAATTATGCTAAAAATTTAACTTTACAAAACTTATTAAATAATTTTTTTAGTTTTCGCCGTTGGTTAGAGTAGCCTATTTCTATCTCAAAAAATTAGCATTTTTACTTTAATTTTATTTAAAACAATTTTGTATAACTTTATCTATACAAAGTCTCAAAACCTTGATTTTTCACTTTTTAACCAAAAACCAAAAACCCGCCCTTTCAAAACAGGAAGTTTGGGATTGCCTACCTACGGATATTTTTTGGTTGAGTGCTTTTCATTCTCCGTTAAATTCTGTGAGTATTTTTGGTTGTAAATTTTAACGGGGCATTCAATCGACATTTAAGGTAAAATGATTGTCTAATTTATCATTGCTTACCTAATACCTAATCAATATTAATCGTTTTGAAATTACCACCAAAAACAAGCTACTTATTACCCTATCTTCGTCAAGAAAGACAAACTATCATTATCGCCTTTATCTTTACCATCGGTTTTACTATCTTTTGGCCTATCTTAGCATGGGCATCAGGTTCGATGACAGAATATGTTGGCACTGGTGATACAAATTCTATTATCCCTTTTGCCGGAGTTATCGCCGTTGTCTTTTTGCTTAGAGGTGTAGCACAATACGGGCAAGATACTTTTATGGCAAAAGCAGCTCTTAATATTACTCTGGATTTACGCCGATTAGTTTATAGTCATTTACAAAAGTTGAGTTTAAATTATTTTGAAGTAACAAAAACTGGTGATTTAGCTTATCGATTAACGGAAGATGTCGATCGAATTGGAGAGGTTATTAATAAATTTTTTCAGCAATTTATTCCTAGTATTTTACAGTTAATTGTACTATTAGGCTATATGATTTTTGTAAATTGGCAATTAACTATTGCTACTTTTATAGTTGCTCCTTTGATGGCAGGTTTAGTAACTTGGTTTGGGGATAAGCTATTAAATTTGACAAGAAAAAGCCAAGCAAGGGTATCAAATTTATCAGCATTGATTACGGAAGTTTTTTCGGGTATTAGATTAGTTCAAGCCTTTACTGCTGAAGAATATGAGATCGATCGATTTGTCATCGAAGCAGAAAATAATCGTAAAAGTAAATTTGCCGCCGAAAAAATTAAAGCCCTTCAGTTTGTAGTAGTGGGATTTTTAGAGGCAATGAGCATCATTTTTTTATTATTTTTAGGTGCTTGGCAAATCTCTTTAGATAACATCACCGGTGCTGATTTTGTTAGGTATATTGTGGCGGTAGTTTTGTTAATTGATCCTATTAGTATTACGACGAATAATTATAATGAATTTAAACAAGGTCAAGCATCGATCGAGCGCGTTTATGAGTTGTTAGAAATACAACCTTTAATCACTGAAAAAACCGACGCAATCGAGTTATTAAATGTTAATGGATTAGTAGAATATCGAGATGTTAATTTTGGTTATGACAGCGATAAATTAGTCCTCAAAAATATTAATTTGACGGCGAAAAAGGGGGAAGTAATTGCCTTAGTTGGTTCATCAGGAGCGGGTAAAAGTACCCTAGTTAACCTCTTACTACGTTTTTATGATGTTTTGTCTGGAGAAATTTTAATTGATAATATTAATATTAAAAATCCAACTGTAAAAAGTCTTAGACAACAAATTGCTATCGTACCTCAAGATACTAACATTTTTTCAGGCACGATCGCCGAAAATATTGCTTTTGGTTGTAAAAATTTTGATATTCAAGCAGTAGAAAAAGCAGGAAAAATTGCTAACGCCCATCAATTTATTAGTACCTTAACCCAAGGATATTATACCTATGTGGGAGAAAGGGGAGTTAGTCTTTCAGGAGGACAACGGCAACGGATTGCGATCGCACGGGCAATCTTTTCCAATCCGCAAATATTGATACTAGATGAAGCTACATCCGCCCTAGACTCAGAATCAGAAGCCTTAGTACAAGAAGCCCTAGAGCGCATTATGGAACAGCGTACAGTGTTTGTAATTGCTCACCGTTTAGCCACCGTCAGAAAAGCGACAAGAATATTAGTACTAGAACAAGGAGAAATTATCGAATCTGGCACTCACGAGGAATTGTTAGCAAAACAAGGAAAATATGCCCGTTTTCACGCTCAACAATTAAATGATTAACCGATTTTTTAACTAGAGTCAAATACATCGATTAAGTGGTTTTCTTATTTTCAGATGGATAACAAAAAATACTCAAGTAATAAATAATCAATACTTTTTTTTGTGTTAATGTTTATCGTTAGGTAAATTTACAATTTGTAACCAACCACTAAAAATTTAAACATCCATCTATGAAACTTTTAAAAACAAGTATATCAGTATTATTTGCTACGGTGACATTTGTCTCCCTTCCCCGAATTATTTTTGCTCAGACACCGGTTATAGAATCGACTAATGTTAATGTCATAGATGTCGAAACACCCATTGTCAATAGAGCAATTACTAAAAGTGAAGTATTAGCCGCTCAAAAGGCTTGGGGGGAAGCATTGGTAGCTATTGCGACAACCTACGACAATAATGGTATCGAAGCGGCTTCATCATTGGCTGGAAGAGTAATTGACGAAGCCTATGGCTATCAATTTGGCATTGTACTTTTTAACCCTACACTTACTGTTCGTCCTCAAACTTTTCGTACTACTCGTGCCGGAGCTTTAGCGTACTTTGTCGGTAATGATCCAGAATTTCCCAATGATCAAGGTTTTGCATTGGGCGGTTGGCGTAAAGTGGAGATTAAAAACGCCGGTATTTTTATTTCTGGTAACACGGCGACTACCATGGGGAATGTGACTCTTACGGATAAAGATGGTAATATTACCACAGTGGACAAGACTTGGCAGTTTTTTAAGGATGATAACGGTAAATTGAGAATTATTGTGCATCATTCCTCACTACCTTTTACAGAAAAATAGGAGATAGAAGAAAAGATTTTTTCTTAGTTTGTAGGGGTTAAATATGATTCAACTCCTACTGGTTTTTAATTCTTATTCTCTCAATTTTGAAGATGTCTATTCCTTAAGCACTTAAAGCTACAGGAGTAAGGTGATAAATTTGAGCTAGTTGAGTTGCTGTTTTTAAGTCTTTATTTTCAAGGGCAAGACGTAGGTTATCGAGTTTTTGTGCTTCCTCAAGGGATAGATAAGGAGACCAATCATCATCGGTATATGTAACAATGATGTTAATTTCTGCTAGATATTCACCCTGACGAATAATTTTTGTTTGAGTTTTCGTTTTCATAATTTTCGGGTTTGATAGTCATTTTCCCAACGCTCAAAAGTGGGACGATATGCCGTAATTAACACTGCTGGAGAATCAGCATTTTTCGGAATACCCCATACCGTATGAATTGCTTTATTTTGATTATCTTGTTGTAACAACAAAATACAAGCTCCTTTGGGATAGTCAGGATAGTCTTCGATAATTTTAGCTCGATCGATATTCTTGATAATATCTTGTACAAAAATGTTATCGTTTGCTAGTTCATCATAGCCATGAGCAGATATTTTGATTTCTTTATTTTTAATTAATTTTAATATCTTACTAAATGTTTCACTCATCTCTACTGAATATTTTGATTAATTCCTAATTCCAAACTTTTATCTCGTTGTCTCCCCTAATTATAAAGCGAGGGAATAATATTATTATCCGAAGGACGATGTAAGATTTCCGTTTGAGGTACACCAATTTTAATTCCGGCTAAATCAAAGGCTTCTTTGACGCGCCAACGATATTCTCTACCCACATCCCATTGTTGTATCGGTTTTGTTCTAATTAATACCCTAATCATGATACCTTCATAGTTAATTCGATCGAGCCCTAAAACTTCCGCAGGGGATAACATCTTTTCTCGCCATTGAGGATCATCGTACATCTGTTCACCAATATATTTTAAAATGGTGACGACTCCTTTTAAGTCAGTATCCCAAGTTACCTCCACCGTAAAGTTAACCCTAGACCAATCTTTTGTCATGTTAATCACCGTTAAAATTCTACCATTGGGAATGACCGTTAAGTTACCATCTAAATCCCTTAAGGAAGTAGTATAAAGGTTCATTTTTTCCACTAAACCCCCCAGATTATTAATATTTACCACATCTCCCACCGCATATCGATCGGTAACAAAAATTAAGATACCATTAAGCATATCTTCCAACAAATTACGGGATAAGAAAGCAAATACTACGGCGATCGCACCTGCCCCTGTCAAGACACTGGCATTGATACCGATAAAAGATAAATAGATAAAAATACCTAAAGCGGTAAAAACCACAGTGGTAGCACCTCGAAGGGCGGGAGAGTAAGTATTAATCCTTAGTGTTGGGCGATTAGAATCAGGATGTAACTCTTGCTGTTCTTTTGCCCATTCATTCAAAGCATAATCCACCCAAAAATCCACAAACTTATCACAAAAAACCATCAATATCCAAATCACAGGAAATAGCAAGGCTTGGAGAAAGAAAAGATTAAACAAAAAACGAGTTTCTCGATAGGTAAATGCGATCGAGCCGATAGTAAACAGTAAGATAGTAACTTGACTTAAAAAAGAAAGACTCATGATCAATTCAACAATATTAATACGCTGTCGAATAATGTTTTGTTTCTTTCTGATACTTTTAGGCAACAATTTTGCCGATAACCACACCCCATCCTGAATTAACTTGCGACTGCCATCAATACCCCTAGAAAGAATATTTTGAAAACCGTTACCATTATCTTCCTCTACAACTTTAGATTCTTTTTGATGTTGAGATTTTTTATCATTGTAAGAAATAGAACTATCAGTAGCGATCGCTTCTGCATCTATAATTAAACTATGTTCTAACTCCTTCAATTCTAAAAGAAGACTTTTTCTGTGTCTAAAAATCAACTTTTGGAAAATTCTGATGATAAAAATTAAAACCAATGCAACAATAACCGTCATCACAGACACTTGTAACCGCAAAAAAGGCAATTGCCTATCCATTTCTAAACCCCAAATAGCTTCACTAAGGGAATCTCTCACTTTGATACGCCATTGTTGAGCTAAATCTTGAACATCCGTATTATTTGCCCTAGCATCAACCCCCGTAACCGTGAGGATAGTTTGTTGAGTTAATCCTAATTCTGGTTTACCAGCGATAAAAATTACATTTTGATTATTTTCATAGCCCACATCCACAATAGGAGTTAAGGGATGGATAGGTTTTTCTTTCGTCAATATCCAAAACTTTAAATTCTTTACCTCTATTTGTCCTAGCTGATCAGATGTACTAATATTCTCAAAAATTTGTCGAAAAACATATTGTACTAATCTTGCCCGTTGCTCAATTTCAAAAGAGACATCTCGAATGGGGCGATTATCTCTAGCAGAAGCAAGGGTAATTAAATCCTTATACCATCGTCTATTACCATGAAAAAATACATCGCTACAGACAAATCTACCACAGTTTCTAGCTCGGTTTAAATCCCAAGTGGGAGTTTCAGGTAACTGAGTTGTCGGACTTTCCAAATTAGGCAAAAAAGGTAATACTGCCAATACTTGAGGGCTAAAACCCACACAAAAAAGCAAACTCACCAAGAAGATTAGGCAATATTGACTAATTTTACGAATCATCATTCTAAAATCTCTATAGGTTCAAGTGATATAGTAACAGATGTTCGCAGAGACAGGGGATTAGGGAGTTAAGGAGTTAGGGAGTTAGGAAGACTCCGAAGACAGGGAGACAGGAAGACAGGGAGACAGGAAGACAGGAAGACAGGAAGACAGGCAGACGGGGAGATAATTAATTCTTCATTCTTAATTCTTAATTCTTAATTCTTCTACTATTTGAGCCAAAATTTTAGCACTATCTACTAAGGCTAAATTTCCAGCTTTTTCTCCCATATTTGCTAATTTGTCAGAATTATTTAATAAATCTAACACAGTTTCTGTTAATAAATCTGGGGTTAATTGTTCTTGCCTGAAAAGTAATGAAGCCTCACCACTGACAAATTCTTGTCCATTATAAAATTGATGATCTTCGGCGGCAAATGGATAGGGTATTAAAATAGAAGGAGTTTTGGTAATGGCTAACTCTGTTAATGCACCTGCACCCGATCGACTTATGGCTATATCTGCTCTTTGTAGTAACCCCGCCATGGCATCATAAAAAGGCATTTCTAAATATCGATCGTGCTTAAACGTACCAATTTCATCGTCCTGATTTCCCGTTAAATGGACAATATAAACACCCTGTTCTAATAAACGAGGGGTCGATCGTCTCACTAATTTATTCAGCCCTACAGCCCCTTGAGAGCCTCCCATAGCCACAATTAAAGGGACATCATCAGGTATGGGTAAATCTAAGGATTGGGGTGATAAAAATTCGTCCCTTACAGGAGTGCTTACCCATTGAGTTTTTGCCTTCGGTAAATATCGACTTGTGCCAGTAAAACCAATGCCCACAAGATTACACCAACCCCCTAACAATTTTGTGACTTTACCCGGTATATAGTTTGATTCATGTAAAATAACAGGAATTTTGGCTAGTTTTGCCCCAATAATGGCAGGGGCAGCAATATATCCTCCTGTGGTAAATACGATGTCAATCTTTTTTGACTTAATCAATTGATAGGTTTTGGCGATCGCCTTAATCATCTTCAACATTACAACAATAGTTTTAACCCCGAAACTGGTTTGAAAACCATCAATATCTACCGTTAAAAGAGGGTAAGATTTAGGCACTAAAGAAGTTTCGAGACGATGAGGCACTCCCAACCAACAGATATTATAATCAGGTAATTGTTGAGCTACAGCTAAAGCAGGAAATAAATGTCCACCAGTGCCACTAGCGGCGATTAATAAGTTAGGATTTTTAACAGACACAGAATTTAGAGTAAAAGATTAGGCTCGATCGATAATTTAAAAATTATTGACGAGTATTTTAGCAGATTTTCATTTCATTATTGTCATGATGAACATTCTCCATTCTCCATTCTCCATTCTCCATTCTCCATTCTCCATTCTCCATTCTTTATATTACTTTTATTTATCTATAAAGTGAAGAATACTTATAGTTGATAGCTCATAAGTCACTGCTATACTTTGAGAAGATGAATTTTAAGCTCAAGAAATAAAGCCTTGATTCATCGAAGTAACCAAACAGGGGAAAAAAGATGATTTATTTTTGGCAGGAAGTATATAATTTTTGTCGGCAAATAACCCACCGTATCGGAGAAAAATTATTAGAAGATTTTGCCCAACTAGAGCCAACTCGTAAAGCGGATGGTAGTCTAGTTACCGAAGCAGATAAATGGGCAGATTTTGAATTGAGAAAGGCGATTAAGCAGTGTTTCCCCACCCACGGAGTTTTGACAGAAGAAACCGAGCATATTTTACCCTATACAGATTGGTGTTGGGTAATTGATCCTATTGACGGCACAACTAATTTTACACGGGGTATTCCCATATGGGGTATTTCCATTGGCTTACTTTATCAAGGGATACCTGTATTTGGATTTATCCATTTTCCCCAAATTAACCAGACATATCACGGTTATTTTTCTGAAAATACTGGTTTAACTAGCCCTAAAGGTGCTTATCTTAATAATAATCCTATTTATACCAGTTTCGATCGACCTAGCTTCAATCATGTAGTGATGTTTTGTAATCGCAGTTTAGACATACTCAAAAATCCTTTTCCTTGCAAAATTAGGATAACGGGAGTTACTAGCTATGATTTAATGTCAGTAGCCTTTGGTGCTACACTAGGTGCGATCGAAGCCAGTCCAAAAATTTGGGATATAGCTGGGGCTTATCCTATTTTAAGGGGTGCAGGTGGTAATTTAGTGCTACTGGGAGAAGCTAATTTTCCGTTAACCAAAGGAGTGAATTATGGAGATGTGGGTTTTCCTTGTTTAGCCGTAGCCCAAGAAAATTTGATTGGCACATTTAAGCCGTTAATCGAAGTCAGTATGACTTCGGTTAAGCAGAAAATTTATTCTTAAAAATTAAGAATGGAGAATAAACATCGAACGTATTCAAGGAAATAAGGGTTAAAACCCTTACTACAAACTAGGGTAAATATTTTTTTTGAAAAGTCTAATAATCCCTATTGCCAATTTTAGCTCGATCGAACGTACTGTAAAGCCTCATTTTTATTATTAACTTTCCCTTCAATATAGGCAATTTGAACATCCGTTAACAGTTTGCCAACTAAAGGGCTAGGAGAGATGTTGAGAGTCTCCATAATCTCTTTTCCCGTGAGTATAGGTTGACTATGGGCAACTATATCATTATCATCCATATATCGATCGAGCAACATCATAATTAAATTTTGGTCAATGTGATGTGCATGGGCGAAAATAGCCAAAATGGGGAAAATATCTCTTACAGCCCGAAAGAAAAAATATTGTTGTGTTAAATCAGAAGCAAAATCCTTTTTGAGTAAACAGGGAGTATATTCAAGAATCGTGGTGACAACTTTAATATCTTGACGAGAATATTTGAGATGGATTAACTCTTTTTCCGCATTTTTAGGGTTATTATCGGTAAAACAAGCTAATTTCGCATTTTGATAATAACTAGGGATAATAGACTCAAATTTACAACCTTTTGCTTTTAACCATTGAGCAGAATTATCTATCAAAGGAAGATAACTTATTTTTGTATCGTCAAGATGAGGGTGACGTATAGTCAACAAACCATCCTCAAAAGCCTTGATTAACCAATAACTACCCTTTTCATGGGCAAACATATAACCCAACTCGGTGTTAATTCTTTCTGGTGCAACCTTTGTTAGTTGAGAAGCTAACTGTTGAATCGTGTAACGGGTTTTGTCTTCTATGGTAAAGTTTAATTGACAACCCTGACGATAACCTCTTAATAATCTTAAGGGATCATCTTCTAAGTTTTTAGGACTTATCATTCTCATTATCCCCGCTTTGATGTCTTTTTGTCCTTCAAAGGGATCAATAATTTCTTGTTTATGACAATGATAGGCGATCGAGTTAATCGTATAATCTCGTCTAGCTAAGTCAGTATAGATACTATCCCCTTCTTGATTTGCTAGATCGATCGTACCATCAGAAAATACCACTCTAGCAATATGTCGATCGGCATCTAGTACCACAAAACCACCATGATATAAATGAGCAATATTTTTAGCAATTTTAATGGCGCTGTGAGGTACAACAAAATCCAAATCAATAAATTCTCTTTTTCTATTTAACAATACATCTCTAACCGCCCCTCCCACCAAATAACAATCATCTGGTAATAAAGTCAAGGGGAAAGGCAAATTATCAAGAAGAAACTGAGATAAAGACATTAGAAAATCTATAATTTAGCATAAAAATTATATCAAGTTTCCATAGTTAATTACATTTAATTTGTAGGTTGGGTTGAGAAAACGAAACCCAGCACAAATGCCACTAAGTTTATTTATGACTAATTTAACCAACCTAATACTATAATGTTATTGTGAAATAACTAGCCAATAATTCTCTTTAAGCAACCCTAATTACACAGTTTATAAGAAAATTTTTAAATTTTATTCAGATGAAAAGTTAATCAATAAAATTATTAAGGACTTTGTTAAAATGTTAAAAATAGCTGATAATTACTATTTAATTTATCAAAGATTAAAGATAAAACCTCAAGAATTAATTGATTTTTGCCAAGATAATTATATCTCTGAGTTAGCTGTTTTTGGCTCTATTTTGAGAGATGATTTTAACTCTCAAAGTGACATAGATTTTCTTGTTACTTATTCTCCCTTTGCTACTAGAGGATTATTATAGCAGTCAGTTATGAGTTGTGAAAATTATCTTATCATCAAAGGCAAGAGGCAAAAGGCAAAAGGCAAGATTAGTCGTATCTTCGATATTTTTTCTAATAATTTATTTCTCACAAATGATTCCTGATTGCTATAGAAAAAATTATTCTCAAAGAAAAGTTAGAAAAAATGTGTAACAGAAAAGTAGATTTAGTTAGTAAAAAAGCTATTGAAAATAGTAGTAATTGGTTAAAAAAAGAAGAAATTTTAAACTCAGCAGAGGTGATTTATTGTGAGTAATTTAATAACTTTATTAGATATTTATTAAGCCATTGAATTAATTTTTAATTATACAAAAAATGTTAGTTATCAAGAATTAGCAAAAAATCAAGAAAAACAAGATGCCGTTTTAAGAAGAATTATCATTATTGGAGAAGCAACAAAAAGATTATCAGCAGATTTTCGACAACAACATCCTTCTATTCCTTGGAAACAAATAGCAGGAATGAGAGATATTATTACTCATAATTACGATAATGTAGATTTAGAAGAAGTTTGGACAGTAATAAACGTCAATTTGCCTACTTTACATCAATATATTTCTCCTCTTTTACCAATGACTAAAAACTAATGTTGCCTTTAAAAAATACAATGACACTATTTATGAGGGTTGGTGGGCAATGCCCACCCTACTAAATCTTAAGTCAAATAGTTGTAGAGTAGTAAAATTTTACGCCTCTACAGGAATTACGATCGATGTTTAATCAGTATAGATAAAATCTTTTGCAAAAAGAGTCACAATAAGTTATAATATTGATTCTGAGTCAAAAAATATTATAAAAATTGACGACAGCCAAAGACAGCAGGCGCTTAAAGGCTTAATAATCCCTGCCTAGGTTGATGCAGATATTAAAAATTCAAAGTGATTCTTAGATTATTTCTAAGCAATTCACGATTTATGATTAAAAATTATCTCGATACATCAACCAAAACCCGTGCTAATTATGGCTAGGGTTTTTTTAATTGTCACTAGACAACAATTTAACACCCCAGGAGGTGAGAACAATATCTAAATCCCTTGAGAGCAAAAAACAAGAAGTAGCTGAAATTAAACAGTTACTCGATAAATCTCGATTGGCGATCGTAGTTGATTATCAGGGGCTTAGTGTTGCTGACATTAGCGACTTGCGTAATCGTTTAAGAGAAAACGGCACTATCTGTAAGGTAACAAAAAATACCTTAATGAGTAAAGCCGTAGAAGGAAACGAATATTGGGAAGCAATTAACCCTCTATTAAAAGGTACTTCTGCTTTTATCTTAGCTGATGAGGAAAATATTGGTACAGCAGTTCGTGCTTATCAAGCATTCCAAAAAGAACGCAAAAAAAGCGAACTAAAAGGTGGCGCCATGGAAGGACAAACCCTTTCTGAAGCACAGGTTAAAGCCTTAGCAGACTTACCCACCAAAGATCAACTCATTGCCCAAATCGCTGGTACTATCAATGCTATCACCGCCAAAGTCGCTCGTGGTATCAACGAAGTTCCTACATCTTTGGCTCGTGCCGTTGATGCAGTCAAGTCTCAAAAAGAAGCAGCCTAGTAGGCTCGATCGATTATCGAATTATTACACAAAGGAGATCAAATTTAATTATGTCTGATAAAGTAGCAAATATTATTGAAGAGTTAAAAACTTTAAGCCTCTTAGAAGCCTCTGAATTAGTTAAACAAATCGAAGAAGTATTCGGCGTAAGTGCTGCAGCTCCTGTCGGTGGTATGATGATGGCAGCTGCCCCTGCTGCTGCGGCTGAAGAAGTTGAAGAACAAACTGAATTTGATGTTATCTTAGAAAGTTTCGGTGAGAAGAAAATGGACGTACTTAAAGTCGTTCGTACTATCACTGGTTTAGGCTTAAAAGAAACCAAAGAATTAGTAGAAGCTGCTCCTAAAGCTGTTAAAGAAGGTGTTGCTAAAGAAGAAGCTGAAACCATCAAAAAACAATTAGAAGAAGCTGGTGCAAAAGCAAGTATTAAATAATTTTTGTACTTAAAATTAAGCATAGGAAAAAGACGGAGTTAATTTATCATTAGCCCGTCTTTTTTTGATTCAAAAATTTTTTTTGCATAAGTAGTAAGATTATGTCAAAATCACCCTAGTCTTGAGAAATCACACTTAAACTAAATTACTATGCAAATTTTATTTGTGGCGGCAGAGGCTGCACCCGTAGCTAAGGTTGGAGGAATGGGGGATGTTGTCGGTGCGTTACCTCAAATTTTACGCAAACTAGGTCATGATGTCCGAATTTTCATGCCTTATTATGGCTTTTTACCAGATAAATTAGATGTTCCTAGGGAACCCATTTGGTGGGGAGATGCCATGTTTCAAAAATTTGCAGTGTATGAAACTGTTTTACCTGAAACTGATGTACCTTTATACCTTTTTGGACATCCTTGTTTCGGGGGACGTAGTGTTTATGGTGGCGATGATGAATATTGGCGTTTTACCTTTTTTGCGAATGGTGCAGCAGAATTTGCTTGGAATTATTGGAAACCAGATATTATTCACTGTCATGATTGGCATACGGGGATGATTCCCGTATGGATGCACCAATCTCCAGATATTAGTACTGTTTTCACTATTCATAATTTAGCCTATCAAGGACCGGGACGAGAGTTGTTAGAACAGATGACGTGGTGTCCTTGGTATATGGTGGGAGACAATACTATGTCCGCAGGTTTACAGTTTGCTAATTTGGTGAATACGGTTTCCCCTACCTATGCCGCCCAAATAAAAACTCCTGAGTATGGAGAAAATTTACATGGTTTATTATCTTGGATTAGTGGCAAGTTGTGGGGTATTGTTAATGGTATTGATACGGATAAATATAACCCAGCTACGGATAAATTAATTCACCAAAATTTCACGGCAGAAACCATTGATAAAAGACGATTTAATAAAATTTCCCTTCAGGAAGAATCGGGGTTAGATGTGAATCGTAATGCTTTTTTAGTGGGTATGGTGACTCGTTTAGTGGAGCAAAAGGGTATTGATTTGGTTTTACAAACGATCGATCGATTTTTGGCTTATACCGATGCTCAACTAATTATACTGGGTACGGGCGATCGATTTTATGAAACCCAGTTATGGGAAATGTCTTCCCGTCATCGAGGACGAATTTCCGTTCAGTTGTTACATAATGAAGCTATCTCCCGTCGGGTTTATAGCGGTATCGATGCCTTTTTAATGCCTTCTCGATTTGAACCTTGTGGTATTAGTCAATTGTTAGCGATGCGTTATGGTGCGATTCCCATTGTGCGCAAAACTGGCGGTTTAGTGGATACGGTTTCTTTCTTCGATCCTAGCAACGAATCTGGTACAGGTTATAGTTTCGATCGATATGAGCCTTTAGACTTATATACTTGTCTAATTCGAGCCTATGAGGGTTTTCGCTTTAAAAAAGAATGGCAAAAACTGCAAATTCGAGGCATGAATCAAGATTTTAGTTGGCAAAAATCCGCCGTTGAATATCTCAAAATGTATGAACAAATCATTAATTAATGGAGAATGGAGAATGGAGAATGGAGAATTAACGATGTTGCCATCCTTACTCATTATCTATTCCCTAATACCTAATACCTAATACCTAACACCTATCCTAATGAGTTTAACAATTTACTTTTTAAGGCACGGCGAAACCACTTCCAGTGTCAGTGGTGGTTATTGTGGCATTCTCGATTTAGATTTGACAGAAGAAGGTTATTTGATGGCTGAAGATTTTTGTCAAGCCTATAAAAATTTATCTTGGCAAGGTATTTTTTCTAGTCCGTTATCACGCACGATCGCCACCGCAACCCCTTTGGCGAAAACCCTTGGTATGGGAATTCAACAAAGAGACGGATTACGAGAAATTGCTTATGGTAATTGGGAAGGGAAAACCCCTCAACAAGTTAATCAAGAATATCATGATGAGTATGTGCGCTGGTTAGCAGACCCGGGTTGGAATGCCCCTACGGGGGGGGAAAAAGGTATTGATATAGCTAGACGTAGCAGTCAAGTCTTAGAAGAAATTGAACAAAATTATTCTACAGGTAACGTTTTAGTGGTTTCTCATAAGGCAACTATTCGCATTATGCTTTGTAGTTTGCTGGGTATCGATATAGGACGTTATCGAGATCGCATTGCCATGCCCGTTGCTTCCGTGACGGTGGTAGAATTTACGGAAAGAGGTCCTTTACTGAAAATCTTAGCCGATCGATCGCACCTTCGTGATGATTTAAGGAATAGGCAAGGAACGTAATAAGTAATGAGTAATGAGTAATGAGTAATGAGTAAGGAGTAATAAGTAAGGAGTATATAGAGAAGGTAGAATTAAAAATATTTCCACTATTCACTATCAACTATTTATTATTCACTATCAAGACAAGAACATTTTAGGGTAAAATGAGGTATAAACATTAAATACAGAGAAATAGCTTTCTTTTAAGTATTAAAAATATTTGCAGTTATGATGAGTGAAACGGACAACTACCCTGATTTAGAACAAGAGATAGCAATGGCTGATAATTTAGAAAATTCTTCCGATGAAGATTTGACTACACAGGAAACAGATTTTATCTCAGATCAACTCGGTGACGAGTCAATCCCCGTTTCGGGAGATGACACCGAAGATTCGATCGAAGAATTAACCTTAGAATCGGAATCTGAGGAGCAATCCCCAGAAAATATTGAAACAGAAGTCGTCTCTATAGATGAGGCAACCCAAGCCCATATAGACCAACTAGAAGCAGAAATTGCCCAACTAAAAACAAAACTAGAACTGGAAGTAGAGCAGGGCAAATCGATTCAAGGGCAATACACTAGATTGACCGCAGATTTTGAGAACTACCGCCGTCGTACCAGTAAAGAAAAAGAAGAACTAGAACAGGTAATTAAGAAAAAAACTATTCTGGAACTCTTACCCGTAGTAGATAACTTTGAACGAGCAAGAACTCAAATTAAACCCTCTAATGACGGAGAATTGAACATCCATAAAAGCTATCAAGGAGTATATAAAACCTTTGTGGATAGTCTCAAAAAAATTGGCGTTTCCGCCATGCGCCCTGAAGGAGAACCCTTTGATCCTAATTTCCATGAGGCAATGTTAAGAGAGCCTACTAAAGAATACGAAGAGGGTACTGTTATGGAACAGTTAGTTCGAGGGTATCTTCTTAACAATGAAGTTTTAAGATATGCCATGGTTAAAGTCGCTGCTGTCTTAGAAGATTCTGACACAGAAGAAGTTAACGACAATGCTTCAGAAAATAGTTAAGAAAATTTGTTCATAATTTTCTATCCTAACTATAATTATATAACGATAGTTCAATCACTAAGTAAACCACCATCACTGTTTAGCTATGGGAAAGGTAATAGGTATAGATTTGGGTACAACTAATAGTTGTGTTTCCGTTTTAGAAGGGGGAAAACCCATCGTCATCACTAATCAAGAAGGCTCAAGAACTACCCCTAGTATTGTGGGTTTCGGTAAAGGCAATCAAAGATTAGTCGGGCAATTGGCGAAAAGACAAGCAGTGACTAATGCAGAAAATACTATTTATAGTATTAAACGCTTTATAGGTCATCGTTGGGAAGAAACGGAAATCGAACGTAAAAGAGTCACTTATAACTGTGTTAGAGGAAAAGATAACATGGTAGCGGTGGATATTCAGGGTAAAAGTTATACTCCTCAAGAAATATCCGCCATGATTCTGCAAAAATTAAAAAATGATGCGGAAACTTTTTTAGGTGAAACCGTTACCCAAGCCGTCATTACAGTTCCAGCCTATTTTACCGATGCTCAAAGACAAGCCACAAAAGATGCTGGAGTTATCGCTGGTTTGGAGGTAATGAGGATTATTAATGAACCAACGGCGGCAGCTTTAGCTTATGGCTTAGATAAACAAGATGAAGATCAATACGTTTTAGTTTTTGACTTGGGTGGTGGAACTTTTGACGTTTCTATTTTACAACTAGGCAATGGTATTTTTAAGGTTGTTTCTACTTCTGGAAATAACCAGTTAGGGGGAGATGATTTTGATGCGGTGATTGTGGACTGGTTGATTGCGAGGTTTGAACAACAGGAAGGTATTGATTTACGATCGGACAAAATGGCTTTACAACGTCTGCGAGAAGCGGCAGAAAAAGCCAAAATCGAATTATCGAATATGTCTCAAACCTCCATCAATTTACCTTTTATTACTGCCGATGAAAGTGGACCGAAACATTTAGAATTGGAGTTGTCTCGCCCTCAATTAATTGATTTGATTACCCCTTTAATCAATGACATTGTGTATCCCATGGAACAGGCTTTAAAAGATTCTGGTCTGAGGAAAGATCAAATTCGTCGTATTGTGTTAGTGGGCGGTTCAACTCGTACTCCAGCTATCTCAGAAAAAATTGAGGAATATTTCGGTAAAAGTATCCCCATCGATCGATCGGTTAACCCCGATGAAGCGGTAGCTTTAGGGGCTGCCGTGCAAGGAGGAGTTTTAGGGGGAGAAGTACGCAACTTGCTTTTATTAGATGTGACTCCTTTATCTTTAGGGTTAGAAACTTTAGGGGAAGTGTTCACAAAAGTTATAGAAAGAAATACAACAATTCCCACCAGTCGCACTCAAGTGTTTTCCACTGCCATTGATGGACAAAGTTCCGTAGAAGTCCATGTGTTGCAAGGGGAACGATCGATGGTGAAAGATAACAAAAGTTTAGGAAAATTCTTGTTAACAGGAATCCCCCCTGCCCCTAGAGGAGTACCCCAGATCGAGGTATCTTTTGATATTGATGTGGACGGTATTTTAAAAGTATCGGCGAAAGATAAAGGTACAGGAGTTGAACAAAGTATCTTAATTACTAATACGGGAGCGTTAAGTTCTTCGGAAATTGAAGGCATGAGACAAGAAGCGGAAAGATTTGCTTCTGATGATAGTCGTCGATTAGAATTAGTGGAAATTAAGAAACAATTAGATAGTCTCATGTATAGCTATCAGTTAACCCTGGATAAAAATCCTCATCTAGTCAGTAGTGAATTAAAAAATAGTATTGAATTAAGTCGTCGCAAACTTGAAGATGGCATCGAATCTTCTACTACACCAGTTTCCCAAGTAGAAGGCTTAATGGATAACTTTCGTAGCTTAGTTGTTAATATTGGAACTCAAGCCTATGAATCAAATCAAGACCCCACTATTATCGGTAGTTTCCAAGATCATAGCGATACAGCCTACGAAGAATTAGATAATGATGACGACTTTAAGAGCATTGAAGACGAGATTTTAAGCGGTTTAAGTCAAATTTCTGAAGACCCCAGTGAATTTGAATTTGACTATGATAAAGATGAGACTATTACGGGGGATTATGAAACCGTAGATTAAATTATTCCCATGCTGAATATAATGATAAATTAATATCTTGTAGATTCAAATAATATTATTTTCAGCAATATATCTCATGGTTAATACAGTACAAAAATCCTTAGATGATAAGACGATCGTCAAAGAATATTTTAATGCTACGGGGTTCGATCGATGGCGCAATATTTACGGTGACGGACAAGTCAATAAAGTACAATTAGATATTAGGGAAGGACATCAACAAACCATCGATAAAGTTGTCACTTGGTTAAAAGAAGACGGTAACTTAGCTGATCTTACTATCTGTGATGCTGGTTGCGGTGTTGGTAGTTTAACCATTCCCCTTGCTCAAGAAGGCTCGATCGTCTTTGCTAGTGACATCTCGGCTAAAATGGTGGGAGAAGCAGCCGAGAGGATAAAACAAGTGATGACAAATCCTCGTAATATCAGGTTAGGAGTACAAGATTTAGAATCCATTAGGGGAGAGTATGACACCGTGATCTGCTTAGATGTCTTGATACACTATCCCACAGAAGAAGCAGCCACCATGATTAAACATCTATCATCCTTAGCAAAATCTCGTTTAATCTTGAGTTTTGCCCCTAAAACCTTCTTTTTAACTATTTTAAAACGTATTGGCGAGTTTTTTCCCGGTCCTAGTAAAACCACTCGTGCTTATCAACACAAGGAAGAAGATATTATCAAAATTCTTCAAGATAATGGTTTTCAAATCAAGCGCACAGGTATGACTAGTACCAATTTTTATTATTCTCGTCTCTTAGAAGCTGTTAGATAATTGAGAGTAGGAGATAGAAGATAGGAGATAGTGCTCAGTTTTGAGGATTGTTATTCCTCAAGTGAACACTTTTGACCTTATTTTTACCTCAGTTCGATACAAGAATGTCTGATTTAGGTAGGTTGCAGGTTGCAGGTTGCAGGTTTCAGGTGTAGTTTTCAGAAGATGATATAATTCGATCAAAAAATTGAACATAAACAAATCAATTAAGATATATTTTTTGTCAATTCTTTAACCTAATACCTAATACCTGACACCTAACACCTTTACAGCACCGAAAATTTTATGTCGAACTCAGGTTATTTTTAATAGTTTTTTTGTATTATGCAAGGATTCAAAGCCTTGATTTTTCATTCTTTAACCTAAAACCTAACACGCCATACCTAACACCCTAGTCAATAACCTGAGTGAACTATAAAATTATTGGTGAGAACTGACTCTCGTTGACAGGCAGACAGGCAGATAGGGGGATTATATTTCTTGTGAATCAATAAAATTCTCTCAAAAATGTACAAATATTGAAAATTTTTCTTCCTGTCCACTTGTCCACTTGTCCACCTGTCTCGTCTTCACCATTTTTCTTCTGTCGAACTGAGGTAGTCAATAAAACCCTACTTAAATTTTTGATTCTTGTCGGGCGATCGCAGCTTGTTCAGGATGAATACCTAAACGAGTTAAATTCAAACGTCCTTTTTGATCAAAACCACGAATTTTAACGATGATTTCATCGCCGATAGTAACTTCATCTTCCACTTTACCCACACGATGTTCAGCAAGTTGGGAAATATGAATCATGCCTTCTTTACCGGGTAAAACTTCCACAAAAGCACCAATATCGATAACACGGGTTACACGTCCTAAATACACATCCCCCTCGTTGAGTTTACGAGTCATGGTTTGAATGATGCGTTTAGCTTCCTGCGCCCGTTCTGCTTGTACTGCACAAATAGTTACAGTACCATCATCGGCGATGTCGATTTTTGAGCCTGTTTGTTCTGTAATACCTTTGATAGTCTTTCCACCGGGTCCAATGACTAAACCAATCATATCAGGATCGATTTTCATGGTCATTAAACGAGGTGCATAGGGAGACAATTCTTGACGAGGCGCGCTGATGGTTTTCATCATTTCCCCTAGGATATGCAAACGAGCTTCTTTTGCTTGTTTCACAGCATCGGAGATGGTTTCCATTCTCAACCCTGTAATTTTCATATCCATTTGTAAAGCAGTAATACCGCTATCTGTACCTGCTACTTTAAAGTCCATATCTCCTAAAAAGTCTTCGATACCTTGAATATCGGTTAAGATGCGAATTTCATCGCCTTCTTTGATTAATCCCATAGCTGCACCACTAACAGGCTTAGTAATGGGTACTCCTGCATCCATTAAGGCTAAAGTTGAGCCACATACCGAACCCATAGAGGTTGAACCGTTAGAAGACAATACTTCGGACACAACACGAATTACATAAGGGAAATCTTGCTGAGGTGGTAAAACAGGGGTGATAGCCCGTTCTGCTAACGCACCATGACCGATTTCACGTCTGCCGGGGGGGCGTAAGGGTTTGGTTTCTCCCACAGAGTAAGGGGGAAAATTATAGTGATGGAGGTAACGTTTTTCAAAGTCGGGGTGTAAGTCGTCGGCTAAATCCTGAGCGTCTCCTGATGTACCTAAAGTTGCGATCGAGAGTACCTGAGTTAAACCTCTTTGGAATAAACCACTACCATGAACTCTGGCAGGTAATAAACCAACCCGGGAAGAAATAGGGCGCACTTGATCTAATTTTCTGCCGTCAACTCTGACACCATCTTCAATAATTTGACGGCGCATGAGTTTTTTTGTCAACTTTTTAAATAGATTAGCAAGAAGTTTAGAATCCTCAGCTACGACAGTTTTAATTTCATTGTCATCCTCTAAAGCCTTAATCGCTTCTTGGACATTAGCTTGAATAGCGTCTAAGGCTTCATCTCGTGCGGTTTTATCGTAGTCGAAATGAGTGAGAACTTGTTTGATTTCTTCAGTCGCTTTTTCGTTAATAAAGTCCACAACGGCGGGGTTGTCTTCTTCTTTATTTTCGACTTTGATCTCAATACCTAATTCTTTAATGAGATCTGTTTGCGCTTGAATTAACTCTAAAATTGCTTCATAGCCAAATTCGATCGCCTCAATAATATCTTGTTCGGGTAACTGATTCGCACCAGCTTCCACCATAACGATACCATCAGGAGTACCAGCTACCACTAAATCAAGATCGCCGTTTTCGATTTCTCGGAAGGTAGGGTTAATGATAAATTCATCATGAACTAATCCTACCCTTACCGCCGCCATCGGTCCACAAAAGGGAATTTGAGCTACTAAAGTTGCGATCGAAGCTCCTGTAACAGCTAAAACATCTGGGGGTACTTCTTCATCCATCGATAAAGTCGTCGCCACGATTTGTAAATCATCCCTTAACCATGAGGGAAAAAGAGGGCGTAAAGGTCGATCGATCAAGCGACTGGTAAGGGTTGCCCGTTCTGGAGGCCGTCCTTCTCTGCGTAAGAAACCTCCCGGAATACGCCCTGCGGCATACAATCTTTCTTCATAATCCACCGTCAAGGGGAGAAAATCAATACCCTCTCTGCCTTTAGTACGAGTTGCCGTCACCAAAACTGCGGTTTCACCTGCTTGAATTAAAACTGTTCCACCAGCTTGAGGAGCAAATAATCCGACTTTAATCTTTATATCTCTTCCTTCAAAAAAAGAAATTGACTTATTATATTCTTCCATTCAACTTTTTTCCTTATGCTTCACTTTTCTCTATACACCATGTAATCCTAACATTTTTAGGACAATTAAGAATTAAGAATTAAGAATTAAGAATTAAGAATTTTTTTCCCTAATCCCCTAATCCCCTAATCCCCTAATCCCCTAACGCCCTAATCCCCTAATCCCCCTAACGCCCTAATCCCCTAATCCCTATTCACCATTGTTAAAATATATTAAGATAGATGAGAAATCATTAACTCATTCCCACCGTTAACTCTCATTTAATTAAAGAATTGTATAAAATCATGGCAGAAAAAATATTATACCTAAGACTTCCTTGTAATCCCATTTTTCCCATCGGAGTGGTATATTTAGCGGATCATGTTCATAAATTATTCCCTGATATAGAACAAAAAATCTTTGATTTAGGTACAATTCCTCCTTTGGATTTCGATCGAGCTTTGATAGAATGTATCGATGAATTTCAGCCTACCATGTTAGTTTACTCATGGCGAGACATCCAAATTTATGCACCAGTAGGGGGTAGGGGAGGCAATCCGTTACAAAATGCCTTTGAATTTTATTACGCCCAAAATCCTTTAATTAGGTTACGGGGAGCGTTTGGTGGTTTAAAAGTGGCTACCGCTTACTATGGGGAATTGTGGCGCAATGCAAGGTTGATTAAAAAAGGCTTAAAACAAGCTCAAAAATATAACTCAGACATCAAAGTAATGGTGGGCGGTGGCGCGGTGAGTGTGTTTTATGAACAGTTAAAAACTTCACTACCTCAAGGTACGATCGTATCTGTGGGAGAAGGAGAAGCATTGATGGAAAAAATCCTCACTAATCAAGATTTTACCAACGAGCGTTGTTATGTAGTTGGTGGGAAAGAACCCAGAAAAGGCTTAATTCATGAACAACCTGCACCCCTCGAAAAAACTGCTTGTAATTACGACTATATCGCTAATATTTGGAGTGATTTTGACTACTATTTTCAAGAAAATGATTTTTATATCGGGGTGCAAACTAAGCGCGGATGTCCCCATAATTGTTGTTACTGCGTTTATACTGTAGTGGAAGGGAAACAAGTTAGAATCAACCCTGCTGAAGAAGTCGTAGCGGAAATGCGTCAACTGTACGATCGAGGTATTCGCAATTTTTGGTTTACCGATGCTCAATTTATCCCTGCGAAAATGTACATCAATGATGCGATCGAACTACTCAAAAAAATTCAAGCATCAGGCATGGAAGATATTCATTGGGCTTCCTACATTCGAGCCGATAACCTCACCCCCGAATTATGCGATTTGATGGTAGCAACGGGGATGAATTACTTTGAAATTGGTATTACGAGCGGTTCACAGGAATTAGTGCGTAAAATGCGCATGGGCTATAACCTCAAAACCGTATTGCAAAATTGTCGAGACTTAAAAACTGCTGGATTCAATGATGTGGTTTCCGTGAACTATTCCTTTAACGTTATAGATGAAACTTTTGACACTATTCGCCAGACGATCGTCTATCATCGAGAATTAGAAAAGATATTCGGTGCAGATAAAGTCGAACCTGCCATATTTTTCATTGGATTACAACCCCACACCCACTTAGAAGAATATGCCCTCAAAAATAACATCTTGAAAGAAGGCTATAACCCCATGAGTATGATGCCTTGGACTGCAAAAAAATTACTCTGGAATCCCGAACCTTTAGGCTCATTTTTTGGGGAAGTCTGCTTACAGGCATGGAAACAAAACCCCCTCGACTTTGGTAGAGAAGTATTTAATATTCTTGAGCAAAAATTAGGCTGTGCCAACTTAGAAGAAGCCCTAAGCGCTCCCATGAGTAAAACAAAAGAACTAACTACCATGCTGAAATAACCTTTTTAAATTCCGTCATTGCTAGAAAGCAATCCTTACGAGATGGCTTCGAGGACTTGAATACTAATAATAATATTATTCGTATTAGTAATATTTTTAGCTATATTATGCTTTCTAATTTCTTCCAAGTTATCACTATTTGGATCAATTAAAAAACGATATAGCCAAATATTAGAATCAAAACAACAATGAGAATTTTTCATATTTATAAATTGTAAATATCCTCTCTTGTTAATTTACGAATATTTTTAACAGAAATAGGATTTTCTGTTAATTCAGCAATAACTCCTGTTGGAGATATTTTTTTAGGTTGTTTAAGAAGAATAACTGTTATTTCATCTTCTTCAGTTAATTCTTGTTGATATTTTTCGGGAATATAAATTTTGCCTTTTTTAATTTTAGTTTGAAATTCTAGTGAATTAATCATTTTTTTATCTCAATTTTATTAATTGAAGGTTGCGTACCTTATAAATTTTATAATTTTTCCCAGTTAAAATGATCAAATGTTCCTCTGGAGGATCGATTCTCACTAACAATTATGACCACAGAATTAATTAAAAATCCCCATGCTGGAGATATACTCAAACAAGAATTTTTACAAGAATTAGCCATGAGTCAAAATGCTCTTGCTCGTGCGATCAATGTACCGCCTAATCGTATTCATGCCATTATCAAAGGAGCTTTTAACTGTTAACTAATAGTTTATTATAATTATTTATACTTACTCACTTTCAAAGGTTGACATTTTTTTAATAATATGTTAGTTTTTAGTGAAGTCGATAACCAAGACTGTTAAAACTATTTAATTTAAAGATTAAATTAAATAAAAAATTAGTTATTATTCAAGATTAATCAATTAATTAGAATAATAAAAGTAGGATGGGTTACATCCGAATCGACGCTTGTGGACAGTATCAAGCCGACTTGACTGGTAGAAGCAAGAAGTAAACGTCATAGGTAACTATGAGTAAGTTTTATATAACAGAAAGAAGTATCACCGCCGATACTGATTTACGTTTGTGTCATTTTTTTGGACTGTCGGAAGGCTATTTTTTAAGACTACAAAATAGTTATCAAATCATGGAAGCAAAACGAAAATTAGGAGAACAATTAAACTTAATTACGCCGTTGAAAATTAACGTAGGAAATATGGGCTAAAAAATCCTAAAATTATGAACAGCGAACCATATCAATAACATCATGACAGAAAAAGAAGTAATTGGAGTCGATTTAGGCGGTACAGCTATTAAATTAGGTCGATTTCTCTCTAATGGCACTTGCTTAGAATCCCTCACCATTCCTACTCCCCAACCTGCCACTCCCGAAGCCGTAATGAGTACGATCGAGCAAGGAGTACAACAGTTAAACCATCAAAAAAAAGCCGTTGCCTTGGGAATTGGTACACCCGGACCAACAGATGCAAAGGGGAGGATAGCTCTTTTAGCCATTAACCTCAGTGGTTGGCATAACGTACCCTTAGCGCAAACCCTTGAAGAAAAAACTGGTTTAAAAACTTCGATCGCCAATGATGCTAACTGTGCAGGATTAGGGGAAGCATGGCTAGGTGCAGGAAAAAACTATCAAAACTTGATTCTTCTCACACTGGGTACGGGGGTGGGCGGTGCAATTATCCTCAATGGTAAACTCTTTACAGGGCATTTAGGATCAGCCGCCGAATTAGGATTAATTACTATCAACCCCGAAGGTGCTCCTTGCAACAGTGGCAATAACGGTTCATTAGAACAATATGTATCCGCTACAGCGATTTATCGAGACACCCACAAAACCCCTGCGGAATTGGGAGAATTAGCAGAAAATAATGACCTTTCAGCCTTGACATTTTGGGAAAATTATGGTAAGAAATTAGCTTATGGATTGACCAGTTTAATCTATGTGTTGACTCCCGAAGCTATTATCATTGGTGGAGGAGTATGTGCTAGTAGTAAATATTTTTTACCTTCAGTAGAGGCGGAGATAGAAAAAAGAGTGTTACCAACTTCAAGGGTAGGACTCAAATTAATGGTAGCGCAATTAGGTAATCAAGCCGGAATTGTTGGGGCGGCTAAATTAGCTTTAGATAACTGTTAGTTTTGTTTGAAGGTATTTTGAGCAAAAAAATTTCAGTCAAAATTTATCCGACACTGGGTTATGTTTAGTTGTTGTGAAAACTCAGTGTAGGATTTGTTTCGACATCTTGTGATATTAACCTTGAAGTGCTAACTCAACTACTTTTTGAAATGCTTCAGCATCTTGAATAGCTAATTGTGCTAACATTTTACGATTTAAGGCAATATTGGCTTTATCTAGTTTATTGATTAATTGGCTATAGCTAACACCATTAAGTCTAGCTGCCGCATTAATACGGGTAATCCATAAACGGCGAAAATCTCTTTTTTTCTTACGACGGTCTCTGTAGGCGTTGCGTAACGCTTTCATAACCTGTTGGTTGGCGGTACGAAATAGCTTAGAATGAGAGCCACGAAAGCCTTTAGCTAACTTTAAAATTTTCTTACGTCTTTTACGGGCGACGTTACCTCTTTTTACTCTAGTCATTTTTTTTACAGTTTAATATTTAATAGTTAATAGGATTGAGAATTTTTTTAAGCGTAAGGTAACATTAAACGAACTTCTTTTTCGTTGGTTTCATGTACTAAGGCAGGATTGCTTAAGCGTCTTCTTTGTTTGGATGTTTTATGTTCTAATAGGTGATTCTTATTAGCTTTACGGCGAACAATTTTTTTGCCACTTCCTGTGATACGAAAACGTTTAGCCGCAGATTTTTTAGTTTTTAATTTAGGCATAAGTTTATGTAAATAGACACAATTTACTATTATACGATGAAAAATACTCTTATGACCATAAAATCTTTCTTCGATCGAGAAAAGGTATCCTATCAATAACAGGTTTGACAATAGATTTTTAGGAAAAATTAAATTTTCGATAACTCAAGCTACTGTAGAGACATAAAATTTTACGTCTCTATCTAAAATATTAGTATTAACTTAAATCATAATTGGTGAATGAAATGGTTGCGATCGCATCTAAAGTACAATTAAGTTTTGATGAATATTTAAGGGAATATCCTCAAGGGGAGGGATTTTTTGAATTAGTAGATGGAGAATTAGTCAAAATGGAAGCCATTAGAGCGCATAAAAATATCAGTCGATTTTTAGTCAAAATATTTCACAAGGAAAGTGAACGTTTAGTATATTTTTCAATATCTCCTGTGCTAATTCTACCATGCTCCTTTGCTAACTCTAAAATCTGCACTGATAACTTAGGTAAAGATGTTTGAAAAATCAATTCTCTTGCTAATTTTTTAGCTAATTTATCTTTTTGTTTTTTGAGAGATTTTAGGAAGAATAATAACCAGATAAGATAATCTGGATGATCAGTTTTAATACTTTGTTGAGTACGTCTTAAAGCTAAATAATAACTGTCTTTATTTTCCTCAATAACGCTTTCTAATGAGCTATAAGGCACATAAATATAACCACTTTTTAATAATAATAATGTGGTTAAAATTCTCGAAATTCTCCCATTACCATCTTGAAAAGGATGAATAGCTAAAAAATTAACAATAAAAATGCCGATAATTAACAAAGGATGTAATCTTTTTATTTTGATGATTTTTTTACGTTATAAGTAGGGTTTGCCTCATAGTCTTTTGATGAGGATAGGAGAGAGGAGTCAGGAGACTCCGAAGACAAGAAGATTATATTTTGCCTGAATCAATAAAATTATTTTAAAGGGCATCGAAATATTAGGAATTTTTCTAGCATTCGACTTGTCCACTTATCCACCTGTCTCGTTTTCACCACTTTTCTTATATCGAACGGAGGTTACTAACTAACTTTTTTGAGCGTTTTTCACGACAAAATCCCTCACTAAGTGCATTTGAGCGGGGATAATCTCATGGGAGATGGGAAATTCTTTATATTCTACGGAAACTCCTACCTCTTCTAATTTTTGTTTTGCCTCTCTTGCTGTATTAATCGGTACAACATTATCGAGAGTGCCATGGGAAATGAAAGTCGGGGGAAAAGGATTTCTGTCGGCACTGGGTTGAAAATGTAAGTATCCGCTTAAGCTAACTACTCCAGCGACAGGTAACTGTAAACCTACATCTAAACTCATCGCTCCTCCTTGAGAAAAACCTCCTAGGATAGTTTTTGATAGAGGAATTTTTGTGATGTCTTCTAAGGATAATAACCATTGATATAGTTTATCTAAACTGGTTTCTATACCTTCGTTGTTATTTTCTAAAGCATACCACGCTCTCCCTCCTTCTACTTGATAATGACTATAGGGTGCGTTGGGAAAAAGATACCAACAATTACTTAGGTTTAACATTGGGGTAAGGGCGGTTAAATCATGATAATTTGCCCCCCAACCATGCAATAACACCAATACAAATTCTGGTTTTTGTCCGTTTTCAGGTTCGATCGAAATTACGTCCATAACATAGTTAATAGATAAGAGTTCACAAAAAAATAAACTATAAAAGTTTCATCTATAGGTATTAAAATTTTGTGGCAAACTTTATCATACCATCGGTGAACTATCTGTTCAGAACAATGTCAACTCTGAAATCAAGTGATATAGTAATGGAATCTATGGAATTAATTATGATCACTAGATAGTTTTTCGCTAAAGTGTCATCAAGAAAAGAGTTAACATTGAATTTTGATTAATTAATTAGTCACTCCTAGGTTAAATTCTTATATTTTCCTTAAAGTCTCATCAATTTGATTTGATTGTTTTAAACTGAAACTATCCATCTTTTAAAATCGTCATCGACAAAGATATAAACATTATTATCTCTAAATCCTATGAAAAATAAATCTTTATTCACTCACATTAGAAATGCTAGTTTAATTGGTGCAACAGTTGTTAGTTGTTGGTTAACTAATACGACGAAGTTATTGGCATTACCTTCCGAAGTGATTGTAGAAAAACTTCGTCCTATTCCCGTATTTACGATCGCCGATTCCCAAGGAACTCCTCTGATTGCTCCTAATGATGATAATGGTGGAGTCTCCCCAGTATTCATCAGCAAACAAGATGCAAATAACTTTTTGGATAAATTGAAAAAAGATAATCCAGACTTAGCTAAACAAGTCCAAGTAATTGTTATTCCATTGGGGCAAATTTTTGAATTAACTGAAGCTAATGCCAAGGAAAAAGTTCCCTTTGTTTTTGCCTATGTACCTACCCAAACTCAAGTGGAACAGGCGAAAAAATTAAACACTCAATATCAAGGGGGAGTACCTTTGTTTGTAGCGATGCTAGGAAATGATCAAGGCTCTTATTTTTTACCGATGAAACAAAATGATCAAGAATTTATCCCTTTATTTTTTGAAAAACAACAGGTTCAACAGTTAGTGGATGATTTCAAAAAAGCACAACCTGATTTAGCTTCTAGTATTAAAATCGATGTGGTTACTTTAGAAGGAATCCTTGAAGCATTCAAAGAGAGTGATGATGAAGTCTTAACTAAAATTGTTTTGTTGCCTTCCAAAGAATCGATCGACTTTTTACGAGCTAATGTACCCAATCCACAAAAGTAAGTAATAAGTAATAAGTAATAAGAATGTAAAATGAGGAATTAATATTATCAGTCACTGTTCATTGTTAATTGTTCCTTATTAATTGTTCACTGTTAATTGTTCATTGTTAATTATTCATGATTTGGAACTTCGATCGAGCATTATTAATACAAGGAATAGATCAGCCAAAAGCGTTATCTTACCTACAAGAATTAAATTTAGATAATCATGATATTATTGCAGGAATTGGGGATCAATATGTAGGGGATAATATAGAAAATATCCCCGTTTTTGATTTAGTAACAGAGGCAATAAATACCTATCCAGAAATCAAAACTACTCTAATTTTTAGTCATCCTTATAATGTCCTCAATGCTGGTTTAGAAGCCCTTGAGGCTGGAATAAAACAAGTTATTATTTATACGGAAAATATCCCCCCTTTAGATATTTTTAAACTGTGGCAAAAAGCTCACGAAAAACAAGTTAAAATCTTAGGCACTTCTCAAGCAGGAATCCTCATACCTGACAAACTTTGTTGGGGTGTTAATCATAGTAATTTATATCAGTCTGGTTCGATCGCCCTGCTTAATTATGGTGATAGTGTTATTAGTACTGAACTAGCTTTATTTCTCCAAAAACATGACTTAGGAGAATCGATCGTGGTTAATGTAGGTAATGATAAATTTATTACCATTGACTGGGATTTTTGGTTAGAAATATTAGCAGAATATGAATCGACAAAAGTTATTTTAATTAGTATTAGTGACTGTTCAAATATTGAGCCAGAACAATTTATTAATACCTTAAAAAAAGTAAAAAATAAACCAATAATTATTTACTTATTAGACCCCAAAAATCTTAAATTTATTATTCAAAATAATGGAGCTAAAATCATTACCGATCAAATTCCTCAACATCTAAATAGAATCTTATCCCCTAAACATTTTCAAGATTATTTAGAAAAACATGGAATTACAGTAATTCGAGAACATCAAGAAATTCTCCCTTGGTTGAAGAAACAAGAATTTCTGACAATTAATGAGTGATTTAGTGGTATCTTAAAACATGAATTTATATAAACTTTTTTAAATTTTTATTATCATAACTGTTATGAAAGCAATGATTCTGGCGGCGGGGAAGGGTACTCGTGTTCGTCCTATTACCCACACTATTCCTAAACCTTTAATTCCCATTTTACAAAAACCAGTAATGGAATTTCTAGTTGAATTATTAAGAAAACATGGCTTTAATCAAATAATGGTTAATGTCAGTCATTTAGCAGAAGAAATTGAAAACTATTTTCGAGATGGACAACGTTTTGGGGTGGAAATTGGCTACTCTTTTGAAGGGCGTATTGTTGATGGTGAATTAGTGGGGGAAGCATTAGGCTCGGCTGGTGGGTTAAAAAGGATTCAAGAGTTTAACCCTTTCTTTGATGATACTTTTGTAGTTTTGTGTGGTGATGCTTTAATTGATCTGGATTTGACAGAAGTTGTCAAAAAACATAAAGAAAAAGGTGCGATCGCAACCGTAGTAACAAAATCTGTACCGAAAGAAGAAGTCTCCAGTTATGGGGTAGTCGTCACTGATGATGAAGATAAAATTTTAGCATTCCAAGAAAAACCAGACCTTGAAGAAGCCTTAAGTACTCAAATAAATACAGGGATTTATATTTTTGAACCAGAAATTATTGACTATATTCCCGCCGGTCAAGAATATGATATTGGTAGTGAGTTATTTCCTAAATTGGTAGAGTTGAATTTACCCTTTTATGCTGTAAATATGGACTTTGAATGGATTGATATTGGTAAAGTACCCGATTATTGGGCTGCCGTGCGATCGGTCTTAAAAGGTGAGGTTAAAAATGTCGAGATACCGGGTAAAGAAGTACAACCGGGGGTATATACGGGGTTAAATGTATCGGTAAACTGGGATAAAGTCGATATAACTCCTCCCGTCTATATTGGTGCTATGACTCACATTGAAGATGGTGCAAAAATTGTCGGTCCGAGTATGATAGGACCAAATTGTTGGATTTGTGAAGATGCCACGGTGGATAATAGTGTCATTTTTGAATATTCTCGTTTAGGTTCGGGAGTGCGCTTAGTGGATAAACTGGTATTTGGTCGTTATTGTGTGGACAAAAATGGTGTAGCGATCGATGTTCAAGCCGCCGCTATTGACTGGTTAATTACAGACACCAGAAAAGATTTAACAGAAACACCCCAAAAAAATCAGCTTATTACACAATTAACAATTAACACTTCGACTATCCTCAGTGCAAATAATTAACAATGTTTCTCCCTTTACCTATTCCTCTTTCCTAAAATTTCCGATTCTCTCTCAATCTTCATATTTTGAATAACTCATCTTTTTCTCAAGAATTAATAGTCACCGATGACGGTGGAAGAATGGATTTATGGTTGTCCGATCGAATTACCGACTTATCTCGATCGAGACTACAAAAAATCATTGAAAGTGGACAAGTAACTCTCAATCAGGAAATTTGTACCCAAAAAAAGACTATCCTCAAATCAGGGGATGTGATTAATGTGGACATTCCGCCTCCTGTCACCTCATCGGTAATTGCTCAATCTATCCCCTTAGATGTTGTCTATGAAGATGAATATTTGATTATTATTAATAAACCTGCTAATTTCGTAGTACATCCTTCCCCCGGACATCAAGACGGTACTTTAGTTAATGCCTTATTAGCCCATTGTCCAGATTTACAAGGCATCGGCGGAGTAGAACGCCCCGGCATCGTTCATCGATTAGACAAAGATACAACAGGGGTGATGGTAGTCGCCAAAACAGAGCCTGTTTTACGCAGTTTACAGGAGCAAATCAAGGCGAAAACCGCTACTCGTGAGTATTTTGGGGTTGTGTATGGATCACCTCGTCAAGAGTCGGGAACTGTGGATTTACCCATTGGCAGACATCCTGTCGATCGAAAAAAAATGGCCATCGTACCTGTCGAAAAAGGTGGTAGGGAAGCAGTCACCCATTGGCAACTACAAGAAAGATTAGGTAATTATAGTTTAATTAAGTTTCAATTAGAAACAGGTAGAACTCATCAAATTCGAGTCCATGCTAGTCACATCAAACACCCCATTATCGGTGATCCTTTGTATAGTGCTGGTCACTCTGTAGGAGTCAATTTAACTGGTCAAGCCTTACACGCTTTTCGGCTCACTTTAGTTCATCCTATCACACAGGAGGTTATAGAGTCGATCGCACCCTTACCTCCAGAAATGGAGAAATTATTAAGAATGTTACGAAAATAAATTAGATCAAGTTTAACCTGAGTTCACCTGAGTGAACTATAAAATTATTGGTGAGAGTGACTTGGAAGACAGGCAGACAGGCAGACAGGAGGATTGTGTTTTTTTTGAGTCAATAAAATTATTTTTAAAACCCACAAATATTGGGAATTTTTCTACCTGTCCACTTGTCCACTTGTCTACCTGTCTAGTTTTCATCATTTTCTTTATGGTTCACTGAGGTAATATAAAATGTTATTTAGGGTCTGCTGAATAACTCAGAAAGCTATTAAAATCAACAGTTTAGGCATAATACATTAACCAAAAAGTGTGCAGTTTTAAGGATTTTTATTCAAAAATTCAACACTTTTAATCTTATTTTTTAAAATACAACTATACTCATTCTATCTATTAACAGCATCAAAACCTTGATGTTTCAGTATTTCTCCTATCTCCTGTCTCCTAACTCCTATCTCCCTAATCGATAAAGACTATGAGGCAACCCCTATTTAACGGCGATGCACTCAATTTCTACCAATACATCTTTTGGTAAACGAGATACTTCGACACAAGCGCGCGCAGGAGGGTTTTCGGGGAAATATTGGGCATAAACTTCATTCATAGGAACAAAATCCCCTAAATCTTTTAAAAATACCCCTGTTTTAACGATATTTGACCAATTCACCCCTGCTTCTGTCAAAATTGCTTCAATATTTTTCATTACTTGTTGAGTTTGAGCAACTATATCTCCCTCCCCCGTAATTTCCCCAGTTTCGGGATTAAGGGGAATTTGCCCTGCGATAAAGATTAATTCTCCTTGAGTGGCGATCGCCTGACTATATGGCCCTACAGGTGAGGGTGCGTTTTTGGTGTAAATAACTTTTTTGTTCATTATTGTAATTAAATATAAATTTTGTTTGTCAAAAATAAATGATTTTGTTGGGTTGAGGAAACGAAACCCAACCTACAATAGACTCCTTACTCCTTACTCCTTAGGATTCGCATAGATTAAAAAAGTCGTAGTGATTCAAGCCGTCAATGATTCCGTCTGCAAATTGTCGATGGGAAAAGTATATCGGTTCTACTTCACTAAGGTTAGAAAGCTCCTCTTGATGACGATTCGCAACTACCACAGATAATGTGTTACCTAGCATCATATCTTCATCACCTCCCGAACCTCCTGCCGTGAGAATACGATTTAAAGGTATATCCCATTGACTAGAAAACCATCTTACAGCGTAGCCTTTGGATGCTCTAATGGGTATAATATCCAAAAATTGTCCAAAAGAAAAGATGACATTCACGGTTTGTTCATTTTGAAGCAGTATTCTCTTAATATCTTCTATTTTTGGTGCGATCGTAGGATCATAAAAATAACTAATTTTGTAGAGACTTTGTTCTGTTTTAGGCTGTAGAGTTAATCCTTCCAATTCTGATAATAAGGTGGCGATGCTTTGACGATTCCATTGGTAGTTAATATGAGTTGTCCAAGCAGTATCTCGGATTAAGTCTTGAGAATAGTAGATTTCTGTACCCATGCTTGTTATTAAAACGTCTGGTTGCACTATATCATATTCTCTTAAAACCTTTAGGGCGGAGTCGAGTCTTCTCCCTGTGGCAAGACAGAAACTAATGTTTTTGCGTTTTTCTTGAATTAACACCATTAATTTCCCTAATGATTCTCGATCGCCCAGTAAGTTTTGATCTATACTAGAGACGATCGCACCGTTATGATACAACATTGCCCTACGTTGGGTAGGCATCCTGACTAACCGTTCATTCTTATCGATAATCGGTTGTAAGACTTTGAGATAGGTTTCTACATGGGAAGCCCAAGTATAATATTCTTTAACCTTCGTAACGCCATTGTGAGCAAAAATCTGCCATTGAGCTTTTTCCCGAATTACTTTTAAAATCTTATCACCAATGTCTTGAGGGTCAAGGGGATCGATTAAATAACCATTCTGACAGTTTTTGATTATATCGATCGGTCCTCCGTCTTTAGTGGCTACAATGGGTAAACCACTAGCGGCAGCTTCAATTAAGGTTAAGCCAAAAGGTTCGGTTAAAGCAGGATTCACGAAAACGCCTCCCGACAACGCCGCTAAACGATACATTATTTCGATATTATCTAAGGTGATGGTTTTAGGATAGGCTACCTTACCATATAAATCATATCGATCGATCATCAATAATAAATCAGTAAAAATGTCTTGGAGACTTTCATCTAAATCTTTGACATCATTTCTTGTACCTGCAAAAATAACTAAATTTGCTTCCTCTTGTAATTCTGAATTTTGTCCAAAGGCTTCAATAAGGGTAATGATATTTTTTCTCTGATCTAACCGTGAAAGAGCTAGTATAATAGGCTTATGAGGATTAGTTAAAAATCGCTCGATCGATTGGAAAACCTCACTATCCCACTCGTTACCCTCTGGGGGATAGAATTTTTCCACATCCGTACCCGGAGGAATGACACGCATTTGTGATGGTTCATAATAATCGTACTGGGCATACTGCTCATTTATTTCCTGAGAAGTGCTAGTAATAACCCTTTGTGCCGAGCTTAAAGTTTCTTCTTCTGCATTGATACGGCGAATCATCTTATAGCGTTGCTCAATTATCTCTTTTTTCACCCCACTAGCCAACAATCTTTTACGCTTACTTCTTCCTAAAGAATGCCCCGTATGAATCAACGGAATTCCTAACTGATGAGACAATCTCACCCCAACGTAACCAGCATCAGCATAATGAGTATGAATAACATCAGGTAATCTTTCTTGACTCTTTAAAAATTCGATCGCATTATCGGCAAAATTATCCAAATAATCCCACAATTCTTCCTTTGGTATATAGTCATCATTGCCTCCACTTATACGAACAATGTTCGCTTTTTCCCTAATAGTTTCCAGTTGTTGACTATAATCATCATTAACCTGAGCATCGATTAACAATTTCGTCATCAAATCGACTCTTTCCACTTCTTCTCGTTGGGATAATGCTTCTGCTAACTCTAAAACATACTTTGTTTGTCCACCAGTATCTGCATCCTTCCCTAATTCTAAATCTTTTCCTCTTATTAGACCGTGAATGCTAATGAGTAAGATATATTTTTGTGAATTTTTCATTATCTTAGTGATACAACGTACTTGATTTTATTATAACCTAAATGGGATTATTCGATATAATTATTACAATGAGCTACTTTATGTAAGAAGTTTACAACCTCTTTTATACTTGGCGAGGGCATAATTTGAGTTTGGTGAAGGTAGGCAAAAGGCAAGTAGGCAAGAGGCAACTATACATTTTGCAACATCAGATTATAACCTTGATGAGTATAACTTAACAATTTCTCTAAGAAAACAAGATAACAAGCAAATCTTTTATAACTTCATTGCTTCAATAATTTTCATGGTTTCTACACTAACAGTTGTCACTTTTTTTAACAACTCAATTACCGCCTCTTTATAGTCAGCAAATCGATAATTATTAAACTTTTCAGCTATAGTTTTATCCTTAGATTTTTTCTCTTTATATTGATCTAAAATCCACTCTAAAGCACTACGATTTCCTAGTTTATATTCCCATGCTAAAGGAGGAATTTCTGTTAAAGTTGTTACCTCATCAATAATGATTTTATGGTTAACTTTATCTGCTTTTAGTTTCGGTTTAGGAGTAGCTTCTGGATTATTTAAGGGGATATCTATTCTAGTTAATTTATAAGGTTTAATGGTTTCATAATTGAGGTGTAATTCTATTAATTGTTTACCCCATTTACTCCACTGCCAAAAGTCATTATAAAAGGGTATTCTCGGAAACTCTCGTTTTAAATTTAACTCATATTTCGATCGATATTCTGGGTTATATAAAACTCCATAAACGTAATGAAAAATATCAATCTTTTCAATATTATTAATCTTATTATCCTCCCCCGTAAAACAGGCATCTTGCCTGTCTGACAGTGACAGCCTAGAAGGCTGTTCCACATTGTAATATTTTTTAAATTTATTTAATGCCCAATCCGTTATATTCTCTTTTCTCTCTCCATTTTCATATCTATATAATGGCAAACATTGACAACCAGCAGGTAAACAATTCATATCAACAATCTTCCTTGAGATTAAGCAATGAAAATCTTTAGGTGATGATATTCCGGGTAATATGATTATTTTATTATCTACATTATCTTCTGTTTTTAAAGAAAACCAATAAGAGGGCATTCTATTAAAATGTCTATCAAAATAAAAATAATTTGACGAAAAAGGACGATATAAAGAATCTGTTATTTGCTGAATATCGAAGTTTTTATTAATTTTTTTATCTAAGTATTTAGTTAATTCTCTATCCCATTTAATTTTATCCTTATCTTGATATTTATTATCTTGTAATGTTGCTTGATAAGTATTGATTAAAAATTTAACTTTAATTTCTAAATTTTCTTTATTAATATCATAAACCCATTCATCTCTACCCGTTTCCATTCCCCTAAAAAATAATTGAAAAATTGCCTCATCACAAATTTTATTTTCCAACTCTCCCGTTTCCTCATTTTTAACCGCTTTAGTTTTTCCAGCTTTCACATCTTTATCAATTAAAGGTATTAAATCATCAAAATCATTATCTGTTTGATTAATCCAATTATTATTACTATCAGGTTTTATCGTTTCAAATTCAATATTTTCTATTCTATTTTGAACAAAAAAGGCTTTTTTATCATCAGCTTTTAAATAATCATCTAATTCATGATAGTAAATTTTAAATCCTTCTTTTTTAGGATTTTTAATCAAGAAATAAACAGCAATACCTACCTTAATTAAATCACTAAATACATTGCCTCCCTCTTGTCTTCTTCTCTCTCCACTATTACGGGCATTTCCTTTAGTATTAATTACCCAAATTTCGTTAAATTCTTGAGCAATAATTTTTCTAAAACCATCAAAAGCTAAAGCATCAATAAAAGAAGAATTAGAAATAAAAGCGATAATTCCTTCATCATGTAATCTATCCGTTGCCCAACGAATAAAACGGGTGTACATATCATAAACCACTATTTGATTTTGCGCTGTACCTTCCTTAATATAACTATTTTTGATTCTTCGATCGATCGATTCATACTTACGATTAGCATTATTATCATTAAAATTTTCCTGTTTAGCATTATAGGGCGGATTGCCAATAATTACCGAGATTTTTTTCTCATTTTGTCGTTTAATTCTCTCTGTATTTTCCTCATTCATCGCAAACATATTTAACTGTTTTTCCCCCTTATCTGTAGGGTTTAAAGTATCCACTAAACAGATATTTTCAAACTCTAAATATTGCTTAGTTATCTGTTGATAAGTGTATTCGATATTGAGATTTGCTATGTAATAAGGCAAAATTGACATCTCGTTACAGTGAATCTCATTTTGATATTTATATTCAATATCTCTTGTTAATAAAGAGTCTAATATTTCTGTAATAAATGTACCTGTGCCAGTGCAAGGATCAAGAATTTCTACTCCTTTATCTCCTAATGTTTTATTAAAGTGTTTTTCTAGTAAATAATCGGTACTTTGTACCATAAATTTCACAATTTCGTTGGGAGTGTAAACTATTCCTAATCTGTCTGCTTCTTTCGGGTTATAGGCTTTATAAAAGTTTTCATAAACTACTTTTAAAAACTTCTGTTTTTCCTGATGATTAACAATACTAGAAGCAGTGCGAATAATGGCATTATAATAACTTTGAATCGTCTTAAAAGTGTTGCGTTTAACGTTACCAGTAAAGAATGTTTTGATAACTTCATTTAATTGTCGAGCGATGTTATTTTCTTGATGAAATTGCCCTTCACTAAAAATATTATTAAATATATCTTCTGTCAAAATGTGCTGAATAATCATCTCTCGAATATCATCAATATTGATGTCTGGATTGATGGATTCTTGACAGATTTTCAGAAATTTATCCCTTACCTTAATGAAATTTTGATTTGCCCCTAAATCCCCAACATTGGGGACTTCTGAATCTTGTATTACTCCCCCAGAATTGGGGGTAGGGGGGCGATTCCCAGAATTAGAGGCTGGGGGGTCTTGACGATCGATCAGTTTTCTGAGAGTATCTATTATGATAGGTAAATCTTGACTAAAATTGCTGATAGCTTGTCGAAAGTTTTTAACTTCTGCCCTTTCATAGTCTAAAAATTGGTTAAGTAAAGCGTCTAAAGCCTCATCATCCTCCATAGCAATCCGTAGAGATTCGCTACCATTTTGGATTAAAACGGCGGTTTTGGTGTCTTCAAAGAGAATATTATCGATAGGATAACCTTTACTGAGTTTGGCTTCAATTTCTGCGTCTAGGCTATCTTTTTCGTCTTTGGCTTCCCAATATCCCCAATCTAACCTCAAAGCATCCTTAACAATACCATCTAACCTAATCTTAGTCTGTAAACGAGAGACGATCGACAATTCTTCGACTAAAATAAAGTCTCTTGGGCGACAATAACCGTTTAAAAGGGTAGCGAAGGCATAACGAATCGCACCTTCATTGCTACTACCTCCATAGCGTTTTCTAGTTTCTAATTCTTTACGATATTGGTTGATGAGGAGTCGGGACATAATAAGTGAGTAGGCAAAATTAATTGTATGTTTACTTTATGAAAGGCAAAAGGCAAAAGGCAAGAGGCAACAAAGATGTAAGTTATTTTAATTAATTTTAAAATTCACAATCTATTTTGCATGAGTACTTATAGGTGGAATTAGGTTATTTTTACTAATAATAACCCATAGTATAAAGATTAATAGTATGCCCTATAATTAAAAATCTCAAGATGACTTAAAAACTTTACAAGATAAAATGAGAGAGTATATTGATAATGGCACTAGATTAGGTTGGTTAATCAATCCTCAAGATAAAAAAGTAGAGATTTATCGAGAAGATAAAACAATGGAAATATTAAATTATCCTCTTACTTTATCAGGAGAAAATATTTTACTTAAATTTGTGCTTCAATTAGATAATATTTGCTAAAATTATCTGTTTGTAGTAATGGCTATAGTTTATTATTTATTACTTTTTACTTATTACTTATTACTTTTTATTTGTCACCGTGAATCATTTTTCGACTCAATATCAACAACAACGGGCATGGGTTAACATTAATCATCAAGCCTTAGTTGATAATGTCCAAGCCTTAAAAAGTTTTCTCAATCCTCACACTCAGTTAATGGCGGTGATTAAAGCCGATGCCTATGGTCATGGAGCGGTAAAAGTTGCACAAACTATTTTACAATCAGGAGTGGACTCTTTAGCTATTGCGACTCTACCTGAAGGGATAGAATTAAGAGAAGCTGGTATCCTTGCGCCGATTATGATTTTAGGTGCGATCAATTCGATCGAACAGATCAAGGATATAGTAAAATATAACCTTGAGCCTACTTTATGCACTCCCCATCAGGCTTTTATTTTTGGGGAAACTTTAGCACAACTCAACGCTACTTTATCAGTGCATCTCAAGTTAGATACAGGAATGTCACGGCTTGGCACTCATTGGCATAATGGGATAGACTTTGTTAACTATATTCAACAATTCCCCCAGTTACACATAAGTAGTATTTATTCTCATTTAGCCACGGCGGATGATGTGGATACCACCGTGATGAAGTTACAACATTCTCGTTTTGAGGAAGTAATCTCCGCTTTAAAAGCCACGGGTGTTGATATTCCTCGTTTACATTTAGCTAACTCTGCGGGTACTTTGTGCGATCGAACCTTACATTATGATATGGTGAGAGTTGGTTTAGCTTTATATGGTATTTATCCTGCTCCTCATTTACACGACACGATAAAATTACAACCAGCCCTCGAAGTGAAAGCTCGTATTACTCAAATAAAAACCTTATCCCCCGGCACTGGGGTAAGTTATGGACATACTTTTAAGTGTGATCAAGCTACAAAAATTGCGGTGGTAGGTATCGGCTACGCTGACGGCATTCCTCGTTTATTATCTAATAAAATGAAAGTAATAATTAGAGGTAAATTTGCTGATCAAATTGGTAATATTACCATGGATCAATTAATGTTAAATATCACAGATTTTCCTGATTTAGAAGTAGAAGAAACTGTTACCTTATTAGGTAAAGAGGGAGATTTAGAAATTACTGCTGATGATTGGGCAAATTCGATCGGCACAATTTCATGGGAAATTTTATGCAGTTTTAAACATCGTTTACCCAGAGTTGTTATTGAAAATTCCTAATTGCCATTAATTGTGGTGAAACAATTTTAACTCCTGAATCTTTTTAATTCTTTGCTAATAACATCGATTAAGGAACATAATAGTCGATCGAGGGGTCAAATGATATAACTTTCAACAGAATCAACAATTTAACCTTAAAATGTATCAAAGGATGTCCTAGTATTATTTATAATAGTTACAGCAATTTTGGCTGTGAGGAAAAAAAATTCAATCATCAAAAGAAATCAACTATGCTTAAATCATTTATATCTACCAAATTATCAGTTTTAGCTTTAACAACCCTCTCCGCTATTTTACCGTTTTCATCGGCACAAGCAGTCACATTTCAAGAAACAGAAGTAAATCAATCTGAGTTTATCGCTGTAGCTCAACCCTATGGGGACAATAAATACAACTTAATTGTAATAGAACAGATTGCGGGGAAAAATGCTTGTTGGAGTGAATCAGGCTCTAATCCTGTTAATGTGGACTTACTATTAGTTAATTTTGATTTTAGTGGTCATTGTCGTCGTAGTACTGATGCTAATGGTTATTCTATCAGAGCGGATGGACAAGACTACGGTTTAGACATTCTCTTAAATCTAGTCGAAAAAGACGGAAATTTATTGCTAATTGGTAATAATCGTAAAAATCTGGGGCAACCTCCCATTGTAGTAGGTACAGCACAAGGTTTGAATGGGCAACCCATGAAAATACAACTAAATCCGGGATGGCGCTTTAGTAAAAGAACCTATGAAGGTAAAATGTTAGGTCATGTTTATTTTAGCTACGATTCTGCCTCCGCCCAAACTCCTCTCCCTCTCAATAATAATAGTGAGGTGAATAATCCTGAAACTATTGATAATTTAGGAGTAACCAATACTTCCCCTGTCGTACCTGAAGAAATACCTCAAGGCACTATTCAAGAAATCGTTTCTCCTGATGTACAACCACAAAAACAAATCGTTAAACCTGTTGTTGCCCCCAGAAATACACAAGAAAATAATAGAAATACTCGTCGATCGAGCTTAACTCAATCTGGTTGGGATAGACACTAAGGAATGAGGAATTAGGAATTAAGAATTAAGAATGATAAACTTTGTTCGTAGTGAGGGTTTTAACCCTTATTTTACCTCAGTTCGACATAAAGAAAATGATGAAAACTAGACAGGTGGACAAGTGGACAAGTGGACAGGGAGAAAAATTCTTAATATTTGATGTACTTTTGAGAGAATTTTATTCATTCACAGGAAATACAATCTTCCTGTCTGCCTGTCTGCCTGTCTTCCAAGTCAGCCCTCATCTATTTTTATATCGAACTCAGGTTTATTTTAAACAATAATTGAGAGTTTTTGCCAAATTATCTTCAATTTCAGGAGAAAAATATTGTTTTGTTAAAGGAGTTTTATTTAAAAAATTATTAACTATTTCTATCCATTGGCTATCTTGTTTGGGCAATAATAAACCATAAAAATCACAGTTTAAAGGTAACGGTGGCACTATCTGATAATCTTCAGGATTTTTAAGATTCGATCGTAGATTATCTAATAAAATTTTACTGTCTATAATAGCATCGATCGAGCCGTTTTCCAGAGCCTCAATTTGTTTTTCAATGGCAGAAACTTCATCAAAATAAATGGGTTTAACTTGGGGATATTTTTCCTGTAAAAAATTAGCAGTAGTAGAATTATTCACTACCCCAATTTTAAAATTTTGTAACGACTGATTCGGATTAAATGTTTTCTCCATAGTTTGAGGAATTAAAAAATGATTTCCCGTCACAAAAAAAGGAATGGAAAAACTAATATCATCAAGATTTTGACTCATACTATTAGCACCACATTCTAAATGAACTTCACCATTTTTAACTAAACTATTATTTAAACTAGAAGGTAAAAAAACGACATCTGGCTTAAAAGACAATTCTAATTGTAGTTCTAAATAACTAGCTAACTCATGGGCTAAAAAATTACAATAACCTTCCCAATATCCCTCTTTATTAATAAAGCCAAAAGGAGGAGAATTTTGAGAATAAGCTACTTTTAAAATTCCCGTATTTTTAATTTCTTCCACCACAGAATCATAGTCATTTGCTAAGGGAAAAGAAACCACTAAAGGAGGTACAATTTTGATAGGTAAATTATTCCCAAAAACTTCTATAATATTTTCCTCAGTTAAATCATTAATTTGAAAAATATTAAATTTATCATTACTAGCAAATTCTCCATAATTAGGAGTAAGATAAGCTAAATATTGAGAGTTATTATTTAAGTAGGCTTCCATAAAAGCAACTGCTATGCCATGAAAATATTGGCTAGTGACATCCCGATTTTTACCAATTAATACTTCAGGTAAATTAGTTAAAGTATATTGTTGACTCGGTTGAGTAGAACTAAAATGAGTACCTGGTTGATAAAATAAGAGATGTTTGAATGGACTTTGTAACCAAATAAAAGGATGTACTTGCTCAATGACGACAGGAGTAATTACGTCATTACCCCCTGCGGTAATCATAATCGGTATTTTTATTTTACTCAAACTTTCAGCACCAAAAATCGCACTGGTGAGGGGATGAGTTGCGATGACGGCTTTAATTCTTGAGTCTTGTAGATTATATTCCACAGGAGGAAGATGGCTTCCTTGACATTGCAAAATTAAGGCAGTGTTGACAATCACTTGATTTTGATCACATTCTGTCTTTAATCGTGATATATTAAGGGGTGCTCCTGCCAAAGATAAAACCGTAGTACCCCCTAAAGAATCGCCAATAGCGCCTATTTTGCTTAAATCGACTCTTTTTGACCAAATTTCGCTTTCTGATGCCAATTCTTGCAGTCGATCGATAACTGAGGACATATCTTGAGGTCTAGCAATATATTCTACAGGACTTAAGGCACTGCTTAATGATCCTTTTAACAATTCTTCACGGTATTGTAAATCACTGCCAATGTGTTGAGGTATTGCGACTATAAAACCATAACTAGCTAAATGCTGGGCTAAATTAGCGAAATTATCTTTTAATGAGCCAAATCCATGGGATATTAAGATTAAAGGTTTCTTTTCCTCTGTATTTTGCGGAAAATAGACATCTACCTCAAAACTATATTCTCTTACAAATCCTTTATCTGTTTGTCTCAAGTCTTGTTTTTCAATAGTAATGGTTTCTTTTGCCACTTGATATGTGCCTTTTTGACTTAAATTTTCGAGGGTGTTTAAGTTTAAATCTGCATATTGTGCCTTGTCTGTGTTTGCTCTAACCTCGATCGATTTTGCAATAGCATCTCGATAACTTTGATAGAGAAATAAATCATCTTTTAACTGTGCTAATAATTCCAAATTAACATAGATACTAGAAGTAGGAAAACTGCGAAAAACATCTAAAATTGTCCATGATTTTTTCTCATTCGCAGTTGTTAAAATTGCCCCCCGAATTGCATAAAATCCATTTTTATTTCTATGGGTAGAAATCACTTTCCCTAACTCTTTTAATAAGTCTTCTGCTAAAGAAGTACGACTTAATTTCGACATGATTAAGGGATCAATATCATGAGTTTTATTAAGAAAATAGCGTATTTCTGTTAAGGTTTTTGCGTCTAAAGATGAGCTATATTGCTGTAAATCTCCCTTCATTTCTCCCGTTTTAGCAAAAGTTTCTAAGGATTCGATCGAAATAGAGAATATAAGAGAACTATGAACAAAATCAATCTTTTCTGCGGCTTTAATTTGTTGAGGAAATAAGCAACTAAAAACAATACTTATACTTAGGAAAAAAAACTGTTTTTTCATAACTAATAACCCTCAAAGAAATTTACTAATTATACATTTTTAAAATCATGAACAAATTGATTACACTTTATCGTACTTTTGCGGTTTAAAAATACTGCCGTTGTTAACAATTCTCAATTTTCAATTCTCCATTCTCCATTACCTAAGAGTACCAAATAGACTCTATTTGTTGAGCGATTAATTTACCTTTTTCCTGATTTTTTTCGGGGGTATCTTCATCTAATAACATGGTAACATGACCTAGTTTTCTTCCTAACCGAGATTCATTTTTGCCGTACCAGTGAACAAATGTACCAAGTCTCATTATTTCCTCTCGTTTTTCTTCATAGTCACTATCAGCATTCTCGAAGCCTAATAAGTTTACCATTACAGCACCAGATGACTTTAAGTCAACACTACCTAACTTTTTCCCCGTCACTGCTTGTAACTGCATAGCAAATTGAGAGGTAACACAAGCATCTAAAGTGTAATGTCCTGAATTATGGGTGCGAGGTGCGGTTTCATTGACTAAGATGTCACCCTTTTTAGTTAAAAATAGTTCTATCCCTAATACTCCTACATAGTCTAAACTAATTAATAGCGTTTGTACGATGGAGTTTATGGTTTCCTGTTGAGAAGTTGTTAACATAGTGGGGGCAATTACCCAACGACATACCTGATTTTTTTGATAGGTTGTCACTACGGGATATATCTTAATTTCGCCCAATGGGTTACGCACTCCAATAACGGCTAATTCTCGATCGAAAGGCACAAATTCCTCGATTAACAAGGGAATATTGTCAAATTTTGGCAAAATACTGGTTAATTCTGATGGTGACTTAATGATAATCGTTCCTTGTCCATCGTAACCATGACGACGAGTTTTTAACACCAAAGGAAAAGAAAAATTGTCAAAATCCGAAGAAGATTCATAAGCCTTAAAATGAGGAGTCGGCAAACCTTGTTGTTGCAAAAAACATCTTTGCTCATACTTATCCAGTAACGGTGATAAGCTAGAAAGACGAGGATAAAAAGTTACTCCCTTATCCGCTAGTGTTTGCAACTCCTCCAAATTGACAAATTCATTCTCAAAAGTGATAACATCACAAAATTCTGCTAACTCTGCTGTAATCTTAGCATCATCGATCGAACCAAAAATAGTTTTACTAGCCAAAGACACCGCCGAATCAGTCGGGGAAGGAGTTTGTATCACTAAATTGATATTTTCTTGGGAGGCAACTTGTGCCATCATCCATGCTAATTGCCCTCCTCCTATAACCCCAACTGTCTTTTTCATCTTTCACTTTAATACTTTTCTCATCTATTTTACCAAATTACGGGCTTCAATCCTGAAGAATTTTTAGTTGTATTTTAAAAAATAAGGTTAAAAGTGTTGAATTTTTGAATAAAAATCCTTAAAACTGCACACTTTTTGGTTAATGTATTATGCCTAAACTGTTGATTTTAATAGCTTTCTGATTTATTCAGCAAACCCTAAGTAGGCAAAATTAATTGTATGTTTAGTTTATGAAAGGCAAAAGGCAAAAGAAAACATAAATTTATTAACTCCTTACTTCTTACTTCTTACTCCTTACTTTTTACTCATTACTCTTTTACTCGATAGGCAACCCTTAATTTAGCCGATCGAGACCTTGCATTTGTCCTTTGTTCCTCTATACTAGGTATGATGGGTTTTTTCGTGATAATTTTTAAAAGCTCATGATCTCGAAACTGATTTTTTACGATACGATCCTCTAAACTATGGAAACTAATAACCGCCATTCTTCCCTCTGGTTTTAGCCAACTTGGCGCGACTTGCAAAAACTTCTCTAAAGAAGCTAACTCTTCATTTACCTTAATCCTCAAAGCCTGAAAAGTACGAGTCGCAGGGTGTATTTTACCATGACGATACTTACTTGGCACACAAGAAGCGATGACATTTGCTAACTCCACCGTTGTCGAAAAAGGGCGCTTTTCTACGATAGCCTTCGCAATACGGCGAGATAGCCTTTCTTCACCATAAACATAAATCAAATCCGCTAACTGCTTTTCCTGCCAACGGTTAACAATATCCTTTGCCATCAGGTGTTGACTGTTATCCATGCGCATATCCAAATCCCCGTCATGACGAAAACTGAAACCCCTTTCCCCTTGATCTAATTGCGGTGAACTTACCCCCAGATCGGCTATAATACCATCAAACTTAATATTTATCGGTAAATAATCGGCAAAATTGCCCCGCCAAAAACTGATTCTTTCTCCATAGTCTTTTAACTTTTCTTGGGCAAAATTTAAGGCTTGAATATCTCGATCGATCGCTGTCACTTTTACGGTATCATTATAAGATAAGATCAGATTAGTATGCCCTCCTCCTCCTAAAGTCGCATCTAAATAATGACCATTTTTTACAATGTTTAAATATTCGATAATTTCTTGGGGTAAAACTGATTCATGAACAAAATTTGTTGCTTTTTCTGACATAATTATCTGTTTCTTTTTTTTCACGCAAAGGCGCAAAGACGCAAAGGAATAAAGTAAAAAAAATAAAGTGGGATTAAGGTACAAAGGTACAAATACTTTATTTTTATGACTATAGCAATCCTCAATAATTTATCAATAATCTTCCTTGTCTTCTCCCTTTTCAGAAGAAAAGTTAGGGGGTGATAAAATTTTACAAATCCTTGAGGATACTCTCCCAAGATTATACCATTCTCTCGACATTATTTCTTTTTTTGAAAACTTATTTTATCTCATCCCTTATCATTAAACATCTGATAAAAAAGATATTCTATTATTTCGTAGGGGTTGAATAATATTCAATCCTGATAGAGTTTAAATCTTTCTTTTCTCAATGATAGTTGATCTTTATTTATGATATGCTAAATAACATCTTCCTTTCAGTTTTTTAGTAAGCAATGACAACAATTTTACTCTGGTTTCGTAATGATTTAAGGATTCATGATCAAGCAATTTTAACCGAAGCTCTTGCCCATCATCCTGATATAATTATACCTGTTTATTGTTTTGACGATCGACATTTTCAAACCACCAGCTTCGGCTTTCCTAAAACGGGCAAATTTCGAGCCAAATTCTTAATCGAATCTGTCACAGATTTACGCAACTCTTTACAAAAAATTGGTAATAATTTAATTATTAGACAAGGCATCCCCGAAAATATTATTTCTGATATTGCTATTCAATATAAAGTTGACTTAGTTTGTTTTTCTCAAGAAGCTACCGCCGAAGAAATTAACGTAGAAAAACAATTAACAAAAAAATTAACCCAAGCCAATATAAAAGTAAAATCTATCTGGCAATCAACCTTATATCATCCCTCAGAGTTGCCCTATAAAATAACAGAAATACCTGATTTATTTACTAACTTTCGCAAACAAATTGAACAAAAAAGTATTGTTTCTAATTGTCTAAAAACTATAAAAAAATTACCACCAATTCTTGATATAAAAATAGGAGAAATTCCCCGTTTACAAGAATTAGGTTTAGAAGACTATAAACCTTCATCAAAATCTGTCTTAAATCTTCAAGGAGGCGAAACCGAAGGTATTAAAAGACTAACAGATTATTTTTGGCAAAAAGACTGTTTAAAAGATTATAAAAAAACCCGTAACGGAATGTTAGGCAGTGACTATTCTTCTAAATTTTCTCCTTGGTTAGCCTTGGGTTGTCTTTCCCCTCGTTATATCTATGAAGAAGTCAAAAAATATGAAGCAGAAAGAGTTAAAAATGACTCAACTTACTGGCTAATTTTTGAATTACTCTGGCGGGATTTTTTCCGTTTTACTGCGGTTAAATATGGCAACAAAATTTTTCATATCTCAGGGTTACAAAATCTCTCCCTCCCTTGGCAAGAAAATTGGTCAATATTTGAAACATGGTGCGAGGGACAAACAGGCTACCCTTTAATTGATGCCAACATGAGAGAATTAAAGTCAACGGGTTTTATGTCTAATCGAGGAAGGCAAAATGTAGCCAGTTTTTTAACTAAAAATTTGGGCATAAATTGGCAAATGGGCGCCCAATGGTTCGAGTCTCTTTTAATCGATTATGATGTTTGTAGCAACTGGGGAAATTGGAATTATACCGCTGGAATTGGTAATGATGCTAGAGGTTTTCGCTACTTTAATATCCCCAAGCAATCGAAAGATTATGACTATCACGGGGATTATTTGCGTCACTGGTTGCCTGAAATTTCCGCTATTCGAGGAGAAAAAATCCATGAACCTTGGAAATTATCCTCACAGGAACAAAAAGAGCTTAATATATCATTAGGGGTTACTTATCCTCGCCCTATAGTCGATTTTTTTAAGTCTATTAAACACCAAGAAAAAGTTTATCTTACTCATATTTCATGAATACTGTCTTAATTGTAGAAGATGATCCGATCAATATGAAAGTTTTTTCCAAAATCCTGACTAAAAGAGGAGGATTTGAGGTGAAAGGTACAGAAAATGTCGATGAAGTTATTTCGATCGCCCAGTCTGGATATGCTAAAGTAATCTTAATGGATGTATCTTTAGGTAATAGTTACTATGAGGGAAAACCTGTCGATGGTATCAAAATCACTCAACTTTTAAAAGCTGACGACAAAACTAAACATATTCCGATTATTCTTGTCACTGCCCATGCTATGGAAGGGGATAAAGAAAATTTTTTAGCAGAAAGTGGTGCAAATGGTTACATTTCAAAACCAGTAGTTGATCATCAAAATTTTGTTGACACCGTTAAGGGAATAATGAGTAATAAGTAATAAGTAATAGGTAATAGATAATAGGTAATAGGTAATAGGTAATAGGTAAGGATGGCAACATTCTCCATTCTCCATTCTCCATTCTCCATTCTCCATTCTCCATTCTCCATTCTCCATTCTCCATTATTCTATGGATTTTTTATTTTTCTCAAAATTATTGCCCCTTTTTTTCTATCCTTTAGGATTAATTTTTTTATTGTTAATTATTAGCTTGATTTTGTGGTGGAAATATCCCCGTTGGCTTCCTATTCCAGTAATTATTGCTTGTTTTATCTTATTTATCGCTGGAAATACTTGGATAAGTAATTTATTGGTTAAATCCTTAGAATGGCAATATATCTCAACGGCGGAGGAGTTACCCCAAGTGGAGGCTATGGTGGTTTTAGGAGGTGGCATTAAACCTCATATTTTTCCTCGCCCAACTATTGAAGTAGCCGAGGGGGGCGATCGAGTCATTTATTCTGCTAAACTCTATAATATGGGTAAATCTCCTTTAGTTATTCCCACAGGAGGAAGAATCCCTTGGCGTGGTGGAGAAAATTTGCCATCGGAAGCTGATGATATGGCAGAATTACTTCTACTGCTTGGTGTCCCTGAATCTGCTATTATCAAAGAGGGTAATTCTTTTAATACCTATGATAATGCTGTCAATACTCGCAAAATCTTAGCTGAATTAAAGATCGATCGAATCCTGTTAGTTACTTCTGCGTTACATATGCCTCGATCGATCAAAATTTTTGAGAAACAAAACCTAACAGTAATTCCAGCACCCACAGATTATATCGTTACAGAAAAAGATTTTTCAGAAGATGCTAACTGGCAAAACTTTTTAATTAACCTTTTCCCTGACTCTGGTGCGTTAAATAATACCACTTTAGCCCTCAAAGAATATATTGGCATGATAGTTTATCGCTTGAAAGGATGGATATAACCCACATTTCGCACTTCATTTTTACCTCAGTTCGATACAAGAATGTCTGATTTAGGTAGGTTGCAGGTTGCAGGTTTCAGGTTTCAGGTGTAGTTTTCAGAAGATGATATAATTCTATCAAAAAATTGAACATAAACAAATCAATTAAGATATTTTTTTGTCAATTCTTTAACTTAATACCTAAAACCTAACACCTAATACCTAACACCTATCCTCAACTTGAGATTTTTCGACGATCGTAGGATAAAATTTAGTTATTACTTTTTTCAATCAATTATTATATAACCAGATAAGATATTTTTTTACCATGACTACTGCTATTATCGATCGAATTAATTCTATAGCCCAAAAAAGACAACTATTAGTAAAACTTTTAGAAAAACCAGATTTAGGAGGTTTACGTTTAGACGTAAATCAAGCTATTGAGGAATTAGACGAATTAATTGAAGAATTAAACAAAACTTTTTCTAATTAAAAAATCAAGTTTTTTTGTCGGATTTCCCCTAACACTGTTTGTTGAGGGGGAATTTTTTTATTGAAGAATATATCTTATTTGATCATGACTAATAGCAATCAACCACCATTAGAATCATTTACCCGCATTCAAATTTTAGTATTTATGGGAGTTACCGCCCTCATATTGTTGATGATTTCTCAATTATGGCGTTATTTTGGTGCTATTAAAATTATCCCTGTTATATTTACTTTTCAAGCTGTAGGGCTAGGTATTCTCATCGGAGCTGGTATTATTAGCGTGAGTTTAATCATTACTCAATTATGGGAAAAATATCGTATCAGTGCCGAGCAATATTTAGATTTAATTATTACTCCTTTAGTCTTTCCTGATTTAATTTGGGTAGGATTATTACCCGGATTAAGTGAAGAATTGTTATTTAGAGGTGTGATGATCCCCGCTTTTGGTTATGATTTATTAGCTATAGTTATTTCTAGTGTGATTTTTGGTATTTTACACTTGAGTGATCGACAAAACTGGCCCTATGCAGTATGGGCTAGTATTATCGGTTTTATCCTAGGTTATAGTGTTTATCTCACAGGAAATTTATTAATTCCTATTGTCGCTCACACCTTGACGAATACTTTATCTGGTTTCATCTGGAAAATAAAAAAAATACCACAAAAAAAATAAATTGATCGATAATGTTTTTATAACTACTCTATTCGATCGAAAATATTTATCTATATAAAAATTTGACTAACTCCTAATATTCCCCTTCTCAAAAAACTTTTTAATTATTATTTATTATGTTTAAAGATTGGAACTTTGACGACTGGATGAATCATCTATTATTCGTTTTTACCATATTATTACTACTGTATTCATTTATTTTTGTTTAATAGGTGGAGGAAATTTTATTATGAATGTTAAATCCGCAATTTTTTCAGGAATTATGACATCACTAATTGTGGCAATGATTGCCTTAGCCGTAAATCATATTTCTGAAAGACATCACAGAAGAAAAATTGTCGTGACAGGGGGTGCTATTCTCGGATTTGTTATTGGTGTTGCTTTTCAAGGAATAAAGGATCAAAAAGATACCCGTTATGAGGATGAATCATAATCAAACCACTATTAAAAACTATTCCCTATTCCCTATTCCCTACTCTCATCCAAAGATTTTGTAAGCACCTTTTAATTTAACCAGCCTTTTAAACGTCTTGCGACTTGTGGTCTTCTGAGTTTACGCATGGCTTTAGTTTGAATTTGTCGCACTCTTTCTCTGGATAATTCAAAAATTTTCCCTACTTCTTCAAGGGTATGAGCTTTTGAACTAGCTAAACCGTAGCGCAACACAATTACTTCTTTTTCCCGTTCACTCAAGACATCACTTAACACCGAGACAATTTCTTGGTGCATCATTGTCTCATTCATTTTTTCTTCGGGTAGAAGTAAGCTACTGTCTTCTAGTAATTCCATTAATTCAGTGTCTTCTCCTTTACCCACACGATGATTAAGGGAAAGAGATTGACGTTTTAATTGTAAGAGTTGGCTTAAGGCTTGATGGGTAATGCCCATTTCGTCGGCTAACTCCATTTCTGTCGGTTGTCTTTGTAAATCCTGTTTTAAAATCCGTTGGGCTTTTTTCAGTTTATTCAGTTTTTCGACAATATGAATGGGAAGGCGAATGGTGCGAGAATCATTGGCAATGGTGCGAGTAATTGCCTGTCGAATCCACCAATAGGCGTAAGTAGAAAATTTATAGCCTTTATCGGGATCAAATTTTTCGGCGGCACGATTTAAGCCAATAGCGCCTTCTTGAATTAAATCTAAAAATGGCACTCCACGATTCAGGTAACGTTTGGCGATCGATACTACTAACCGTAAGTTCGATCGAATCATTTTTCTTTTAGCGACTCTGCCTTTATAAAGACGATTATCTAATTGTCGCTCATTTTCTAATCCCATAGCCTTAGCTAATTCGATTTTACTAGGAGTTCGTTCTAAGGTACGGTGTAGCTCTTGTTGTTTCTCGTCACAAATACTTACAAATTTAACCGCATAGGCTAAATCCATCTCTTCTTCGGGAGTAAGTAAAGGATACCGTGCCATTTCTTTAAAAAAAGCACCGACAGAATCATCTACTTTAGACTTATTACCTCTGGATTTTTTCCCCTTGTCTTCTTCGCTGACAGAAAATTGTGCCACGACTTGATTTAATTCTTCGTCAATGTCTGCCTCCATTAAGCCATGACTATAATCGAGTTGACTGTTTAACTGATTCATTTGATAACTCCTCTTTTTTCCACATTTTCAACTTGTTATAAGTATGGTGTTTAATAAATCACTTTTTCTTTAGATGTTTTGTGATATTGAATACCAAAATATCTTTAAAGTAACTATAACAAATCTCTAATTTATAATGTAGCTAATAATAAGGCTTTTTGACGATAGATTCGGGGTGATTTATATATTTTCTTAATGTTTGACTCCAAATAAATCTGATTTAATGGGGATCAGTGAGCTTTTCTTTAACTAATATCCTGTGAGAAAAAAACTAAAAAATCTCTGATTTCTTAACAACAATTAATGATTTTTCAGAGATTATTAAAAGCTAAAAAAACGGGGATCACACTGCTATAATGGGATTGACATGATCCCCTGATAAAAAGACAGGAAGACAGGAAGACAGGAAGACAGGAAGACAGGAAGATAAGTGATGTGGTTGAACAAAAGGAGAAATTAAAGTGGACAAGGAGTTTAAAAGTCAAAAATTGATGAGTCATGAAGATTTAATTGTTTATCAGAAAGCTTTTGAAACTGCAATGACTATTTTTTATCTTTCAAAAAAATTTCCCGTGGAAGAAAAATATTCTCTTACTGATCAAATTAGACGATCGTCTCGCTCTGTGTGTGCCAATTTAGCAGAAGCATGGAGAAAAAGACGATACAAAGCCGCATTTATTGCAAAATTAAATGATTGTGAAGGGGAAGCGGCTGAAACTCAAGTCTGGCTTAATTTTTGCCTTAAGTGTAGTTATATAACAGAATCTCAAAGAAATGAACTTTATGATAATTACAATAAAATACTTAGTGGTATAGTCAAAATGATTAATAACCCTGAACATTGGCTTATCAACAAAACGTGAAATACTTTGTCCACCTGTCCACCTGTCCACTTGTCCACCTGTCCACCTGTCCACTTGTCCACCTGTCCACTTGTCTCCCTGTCCACCTGTCCACCTGTCCACCTGTCCACTTGTCTCCCTGTCCACCTGTCCACCTGTCGATCGAACTTTAGGGATTTTTGGGAAATTCTTGGGGGCGTACTTTGATGATTAGGGGTTTTCCTTGTCGATCGATCTCTACCTCTAAAATTTCATCAATATTACTTAAATCAACTTGTTCTTGAACATCTAAAGAAGTTAACACGGGTTGCCCTCCCACTTTGAGAATGACATCTCCAGCCATAAAATTAGCTTCTTCGGCGGGAGAATTAGCCACGACTTTCACCACTAAGACTCCCTGAGATTGAGTAATGGGAAAGCCTAAATTTTGGGGAATATTGCCGTTTTTGATCACATCTTCATTAAGAGTAATCATTTGAATCCCTAGATAGGGATGACTTGCTTTTCCCGTTTTTTGTAATTGTTCTGCAATTCTTGAAGCGGTTTCGATGGGGATAGCAAAACCTAAACCTTGAGCATTGGCACGAATTGCGGTATTGATGCCGATAACTTCTCCTTGGGCATTCAAAAGTGGGCCTCCTGAGTTACCCGGATTGATAGCCGCATCGGTTTGAATAAATTTGACTCGTTTATCTCCTACCCCTACTTCCGCACTCGATCGACCCAAAGCACTGATAATGCCTAAGGTAACGGTGTTATCTAACCCTAAAGGATTGCCAATGGCGATCGCCCATTGTCCGGGGGTTAAATCAGTGGTTTTACCGAGAGGAATGGTGGGTAAATTTTGCCCTGTAATTTTTACTACTGCCACATCTGTCATGGTATCGATGCCTAACACTTCACCTTCAACGGATTGACCATTTTTCATCACCACCGACACCAGTTTTGCCCCTTCTACGACATGGGCATTGGTCATAATTACACCATCAGGAGATACAATAAAACCCGAACCTGTACCCTCTTCAATACGATCGGACGGTATTTGATCAGCGAAAAAATGACGAAAAACAGGATGATCTAAATTGGGAGGAAGATTTAATGTCACTTCTCGACTAGCATCTATCCTGACTACTGCTACCCCTACTTTTTCCACTGCTGAGGCGACAAAATTAATATTTTTTTCTGTGGGAATAGTCTTTTTAAGGGCAAAATTATCGGTAATAGGGACGATCGTGGTATTATCAGAAGAAGATTTTAGGGAAGATTGAGAAGCCGTAAATTCTCGACTGCCCCAAATGCCAAGGGCAATACCAATGATAAAAAAGCCTGTGGAGAAAATAATTTTTGGTACTAATTTATTCATTTAATTTATTTCGTTAACTCAACAGCGTTTCATTTAGAATCAAGGTGTTTAGGATCACAATCTACCTTTTTAATCTAACATAACTAAGGGGTTGGGATGTTCACAAGGGCAAAATAATTCACTATAAATTATAAATTATGCGGGTTTCGATCGAAAAATTACAACAATGGAAACAAGAAAAACGTGCCATCGTCAGTTTAACAGCGTGGGATTATGCCATCGCCCAAATTTTAGATCAAGCAGGAATTGACATAATTTTAGTGGGTGACTCTTTAGCAATGGTAGCATTAGGACATCCTAACACTTTACCCGTGACTCTCGATGAAATGATCCATCACACAAAAGCCGTTTGTCGAGGAGTGCATCGAGGTTTAGTTGTCTGTGACTTACCCTTTTTAACTTATCAAAGTAATATCATTCAAGCCATTGAATCCGCAGGAAGAATCATCAAAGAAACAGGGGCAGGAGCAGTAAAATTAGAAGGTGGTTATCCCACAATGATTGAAACCGTGAGCCGTTTAACGGAAATTGGTATCCCTGTCATGGCACATATCGGATTAACCCCTCAATCGGTGAAGATGTTGGGTTATAAAAAACAAGGCATTACTTTAGAAGCTCAAGAGAAAATATTTAATGAAGCCGTAGCCTTAGAAAAAGCAGGAGCATTCTCGATCGTGCTAGAACATATTACCGAAGAATTAGCCACTCGTATCACCAAAACCTTATCAATTCCCACCATTGGCATCGGTGCTGGAAATCATTGTGATGGACAAGTATTAGTTACCGCCGACTTGTTAGGATTATCCGCCAAATTACCACCCTTTGCTCGATCGTACACTAATTTAAGAGAGATTATTTTCGACTCTGTCACCCATTTTGCAGAAGATGTAAAATCCGAAAATTTTCCTGATAAAAATTAGGTCGAATTTCCCCTCTCCTGTGGGCAAGGGGCTAGGGGAGAGGGTTTAGAATATTGTAAATTTCACGATCGTTATTTCGATAAAAACTAAATTACTTATAAAATAGAAAATATTTGCTCAGGAGGCTCAATATGGTAACACTAACCCCAGTAAAACCCCAAATTACCCTAGAAGAATTTTTAAAACAACCAGAAACAAAACCCTATACAGAATACATTGACGGAAAAATAGAGCAAAAACCCATGTCTCAAGGACAACATAGTCTATTGCAAGTATGTTTAGGGACAACCATTAATGAATTTGTGTTACCTAAAAAGTTAGCTCATGCTTTCACTGAATTAAGATGTAACTTCCTCGATCGATCCATCGTGCCAGATATTAGTATTTTTCTCTGGAATCGTATTCCCAAAGATGAAAAAGGAAGAATTGCTAATCGTTTTAATCTTCATCCTGATTGGGTAATTGAAATCTTGTCTCCCGAACAATCTGCCAATAAAATCATCAAAAAAATTATGTTTTGTGTGAATCAGGGTACACAATTAGCATGGTTAATCGATCCTGAAGATGAATCAGTAATGATTTTTAAACCGAATCAGTTTCCCGAAATTAAATCTGACGATGAAATTTTACCCGTTTTAGACGAGCTTAAAGAAATGCAATTATCCGTTAAAGAAATGTTTAGTTGGTTAAACCTATCTGATTAGACATGGATCACATTTTAGGTAGAGACGTAAAATTTTACATCTTTACAATAGTTTTAACAAAAATGTAAGCTAAAATAATTGATTAAACAGATTGAAGGAAGTAGCAAGTATGTTTGTCCAAGAAAAAATCGACGATGATTTGAGACAAAAACAAAAGTTGGTAACTTTAGAAGAATTTTGGAATTGGTACCCCGATGGTTATGAAGGTCGATTTGAATTACATAATGGAGTTATTGTCAAAATCCAACCTACTGGTACTCATGAACAAGTGGCTGGTTTCCTCGCTATGGAAATAGGTTTTGAAATTAAGCGTTTCAATTTACCCTTATTTATCCCTCGTCAAGGATTAATTAAAGCCATAGATACAGATAAATCAGCTTATATTCCTGATGTGATGGTATTAGACAATAATTCTATCAAAAATAATGAACCAATGTGGAAAAAACGATCGACTATTACTCAGGGAAAAACAGTTAAATTAGCCATCGAAGTAGTGAGTACCAATTGGCAAGATGACTATTTGATGAAATTAGGAGATTACGAAAAATTAGGTATAGAAGAATACTGGATTATTGATTATTTGGGGTTAGGGGGAAGACGATATATTGGTACACCAAAACAACCAACTATATCTATTTATCATTTAGTGGAAGGAGAATATACCCTAGATTTATTTCAATCTCAAGATGTTCTGAAATCTTCCTTATTTCCCGAACTTAGTTTAACCGCAGAACAAATTTTTCAAGTAGGGCAGTAATGGGAAGGTTTAAAAGTAAAAATGTGATCGCCCTTCGTCGTGAACCCTTTAGGATAAAAATCATTAAAATATATTAGAATCAAAAAATTTTAAAAAGTTGTTAGGAAGGTGCGATCAAATATACTCAGGAAATGATTAAATTTTTATAGTGAACTAAGTACTTATGCAAAATAGATTGTGAATTTTAAAATTAATTAAAATAACTTATATCTTTGTTGCCTCTTGCCTTTTGCCTTTTGCCTTTCATAAAGTAAATATACAATTAATTTTGCCTACTCACTTACCATACACCAAATCAAAGATGATGGTACCTGAGTTCGACATAAAATTTTAGATTAGGGTAGGAGATAGGAGATAGGATACAGGAGATAGTAGTAAGAATTGATTTAAACTTATGTAAAATTAATTTTTGGCAATTACTTACCTTTATTCAATTATTTTCTTTGACTAAAGTTTCAACAGTTATTACTCAATAACCCTTATTTTAAAAGGTTTTTAATCTCGAACTCAGGTGATGGTGTAGGCTTCCTACCCAGAAACTAAAAATCTTGATCGAAAAACTTAAAATATAACAAAATAGCCCCTCAATATTCATCATCTGTTAACATTTTAGAAGCTCATAAATAACATAATTAACAACAACCATGACAGAAGTTACCCAAGAAATCATCATCGAATCAGGTAGGACAGAAAAACAATATTGGAAAGATATATGGAAATATCGTGAATTGTTTTATTTCTTGGCATGGAGAGATATTCTGGTTCGCTATAAACAAACTGCCATCGGTATTGCTTGGGCTTTAATCCGTCCTTTTCTAACAATGCTAGTATTTACCGTGATTTTTGGTAAGTTAGCCAAACTACCTTCCGAAGGTGTACCCTACCCCATCTTAGTATTTGCAGGAATGCTTCCTTGGCAATTTTTCGCCAACTCTTTATCGGAATGTAGTAATAGTTTAATTGGTAACGCCAATCTCATTTCTAAAGTTTATTTTCCCCGTTTAATTGTACCCACCAGTGCAGTGGTAGTAAGTTTTGTGGACTTTATGATTTCAGGAATGATTTTACTCGGTTTGATGGCTTGGTATAACTTTGTACCCACTTGGAGAATTATTACCCTACCTATTTTTATTCTCATTGCCTTTGCTCTTTCCATGGGTGCTGGTTTATGGTTTGCTTCCTTGAATGTTCAATACCGAGATTTTCGTTTCATTGTGCCGTTTGTGGTGCAATTTGGTCTTTATGCTTCTCCTGTCGGTTTTAGTAGTTCCATTGTCCCTGAAAAATGGCGTTTACTTTATTCTTTAAATCCTATGGTGGGAGTTATCGATGGTTTTCGGTGGGCAATTCTAGGGGGAGAATATAAATTACATTTATTAGGCTTTACTGTTTCATTAATTTTGGTTGGTTTATTTTTAGTATCAGGAATTTGGTTTTTTCGTAAAATGGAGAGAACTTTCGCAGATGTAATTTAGTTTCATGATATAAAATCGACAAAAAAACATCAAGTAATACCTGAGTGAACTATAAAAATAGATGATGAATGACTTGGAAGACAGGAAGATTGTACTTTGCATAAATCAATAAAATTATTTTAAAGGGCATTGAAATATTAAGAATTTTTCTACCTGTCCACTTGTCCACTTGTCCACCTGTCTCGTTTTCACCACTTTTCTTATATCGAACTGAGGTAAGTAATAGTCTTCTGATTCCCATGAGCAAACCCTAATTAAAAACTACAATCTAAATAACTGCCATGAAAACCGATAAACTATTCTACACAATATTTCTCTCCCAACCCTCCCTGATTCATGAACTAATCCCCAGTATTCCTCCAGATAGTGAATATAATTACGATGCTCCCGTCATTAAAGACACAGAATTTCGTCTTGATGGTTTATTAACTCCTGTGAGAGAAGATTTGCCTTTAATCTTTTTAGAGGCACAAATGCAAAAAGACTCAGACTTTTATGGTAGATATTTTACTGAAATATCTTTGTATCTCTATCAATATAAGGTAAAAAGATCATGGTATGGATTGCTAATTCTGAAAAATCGTAACTATGATTTAGGTTCCGAAAAATCCTATGAATTATTGCTCAACCATCAAGTCAAAAGACTATACTTAGAAGATTTACTACCATTAAAGGATTTACCACCGAATTTATCCTTATTAAAACTAATCGTCACCCCAGAAACAGAAGCAGTTGATTTGGCTAAAAAGATTTTAGATGAATCAGACAATGAGAGGGAATTTCAACGACGATTAAATATAATCGAAGCTATACTAAATAGTAAATTCAATCAATTAAATAATGAGGAAATATTAGCTATGTTAGACCTAAAAACAGCGAAAATGCCCAGTGAACCTGTGTTATATAAACAAGTAGTTAGTTACTGGAAACAACTGGCAAGAGAAGAAGGTTTACAAGAAGGACGACAAGAAGGTTTACAAGAAGGACGACAAGAAGGTTTACAAGAAGGTAAGCAGGATGGTGAAGCAGAGTTATTAGTTCGTCAATTAACTCGCCGTTGTGGTGCTTTATCCGATGAATTACAAAGTAAAATTAAAACTCTTTCTATTCCTGAGTTAGAGTCGTTGGGAGAAGCGTTATTAGATTTTCAAGGCATGGATGATTTAGATAATTGGTTCACAGAAAATCAAGATTAATTCTTCGCAAATTCTATTATCATTAAATTTGTTGGTAATATTTACCTAAACTAAGTTACAATTCGGAAAATTGTGATCATTGACCTAAAATATGTCGGATACCATTATCCCCGTTGAAAATCTGGGTAATTGAATTGTTAGTCTTTAAAAAATTTTATGGAAGTTCAGCCAAAAGAACTAAAGATTTATTTAACATCAGAGGGGAAAAGTCCTTTTGAAGAATGGTTAAATTCCATTAAGGATCAAAAAACTCAGGCGATTATTGATAATCGTTTAAGACGAATTAGATTAGGCAATTTAGGAGATTGTAAATCTTTAGGGTATGGAATTTTTGAATTAATAATTGATTATGGTAGTGGTTATCGAATTTATTTTGGACAAATAAAAAATACTGTTATCTTATTATTATGTGGTGGTGATAAAAGCACTCAAAAAAAAGACATTATTAAAGCACAGGAGTATTGGCAAGATTATGCAAATCGTGAAAACACCAACCAGTAAAAATTATCAAGATTATTTATTATCAGCTTTAAATGATCCTGAACGAATTGCCAAAACCATCGAAGTAGTTTTACAGGAATCTGAAGATTTATCTGCATTGTTAAGATTAACTTTAATGGATATTATGGAGGCAAAAATTCACAATAATACTCTCAGTAATGAAACCAAATTAGCGTTTGATCAATTAGATCAAATATTAGTCAAAAGCAATGGAACAGAAATTTATGCTTTAGTTGCTTTATTGTCAACTTTGGATTTACAAATAAAAATTGACTCCGTTTTCAAAGCTTAATCTCAAGAGTCATTTAGATAATTGCTTCACGGAAAATCAAGATTAATTCTTCGCAAATTCGATTATTATCAAGATTGTTGGTAATATTTACTTAACTAAGATAAGATTCTTAAATTGTCATCATTGACCTAATATGTCAGATACCATTATCACCGTTGAAAATCTAGGTAAAAAATATGTCATCGCCCACGAAAAACCTGAACGTTATACAGCCCTACGGGATGTCATCGCCAATGGTGCTAAATCCTTTGGGCAAAAACTGTTCAAAGGTCAAAAAACCCTCGATACTTCCGAAAAAGAGGAATTTTGGGCATTAAAAGACGTTTCCTTTGAGATAAAAAGGGGAGACAGAGTCGGCATCATTGGACGAAATGGAGCAGGAAAATCCACCCTCTTAAAAATCCTCAGTCGCATCACCGAACCCACTACCGGTAAAATATCCATTAAAGGGCGAGTAGCCAGTTTATTGGAAGTAGGTACTGGTTTTCACCCTGAATTGACAGGGCGGGAAAATATCTTTCTCAATGGAGCAATTTTGGGCATGAGTCGGGTGGAAATTAAGAAAAAGTTTGATGAGATTGTCGCTTTTGCGGAGGTAGAAAAGTTTTTGGATACTCCCGTCAAGCGTTACTCATCAGGGATGTATGTGCGGTTGGCTTTTGCTGTAGCAGCCCATTTAGAGCCAGAGATTTTGATTGTGGACGAGGTTTTGGCTGTGGGGGATGCCCAGTTTCAAAAGAAGTGTTTAGGGAAGATGGAGGATGTAGCCAATAATGAAGGAAGGACTGTCTTATTTGTGAGTCACAATATGAGTGCAATACAAAGTTTATGCAATCAGATTATTTATATGAAATTTGGGCAGATAGAAAGTCTAGGTGATGTAAATGAGACTATAAATCTTTATCTTTCCGATTCAAGAGATAATCCTAATTATTTATCATCTGTGTTTCCTTTAAAAATAAGTAAATCTCTGAAAATCAATCTATTTTCAATATCTCCAAATCCTATCGAGACTGGTCAATCACTAGATTTTTGTGTAGAATTTTCTTCGGAAAACAAAATTAAGATAGCTGAGGTTGCGATACTCGTTTATTCTATCTTAGGTACTAGAGTCTCGATTATCGATCTAAGAAATCATCACTTGCTGAGTAAAGTAGAATCTGAAAACAGCTTGAAGATATCTGGATCAATCAAAGAGTTGCCTTTAGTGGAAGGGGAGTACAACATTGGGTTATATATAGTGTCCCATGATGTCTCGGAAAATTTTTTGGATTTATTGACTTTAATTATTAATAGCAAACCAAAAACAGATAACATAATTCCTTATTCCCCCTTACACAGGGGATTTGTTGAACTTAAATTACTTAAAACTTCTTGCAAATCATGATACACGAAAACATCAAACGTCAAATAAAAAAAATTCTTTATGGAAAAATTCCGCCATTCGCAGGTTCATTTCCCTACTACGGAACAAAAGTCTTTTTTCCTAAAGATTCTTTGATTTTTCAAATGGCTTGTGAACAGGGTATATATGAATATGAAAATATTAAAGTTGTATCTAGCTTAATAGATTCCAATAGTTTTTATTTTGATATAGGGACTAATATTGGCTTAATGTCTATCCCTATTTTATCTGAACATTCATCTTGCCAAGTGGTCTCTTTCGAGCCTTCTCCTAATGCACTACCATTTTTAGAACGTACCATAAAAGAAAGTAAATATAAAGAGCGTTGGCATCTTGTAGATAAGGCAACAAGTAATATAGTTGGAAATTCTGATTTTTACATTGCAAAACCTAGTTTTGGAGCGTTAGATTCTTTTTCTGACACAAAAAGAACCGATTTTATTGATAAAGTATCTATTCCTACAACAACCATTGATACGGTTTGGGAAAATTTAGGTTGTCCGAAAGTCTCATTGATAAAAATAGATGTTGAAGGAGGAGAATATCAGACAATACAAGGCGGATTGCGTTGTATTGCTCAAGAAAATCCATATTTTCTGATTGAGTGGAATAAGTTTAATATTAAACCCTATGGCTACAGCTTTGATGCTTTAATAGATTTGGCAAACCAAATAGGCTACTCTATATTTAGTGTACCCGGTTTAATGGCAATTAATAATTCAGCAATACTGAAATTAAAAATGATTGAAACTGAAAGTTTTTTGTTGATAAGTAATAAAAGAATTCGACAATCCAAAACATTAAATCTCTCTTCTAGTTAAGCAAATGTAATAAAGGTTCGATGCCATTATTATTAACTGAAAAAGTGCGATCGAGCAACTCCACTCTGTGATCATAACTTTTCTTATTTTGTCAAACTTGGTAAGTTCGATCGATTTTGAGGAAGTGGGAAGTTCGATCGAACCAATTTTAGATTTAATTAAATCAGGAGAAAATTCACGGGTTGAGTTTAAATCAGCAGAATTTCGTAATGAAAGTTTAGCCAAAGAAATCGTTGCTTTTGCCAATATGAAAGGTGGCACAATTTTAATCGGCGTAGAAGATAACAGAGAAATCTCAAGAGTTCAAAATGTTGCGTTATTGATGGAAAAAAATTATTTCCATTTGTCGTAATAATATTCAATCATCTCCCATTCCTGAATTAATCTCTATTTCCTATGAAGATAAATTTATTCTTAAGATTGAAGTGGAAAAGGGCATTTCCAAGCCTTATAAAGTCAAATCCCTTAATCGTTACTATATCAGAGTAGGTAGTGTATCGATCGAATCGACTCAAGAAGAATTAATTAGACTCTTGCAGGAAGGAGGGCAATATCACTTTGAAGTATCTTCTAGGGCTCGATCGGGAATAATGGACTTAGCCCCTTTAAAATTAAACTAAGTACTTATGCAAAATAGATTGTGAATTTTAAAATTAATTAAAATAACTTACATCTTTGTTGTCTCTTGCCTTGTGCCTTTTGCCTTTCATAAAGTAAACATACAATTAATTTTGCCTACTCACTTAAACAAACCTTTTATTATCCCCTTAATTTATCTTTACAAAAAGGAGCAAAAGCATCATCAAGAGATAAACTAATGATTGATTATTCCCAAAAAACAGAAACTTATTTATCTAAATAACAACCTTGAATAACTATATGCAATATCAAATTTTTATTCACAGTAAATCAGAACAAAGCTTTATGGCTGAAGTCGTTGGTATGTCTAATTTAGTATCCGAGGGTGCAACAGAAGAAGAAGCTTTACAAAAAATCAAAGCAACCTTAGAAAAAACTCTCTCTAGTGGTAAATTTATTAACATAGAAATTCAGGAAAAAGAGAAAATTCCTCAAATGAAATATGCAGGAATATTTGCTGATGATCAAACCTTTGACGATTTTATGGAAAAATTAAAGTTAATTCGTCAAGAAGCAAATGAAGCAACTGATTAATTATGAATCTGTATATTTTAGATACTGATTATCTCAGTTTGTATGGGCGAAACCATCCTCCATTAATAACTCGTTTATTGAAATCTCAAGTTCAACTAACCACAACAGCTATTAATGTAGAAGAACAATTAAGAGGACGTTTAGCACAAGTCACTCAAGCAAAAGAGGGATTAACTTATTCTGTTGCTTATCAGCGACTAATCGAAACAGTTATGCTTTTATCAGAATCTACAATTTTACCCTATGAGACAAAATCAGATGAAATTTACCAAAACCTCAAATCACAGCGTATTCGAGTTGGTACTCAGGATTTAAGAATAGCATCAATAGCGATCGCTCACAATGCTATTTTATTAACGAGAAATCTACAAGATTTTGAGAAAATTCCGGGGTTAGTTACTGAAAAACTGGGTTTATAATCGTTCTAATATTACCGTTGTTAGTCCTAGTCAGTGGTTAACGGATCAGGCAACTAAAAGTATGCTTAACCAGTTTACCATTAAAACTATTCCGCATGGTATTGATACGATACTAACGCCTACTTACCTTTAGATCAAGAAAAATGTCGTTATCTGTTGGGCATTGAGAGTCAGAAAAAAGTGTTGATGTTTGGTGCTGAAAGTTTAAAAGTCACAAGAAAGGGAGGGGATTTATTATTATCGGCTTTACAAAAATTACCCTCCAGCCTGAAACAAGAAATCACCCTTTTAACTATCGGTACTCGATCGATTTTAAAGAAATGGGAAGTTCGATCGCAGAGCTCCACCTTTGGTGATCGAACTTTAATTCTGAATAAATTACACTATCATTAAAATAGTTTATTCTATCCGGCAAAGGGAAATTATGACAGCGACAATCCTTCAAAACCCTAGTGAAAATTTAACTCCAAAAAGCTACTATACTCCTGAAGAATATCTGGCTTTTGAGGAAAATTCTAAATTTAAACATGAATATAGGAATGGAGAAATAGTACCCATGACAGGAGAGACTACTAATCATAACGAAATTGCAGGGAATTTTTACGCTAATTTAAAAACTGCTCTCAAAGGACAAAATTATCGAGTTTTTTTTGCTGATGTGCGTCTTTGGATACCTCGTTATCGTCAATATACCTATCCTGATGTTATTGTAATTCAAGGGAAACCTGTCTATGACGGAAAAGGAAAAACAACGGTAACAAATCCCTTCTTAATTATGGAAGTTCTTTCAAAATCCACTCAAGATTATGATAAGGGAACTAAGTTTGACTATTATCGATCGATTTCTGAGTTACAAGAATATATTTTAATTGATCAATATCATATTCAAAAATTTACTAAAAATACTGATAATAATTGGGTTTTACGGGACATTGAGAACCCAGAAAATATAGTAAATTTAGAGTCATTAAAATTGCAAATTTCCTTAAAAGATTTATACGATAATGTTGATTTTAATGATTCAGAAGATAAAGATTAAAATTAGTTCTACCGAGAGTGTTATGAACTTGTCTCAAATAATACCTCGAAGTATTATCCAATTATTGGAAGATGATAATTTAAGGGAAACTATGGCGAAAAATTGTCGATACATAGCTTTGACTGAATAACCTTTAGAGTTACAAGTTAAAATATATATCACACTATATCAGGAGATTTTAAAGAATGCTTAGGTTCGATCGAATCCACTAAAAAAAATTATTAAATTTTTATCATTAAAGTTAAACTTAATAAAGAACTTTCGTTGGTCTTAATTAATGTCTATATTTACCACAGAAAAACTCGATCGAACCTTGCTCGATCATTGGCTAATACTAGAACCACAGAGATCAAAGAATGTAGTACCAGAAAATTTGCTTTAAGTTATGTTCCTGTCTATTTCCAATTCATAAATTATGCTTTAATCTAAATATCATTCCTGAAAATTTCACAATAGGATTGATTGAATTATGAATAAAATAAATTATAAAGACATAAAATAATATGAAAAAACTTTTAGTGACTGGCTCTTCCGGATTAATTGGTTCGGAAGTGGTTGAATATTTTTGCCATCAACATTGGCAAGTTTTCGGTATTGACAATAACATGAGAGAGGACTTTTTTGGTTCTGCGGGTAACACTATTTGGAATCAAAAACGTCTTTGTGAAACTTACAGTAACTTTACTCATTATGATTTGGATATTCGAGATCGTGCAAATGTACTTAAATGTTTAGAATCTCTCAAGCCTGATCTCATAGTCCATACTGCCGCTCAACCAAGTCATGATTTGGCAGCATCTCGCCCATTCGATGATTTTGATGTGAACGCAGTGGGAACTCTTAACCTGTTAGAGGCAACCCGTAAATATGCCAGTGATAGTGTATTTATCCACATGAGTACCAATAAAGTTTATGGAGACAAACCCAACTCTATCGCCTTAAAAGAATTAGAAACTCGTTGGGATTATAATGATCCTATCTATGAAAATGGTATTAATGAGAATTTCTCGATCGATCAAAGTAAGCACAGTCTTTTTGGTGCTTCAAAAGTAGCCGCCGATATTATGGTACAGGAATATGGACGTTACTTTAATTTAAAAACCTGTTGTTTGAGAGGGGGATGTTTAACGGGTCCGAATCATAGCGGAGTTGAATTACATGGTTTTTTGAGTTATCTAATTAAGTGCAATCTTGAGGGCAAACTTTATAAAATTTTTGGGTATAAAGGAAAACAAGTTAGAGATAACATTCATTCCTTAGATGTCACTAGATTTATCGAAGCCTTTTGGGTAAATCCTCGTTGTGCAGAGGTTTATAACCTAGGAGGGGGGAGAAATAATAGCTGTTCCATCTTAGAAGCATTTGATCTAATTTCTAATATTAGTGGTAAAACGATGGAATATGAATACGTCGATAAAAATAGAGAAGGGGATCACATCTGTTATATTAGTGACTTGACAAAAATGAAAACAGACTATCCCAACTGGAATATTACAAAATCCCTAGATAATATTTTTGAAGAAATATACCTTAGTTGGCAAAAGCGAATAGGATAAATTTAAAGTCATGATCTAGGAATATATGAACAATGATATTTAATCCAGAAACATTACCCCGTTTACTATATATAGCCGATGTTCCAGTGGAATCTTCTTATCATGGTTCTGCGTTGGTTTATCGGTTGTTAGAAGAATATCCCCCCAACAAACTACTGATTATAGAGACAAACTTACTTGTTTCTCAAGGACAACGGCGTTTATCCAATGTTGAATATAAACAATTAAGGATAGGAAATCAACGTTGGCTTAATACTAGATTCCAAAAATATCTGCGTTCATTTTATTTGTTAACAGTAAAAAATAAAATTTCTCAAATACCCACATTATTGGGCGATTTTCAACCCGAAGCGGTTTTAACCGTCACTCACGGTTATTCTTGGCTGATAGCGGCTCAATGGGCAGAACAAAATAATTTGCCATTACACCTAATTCTCCATGATGATTGGATTCCCATTGCTCCTATTTTAGAACCAGTCAGGAAATGGCTCGATCGACAATTCAAAAACATCTATCATCAAGCTAAATCACGTTTTTGTGTTTCTCCGTTTATGGTAGAAGAATATCAACGTCGTTATGGTATATCGGGGACTGTTCTTTATCCTTCCCGTGCTAAAAATGTTGTCTCGGCAACAGAACCAGTAATCAAAATTAACGATAAAAATAAACCATTTACTGTTGCTTATGGGGGAACTATTAATAGTCGTGGTTATGTTCGTGCTTTGCAAAATTTAGCGGAAGCCCTAGAAAAAGTCAACGGTCAATTAATTATCTATGGAACTTTAACTAAAGAAACAGCTAACGCCCAAGGGCTCGATCGTCAAAATATCGTTATAGGAGGTTTAATACCAGCCCATCAGTTTATCGAACGAATACGCCAAGAAGCCGATGTTTTATTTTTGCCCATGTCTTTTGAAGAAAAAGATAAAGTAAATATGCAAGTTAGTTTCCCTAGTAAATTAACTGATTATACAGCAACGGGTTTACCACTCTTAATATATGGACCATCCTACTGTTCGTCGGTTCGTTGGGCAACGGAAAATCAGGGGGTTGCTGAAGTGGTGGAAACAGAAAAACAAGATTTACTAACACAAGCTATAAACAAAATGATTAACAACTCAGAATATTGTTCCTCTCTAGCTATAAAATCGTTGAAAAAAGGAAGTGAATATTTTGACTATGCCAACACAACCAAAAATTTTCATCAAGTTTTATTAAACAAATTTAATTAGTGCCAAATCGTCAAATATGAGTACAACCCTTCGTCAAGCAACCTTAAAGTTATGGGAAAATACCTTGTCATTAGCACAAAGAATGTTAGGTATTTAAATAAAAATTAGATAGATACTACTTACTACTCTCTATTACTAATTTAGATTAATCAGTGCGACTCGTTCTAGCCAAAGTCTAGGGTAACACCGAAACGTAAGCTAGGCAAGGTTAACAGAAATGTACCTTGACAACTCTATATCCTTGTAGGTGAGAACCCTACCCATGATTGTCCATGTGAAAGCATAACCCTTACTGACTCGGCTTTGGTAAACCATTCGGTAAAGCAGGGTTAAAAAGTGGTAACTGGAAGCCTAATCTGGAATCCCACTGAGCAATTTAACTAAGACTAAGCAATGAATCCCCGACAGAATCATCGTTACTAAAAACTGGCTAAATAAGGCTGATAAGCCAGAACCAAAAGGTAAAGTTCTAATGTACCAGTAGATTTTGTTGTCTGAACTGGAGACAAATACAAAGAATCGGTGAATAGAGGAAGTCTAAGGTTGAGTAATACCGCAATCAATAAGATTGACGGAAGGATATAGGGAACGAGATAACCTCCCATAATCTCTCAAAGAGGTCGAATACTTTGAGCAGTAACCAGCGTAAGGTTATGGGAGACAGGATTGTGTAAGAAGCCAACGCTTTTATGTAATGTAAAAAGATATGCCGACGTACACACTTTGATAAACAATGTAAAGTCAATGAAGTAATAAAATTATGACAATGGCAAAACCGATTGATAAAGCAAATAACTGGAACACATGGCAATCCGTTAATTGGAAAGTTGTGGAAAAACAGGTATTTCGATTACAGAAGCGAATTTACAGAGCGAGTCAAAATGGTAATGTCAAGTTGGTTCACAGCTTACAACGATTACTCATAAAATCCTATTGTGGACTCAACTTTAATAGCGAGGACTTGTTAGAAATCGACCACATTATCCCGAAATCGAAAGGTGGAAAGGATATATATAATAATTTACAGGTTTTACATAGACATTGCCACGATGATAAAACTGCCAAAGATGATAGTTTGAATCGTACCCATGACAAGGGGTTTATCAGAGAGGAGCGGAATGAAGCGAAAGTTTCACGTTCCGTTCTGAAGACGAGTCAAGTTCGTGAGGACTTGGCTTAGTTTAACACTACTTTCCTAAATAATGTTCTCAATTTATTCAATGGAAGTCTCATATCTAAAATTTAAGTCAAAAAATATATGGTCTTTTTTTCCGTTATTATTCCAACCTATAACCGAGCTAATCTAATTGAGAAAACAGTAGATTCTGTTTTGAATCAAGATTACAGAGATCGAGAGATTATTATTGTTGATGATGGTTCTAAGGATAATACTCTGGATGTGTTAAAAAAATATAAAAATCAAGTCCGAGTACTGAGGCAAAACAATCAAGGAGCAGGGGCGGCTCGTAACTTAGGTTTGAAATTTGCCAATGGTCAATATATAACTTTTTTAGATAGTGATGATTTGTGGTTTCCTTGGACATTAAATACATACAAAAAAGTCATTTTAGATACTAATTTCCCAGCATTTGTTGCGGGAAAAGAGTTGAATTTTTTTAATGAACAGGAAATTTTATCAGTCAGTCAGTCACAGTTAGAGGTGACATTATATAATGATTACTATGCTTCCGCTTATGAGGATATTTGGATAGGAACTTGCTCAACGGCGATCAAAAAAGATACTTTAGATCAAGTAGGAGGTTATTGTAATCAAAATATCAATGCAGAAGATTCTGATCTTTGGTTAAGGTTAGGTAATGCAAAGGGCTTTGTTTATATCAATTCTCCTTATTTATTTGCTTATCGTCGTCATGAACAAAGTGAGGTGTCTAATTTAGATAAATCCTATCAAGGCAAGTTGTATATTATTAATAAAGAAAAAACTCAACAATATTCTGGAGGAAAGGAGAGAAAAAGAGAAAGACTATACATTATTACACGTCACACTAGATCTATGAGTTTTGCCTGTCTTAAACAGGGAGAAATTCAAAAAGGGTGGCGAATATATCAAAATACTTTTTTTTGGAATCTGAGACTCATTCGTGTACGTTATTTATTGGGTTTTCTTCTTATCACAACCAAAAAAATATTAGAATTACTAATAAAGAAAATATCATTAAAATAAAATCAATAATAAAAAAAGGAGGTTGGTTATGAGATTTCACGCAATTTTATTTGTTCGAGATGAAGGAGATATTATCGAGGAATCTCTCAAACACATTTTATCTTGGTGTGATGCACTTTATATCTATGATACTGGCAGTACAGACGAAACATGGCAAATAATCCAAAAATATTCTCAACAAGATTCAAGAATTATCCTTTTTAAAAAACAGCCAACTGTTTTTCATGATGGATTAAGAGCTTATGTATTCGATCATTATCGTAAGAACATGGAAGATGGCGATTGGGTTTTGAGGGTAGATGCTGATGAGTTTTATCATATTAGCCCTCCAGAGTTTGTTAAAACTAAACTCGAAAAGTTTGAAACTTGTGTTTATAACCAAAGTTATGATTTTCGCTTGACACAACAAGAGGTTTTATCCTATGGCAAAGGGGAAGATAATCGTAAGTTAACTATTTCTGAACGAAGACGATACTATTTTCCCTTGTCTCAGTCTGAACCAAGAATGTTTCGATACAGAAGCACTATTAAGTGGCCACTCCGTTGTTCTTTTCCCTATAATGCAGGTTTTTTAGCAAAGGAACGTATTCCCATTCGTCATTATCCCCATCGTGATCCAGAACAGTTACAACGTAGATGTAATTTGCGATCAATGATGACTTCTCTTTCCAATGATTTAGGAAGACATTGGACAGTTGATGACTGGAAAGATTTAATAGTTGAAAATGATGCAGAAAACTTATGTTATTGGCAACCAAACACCCCTTTGCCTGAATATCATTTTTATAACCATCTTGCTAAATTTCCTAAGCGTTTCCTTCAGCGCATTGTTCATAGCTCGATGTTACTCATTATCGATCGTTTAAGACCAGAGTTTCCTAAAGATTATCAACCAGATTTTATCAATTAATTATTTTTTTTGTAAAAGATTTCAAAAACTTAATGAACAGCAATAATAACTTATATAAAGTATCCATAGTTTGTGTAACATACAAAAGGTGTGACTTGGTACTAAAATGTTTACAATCCTGCCTAGAACAAGATTATCCTCAATTGGAAATAGTTGTGATTGTTAACCCTAGTAATGATGGAACCGAAGAAGCTATTCAACAAAAATATCCTACAGTACGGCTAATTAAAACACACTCTAATTTAGGTTTTTTCCCCGCTTTAAATTTAGCCATAGCTAATACAACAGGAGAATATATTATGACTGTAGATGATGATTCCTATTTCTTAACAGAAAATGCCATTGCACAAATGATTCAGGCTTTTTGTTCTGAATCTGAATTAGCTGTTGTAACCGCTAGTATTATTGGACCAAAAGAATCTCCACTTAATAACACTGATCGTTATATTCACGTTTTTAAAACAGGATTCACCATGATCAGAAAAGAAGTTTTTTTTGATTGGATAGGCTTTTATCCTGATCTATTTTTTCGATCAGCAGGGGAAACTTATCTTAGTACTAAACTTTGGGACTTAAATAAACGTATAAAATGTCTTTGTAATGTTACAATGTATCATGAACAATCTATACAAGGACGTTCTGATAGAGACTGGAAATTTTATGGTTTAAGAAGTCAAGTTTTGTGTTCTATAATGCGAGAACCTTATTTTTATTTAGTATTTTCTTTAATATCTAAAGGTGTTAAAAGTTTATTTTTGTTTATAAAATGGGGACATTTGACTACTTGGATAGAAGTATGGGTGAGTGTAATGATCAATATATCTTATGCCTTTAAATTGAGAAACCCAATTAGTTGGAAAACCCGTAAATTATTATGGAAGTTAGAAAAAGAAGTTATTGATGATTATAATAATTTATGAAACATTTTTTACAACCTTAACTATTCAGAAAATGATGAAATATGTGTGTTGCCAAATTGGGGCTAGAGAACATTATGCTATCCCCAGAGCTTTAAACAATATGAATCAGTTAAACTGTCTAATTACAGACAGTTGGGTTTCAAATCGATCGATTCTCAATAAACTACCAGAGAATGTCTTGAGAAATCTCAGGGAAAGATTCCACCCTGATTTGAGTCAAGCTCAGGTATTTAGTTTTACCGAATCTATCATTGCTTTTGAACTACAACAAAAATGGCTAAAAACGAAGGGATGGGAAAAAATCATTGCTAGAAATGATTGGTTTCAAAGAAAAACCGTTGATTTACTCAAAAAACAATCTTTTGTTGTAGATAAGGAGTCGCCAATCTGTGTTTTCGCTTATAGTTACGCCGCTTTAGAGATATTTCGTTATGCTAAATCGCAAGGTTGGAAAACCATTTTAGGTCAAATCGACCCAGGTATTGCTCATGAAAAGAGAGTTTTACAAGAATATAGTAAATATTCCGAATATGAATCTTCTACAAAAAAATCACCATCTTGTTATTGGGATAAATGGTATCAAGAATGTGCTTCAGCAGATCAGATCATCGTTAATTCTAAATGGTCAAGTGTAGCTTTACAGGAAGCGGGAATTGATCAAAATAAAGTTAAAATAGTTCCCCTTGCCTATGAAAAATCAAACAAATCAATATTATCCCAAAGACAATATCCCCCTAGTTTTTCTGATCATCGTCCTTTGAAAGTTCTCTTCTTGGGAAATGTAGTGTTAAATAAGGGTATTCTTTATTTACTTCAAGCAGTAAAATTATTAACAAATCTGCCCATAGAAGTTACTATCGTCGGTTCTTTAGGCATTAATAAGCCATCCCTTCAAGAATATCCTAATGTAAAATGGATTGGAGCAGTGTCTCGTAGTATGACTGCCCATTATTACCAAGAAGCTGATGTATTTATTTTTCCTACCTTATCGGATGGTTTTGGTTTAACCCAACTAGAAGCCCAATCATGGCAACTACCAGTAATCACATCTTTATTGTGTGGAGATGTAGTGCAAGATAGGGTTAATGGTTTAATTTTGTCGGAGGTGACAGGGGAAACTATTGCTCAAGCATTAAAATTTTGCCTTGAAAATCCCCCAGAATTACAAAAATTTTCTGACAACGCACAGAATCACCTTGAGAATTTTAGTATCTTAAATTTACAACAAGAATTATCAAAAATAACTTTAAAATAAGACTACTTGTTAACATTAAACTGAGTAAAAAAGTAATCAATGGCTGATCTTTATCTTTTTCTTTTTATCACTATCTGCATTGCCATCGTCGGTTGGTCGATCGTACGCCTAGAAAGGATTTATCAATTTCCTTTTTTCATGGCTTCAGTATTTTTTTCCTTATCGTAGAAACTTAACAAAATTAATGAGTTTTTCTAGCCACTCAGCAGTAATTTCTGCTTTCGGAAAAGAATTTGCAAAAAAAGGAATTGTTCCTTTAGAGTTTCATCGTTATTTAATTGATGCTCAAGATAAAAGAACTCAAGGAGATTATAGTATAGAGGATCAAAGGCAATTAAGTTATGATGATGTAAATATTTTAATCAAACAAAGTAAATTATTTATTCAATGGGCGGAAAATACTATTCTATAACTTGACTTTGAACAAAATAAAATTAGTATTTATTTATGGGATAAGACCACATTAATCTGATAATTAAATAAAATATGGCTGATCTTTATCTTTTTCTTTTTATTACTATCTGTATAGCGATCGTCGGTTGGTCAATCATTCGCCTAGAAAGGATTTACCAATTTCCTTTCTTCATGGCTTCCGTGTTTTTATCGTTTATCTTGCCCCAGGCGATCGCCATTGTGGATAACCCGGGGATAGCAGTTACGAACACCGCATTAGAGAGAATGTTAATTTATAGCTGTTTATGTGTCGCCATGTGTTGGCTTGGTTATCAATTTTCCCCTAATGAAAACAGGTTAAATAGCTTAAATATTGAGATTGATGAACATAAATTATTTAAAGCAGGTCTTGTTTTATTAACAATTGGTCTGGGCTGTAGCTTTGCTTTATCTCGCATTGAGATACAAATAGCAGCAAACAACCAATGGACTGGTATTGCAACTATATTATCTTTTTTTCAGGGAACTCTTAATATTGCCTTACCGTTGTTTCTGTTGCGAGCCCTTAAAAATCCGTCTGTCCTGAATATAGCTTTAACGGCGATTACGGCATTCCCCACTCTTCAAGCAATTATTTTAGCAGGTCGTCGTCAGCCTACTGTCGCTTTTTTAATCACGATTGGTTTATGTATATTTATTGGAAAACGTTATATTCCCCCACGATTTGCATTGGTAGTTCTTATTCCGATCGCCACTTACGTTATTCCTCTCCTCGGAAGATTAAGGGGGAAATTTTGGGAGTTAGTGTTTACCGCAAATTGGGAAGCTATTCAATCTAATTCTCAAGAAGGATTAGAAGCAGTAATCGAAGGAGAAATACTAGAACTACGCAATGCAACTCTGGTTATGGATTATGCTGTTCAACTCGATCAATATGGTTATGGAAGAGAGTTATGGAATAATTTTATCTTTGGTTATGTACCGGGTCAATTAGTTGGCTGGCAGTTCAAGGAATCCCTTCAATTTAATAATAACTATGACTTAGCTGGTTTTTATGGCTATCAGCCTCATTCTGGGACAACCTTAACGGGTATGGGAGATTCTTTTATGGATTTTGGCTTTTTTGGATGTCTATTTTTTGCTTTAATGGCTTATGTTTATAAAACCCTATGGGTGTCCACTATTAAAGGAAAAAGTATGATCAGTACTTTGCTTTACATTAGTTTGATTGATTCAGCTATGGTTAGTGTAACCCATGGTATCGGTAGATTTCTGAATGAATTTATTTTTAAAGTGGGTATTCTATTTTTAATCGCTTATTATGGTAAGGCTTCCAAAAGTAAAGAAACAAAGCTATATCCTATTCCATGAATAAACCTGTTTTTCTTAATTTAAAATCAAAAAAGATCATCGCTATTTTATTTACTAATTATGGACCTTATCATTTAGCTAGAGTAAAAGCATTTCAATCATTTATTGCGAACGAATGGAATGTAATCGGCTTAGAAATATCCAGAGATGGAATTGATTATCAATGGAAAACTAATCTTGAAAATAGCGAATTAGAAATATATACCATCTTAGATCATTTAAAACCTACGGAAGTTGACACAAAGACTAATATCAAAAAAACCTTTGATAGCATATCAAAAATTAATCCTGATATTGTCGTCATCGCAGGTTATGCTCGTTTATCTATGCTATCGGCTTTATGCTGGAGTCTTTGGCATCGTAAACCAGCTATTGTTTTATCTGAATCCAAAGAGGATGATGAACCTCGTATTTGGTGGAAAGAAATAATTAAAAGTTGGTTAGTGAAAAAATATTCTAGTGCTTTAGTGGGGGGACATCCTCACAAAAGATATTTAGTTAAACTAGGATTTCCTGAAAATGGTATTTTTAACGGCTATGATGTAGTTGATAACAGTGTTTTTCATCCTGATCAGATAACACCTTTAAACTCACCGTTAAATCAACCTTTCTTTTTAGCGATTAATCGCTTTGTGGAGAAAAAGAATTTACCTTTACTCATCTCGGCTTATGCTTCCTATCAGCAACAACTGGGTGAAAACGCTTGGCATTTGGTTTTATGTGGAGATGGTGAACTTCGATCGAGCTTAGAGAGTTTAATTGATGAATATAATTTATCAGATTTTGTTCACTTACCCGGCTTTTTACAGCAGGATGAATTATTACCTTATTTTGCCCATGGTAAGTGTTTTATTCATGCTAGTACCACCGAACAATGGGGATTAGTAGTTAATGAAGCTATGGCGGCAGGTTTACCTGTGATTGTCTCGAATCGTTGTGGTTGTTTTGAAGATTTAGTCATGGAGGGAGTTAATGGTTTTGGCTTTAATCCAGAAAATCAAACCGAATTAACTAATTTAATGATCAAAATGTCTTCAGGAGAAGTGGATTTAGAGTTTATGGGGAAGGCATCTTTAAAACATATTGAGAAATATTCCCCCGATTATTTTGCTCAAGGGTTAAAAAGTGCGATCGAGTTTGCGACTAGAAAAAAGTAAGCTCAAAGACTGTACAGAGTTTTTGTAGTTTCAACCCATAGCAAAACCGTCATATTGACGCATTAAAGGGGGATGAAAACCCAAAACAATATCTTCTTTTGGTACATCTAATTCCATTAACTGATTAGCGACACCTGTTTGCGTACCATCATGTTGAATCCAAATTTTATCATCAATTAAATCAATGTGAATTAAAGGACCAAAAACACGGCGATAGTTAATCCATCCTCGATGAAATACTTGATAATGATTATTTTCTTGATCGAAAAAAGTCTCTACTTCAATATCTCCCAGAGGTTTAACTTGGGCATATTTTTCTAAAATCCTGATCACCAATTCTCGGTAATAAGTTAATTTGTCCATTGTATTATTACCTCCTCAAAGGGATGATAAACAATTAGGTTAATTTGAGCGGATTTGATGGTTTGTTGGGCAAAAGGACGAGAAAAAAACTCTTGATATACGAAAATAGGTACAGCTAAATAAAGTTTTCGATCGGGTTCTTGTTCTTGTAAAGCTATATGATAACTAAAACATTGTCCTACAGCTAGATGAAATTCATATATAGTCGAATTACCTAGAAAACTTTTGACTTCAACGGCAATTTTGCGAGAATATTTCTCGGCGGCAATTAAAGACTCTGCTCCTAAATCTATTTGAAGACGGGCATTATCAAAGTCAATAAATAAAGGATCATGGGTAATATTCCATTCTTCTTTGATTAAAGCATTTTTAACGGCTTGGTGAAACTTATCTTTTGCCGACATATAACAATTATCTTTTCAATCCTTCTTACTAATGGTATCACAATCAGAGATAAACTTATTCTGTCCGTTTAAATATTTGTTGTATTTTGAGGAAATTTTGAATTATAATAGGTGATCGCACTTCAAAATTTAACAAACAGGGGGAATTGCCTTTAAAACTACCTCTGTGAACATCAAAATAGACTTTTTTAGCACAGTCTATATAATGAGAATAGACTGGAAAAATTAAGCCTAAAATTATGAACTCGACAGAAATAAAAGCCATTATCAAAGAACAATTACCAACTATTATCGCTGAAGATTCTTCTATTAGAGATTTTGTCTTGCACACAGTTTCAGAATACTATCACCCCAAAACAGAAGTTGATAGTAAGTTCGATCGAATCTTAGCAGAATTACAGCGCGATCGAGAAGAACAAGCTCATAAGTGGGAAGAACAACATCGATATAACCGAGATATTTTAGATGAAATCAAAAAGCTAAACAAACGTTATGATAGCACCATTGGAGCTTTAGGTTCTCGTTGGGGTTTATATTCAGAAGCTAGTTTCCGTAATGCCCTTAAGGGTATCTTAGAAAATTCTTTTGGGGTACAAGTATTAAATCTCAATGATTTTGATGACGAGGGAGACGTTTTTGGCAGACCTGATCAAGTAGAAATTGATGTGATAATTAAAAATGGAGAAGTGATAGTCTGTGAAATTAAATCTTCTATCAGTAAAGCTGAAATGTATATTTTCGATCGCAAAGTGCAATTCTATCAAAAACGGCATCAACGTCTTGTTACCAGAAAATTAGTCATTTCTCCTATGGTGGATAATCGAGCCTTACCTGTAGCGGAAAATTTAGGCATTGAAGTTTATAGTTATGGTGAAGATATCTCTGGTTTATAATTTTAGACTGTTAACACGATAACAATACATTATTAAAAACTCAATAAGTAATCTGCTATTTAAGTATTTCCCCAAAAATTGGGGGTTAGGGGGCAACAATTCTCACAAATTATTTAGGATTGCTATAGGTAAAAAATCATCTAAAAATTATGAACTCGACAGAAATAAAAGCCATTATCAAAGAACAATTACCGACTATTATTGCAGAAGATTCGTCTATTAGAGATTTTGTCTTGCACACAGTTTCAGAATACTATCACCCCAAAACAGAAGTTGATAGTAAGTTCGATCGAATCTTAGCAGAATTACAGCGCGATCGAGAAGAAGAAACCCGTAAATGGGAAGAAAATAAACGGCAATGGGAAGAAAATAATCGTAGATGGGAAGAAAATAATCGTAGATGGGAAGAAAATAATCGTAGATGGGAAGAAAATACTCAAAGACTAGATCGTCATCAAGATCAAATTGATCAAACTTTAGATGAAATTAAAAAGCTAAACAAACGTTATGATAGCACCATTGGAGCTTTAGGTTCTCGTTGGGGTTTATATTCAGAAGCTAGTTTCCGTAATGCCCTTAAAGGTATCTTAGAAAATTCTTTTAATGTACAGGTATTAAATCTCAATGATTTTGATGATGAGGGAGACGTTTTTGGCAGACCTGATCAAGTAGAAATTGATGTGATAATTAAAAATGGGGAGGTGATAGTCTGTGAAATTAAATCTTCTATCAGTAAAGCTGAAATGTACATATTCGATCGTAAAGTGCAATTCTATCAAAAACGTCATCAGCGACAAGTAACAAGAAAATTAGTTATTTCTCCGATGGTAGATAATCGAGCTTTACCCGTAGCGGAAAATTTAGGCATTGAAGTTTATAGTTATGGTGAAGATGTCTCTGGTTTATAATTAATGATATTTTAATTTTATCCTCACTCAACATATTCCCCTATGAAAATTTTAATTGTTATCCCCGCTATTGGTTCTGTATATGGTGGCACATCTAAAATTGTAATTGAATTGGCAAAAAGTATTGCGAAACAGAGAGTTAATGTTGATTTAGTGACTACTACAGCCAATGGTGATAAGGAGTTAGATGTACCCAAATTTACTTGGCTTGAAGAAGATAGTTTACGAATTCAATATTTTCCTTATGTTAGTTGGGGCGACTATAAATTTAGTTTTACTCTCACTCAATGGTTATTTGATCATATAAAAGACTATGATTTAGTTCATACAAACGCTGTTTTTTCCTTACCAAATCTTCCTGCTTATTGGGCTTGTCAACGAGAAAAAGTACCTTATATCATAACTCCTCATGGAATGCTTGAACCTTGGGTTTTAGCTTATAAAGCATTCAAGAAAAAGATATTTTATAATTTATTAGAAAAACCTGCTATAAATCAAGCTAGTGGTATTCAAGTAACAGGTACTTCTGAAAAAGATAATATTAAAACCCTTAATCTCAATACCCCATTATTTTTGATTCCTAACGGTATTTTTGCCAAAGACTTTGAATCATTACCTTCAGCTTCTCTATTTTTAGATAAATTTCCCGAAACAAAAGATCGCCAATTAATTTTATTCTTAGGTAGAATCGATCCCAAAAAAGGCTTAGATTTACTTGCCCCCGCTTTTGCAAAAATTCATCAACAATTCCCCAATAGTCATTTAATTATCGCAGGTCCTGACAATGTGGGTTATTTACCCACCGTCAAAAGTTATTTTGAAGACTTAGGATGTTTAAATGCCGTCACATTTACTGGAATGTTAACAGGAGAGATGAAATATTCCGCTTTATCAGCGGCGAGTATTTATGTTGCCCCTTCCTATTCTGAGGGTTTTAGTATGTCAATACTTGAGGGTATGGCTTCTGGATTGCCTTGTATTTTTACCACCACTTGTAATTTTCCAGAAGCAAAAGAGGCTCAAGTTGCCAAAGTTGTGGAGGTAAATCGAGAAGAAATTATGGAGGCTTTATTATGGTGTTTATCTAACTCAGAAGAAGCAAAGGAAATGGGCGATCGAGCTAAAAAATTTATCTTAGAAAATTATACATGGGATCGTATTGCTAAACAATTAATTGAAGTTTATCAACAGATAATTGACCATGAATAGATAAAAAATTAAAATATCTGAAAGCTCACTCAATCTACGATAGAGTTGGTCGATCGATTTCTATGGCTGAGTTATAATCTTTAGCTATTAACAGTTGGTGATTTAACCATTGTATTTCATCTTCGATCGTCCATTTATATCTTTCCCATGCTTCTACTTGAAACGCATCATCATCATTAAGCATAGATTCTTGATCTTTTTCTTTACTTTCTAATTGTATTGTACAGGTCATTAAACGATGTTCTAATAATTTTACTCTTTCCGAAGGCTCTAAATAACGAAAGAAGAAATATTTAATCATAAAACGAGAACGAGAATTAATCCAACTCTCGTGAGGATGTTCTAACATTTTTTCTTTCCATTTTTTTCTTCCCTCTGGGGTTATACTGTACATTTTACGAGGATTATTCGTTTCTTCTTCTTGGGTAAATACTGTTATTAATCCTTTTTCTTCCAAGCGTTTTAAGAGAGGATAAATTGCACCATAGTTAACGCTTATACATCCACTCATGAATAATTCCATTTGCTGTTTGAGACGATAACCATGTAATGCTTCTTTTTGTAATAATCCTAGCGTTGCTAATTCTAACATCAGATTTTTTATCAAAAACTATATCAATTTGATATATTATTCTGATATAATAAATCATTAACATATCTTAATCAATATTAAAATTAAAATTTTACAGTTAGGCACAAAAATAATACGAGGAATAAAGATTAAATAAAATCCAAAACTGTTAGAGATTGCTTCGTGCCTCGCAATGGCTATCTATCTATTTAAGTAGGTTATTTAATTCCCATTCCTGAAGAAAAAATTATTCTTATATCTTTTTAATGGTAGACTATTATGACTAATCCTAACTCCTCTCCTCCCCGTGAGCAATCAAATACGATCGAAGAATTACCAGTAGTTTCTGTTGATTCTGAAAATAATAAAAAATCTTCTTCCCCTTGGAAATTAATTACAGGTATCGTTATGGTGATTTTAGTAGCTGGTGGAGGAGGTATATTCTGGTTTACCAACAATAAAGAAAATAATACTCCAGCTACTGCTATGGCAGGAAAACCCCAAGCCTTGCCTGTGAAGTTAGAAACATTGAATCTTCAATCTTTAACTAATACTAGCACTGTCATTGGTACTTTGGATGCTCCAAAAGCGATTACGGTTAAGTCGGAAGTAGAGGGGAGAATAAGTCAAATTTTAGTAACAGAAGGGGCTACAGTTCAACGGGGGGAGGTGATTTTTGTCATTGAAAGTGATGAACTTCAAAGCGAATTATCTCAAGCTCAAGCTCAATTACAAAATGCTCTAGCTCGTTTAGCACAGTTGAAAGCTGGAAGTCGATCGGAAGATATAGCGGAAGCTAAAGCTCAGTTAAATCAGGCGATCGCACGGTTAGAAAATGCCAAAGTAGGCGCACTTCCCGAAGAAATTGATCAGGCAAAGGCACAAATAGAGTCGGCGGAAGCGGAGTTAGATTTGGCACGGGATAGGGTAAAACGATATAAGAAATTAGAGGAAGAAGGCGCTATTTCTGAAGATCAATTTGCCTCTTTATTAAAAACTGAGCGTCAGGCGATGGCATCTTTAACGGAAGCTCAAAAACGTCTATCCGCTTTAACTAAGGGAAGAACTGCGGATGTAAGCGATTTACAAGCACAAGTAGAACAGGCAAGACAAAACTTGAGACGCTTAGAAAATGGGGCGAGAGTTGAAGAAATTGCTCAAGCAGAAGCAACTGTCGCTCAAATGAAAGGAAACATAGGTTCGATCGAGGTTAAAATCAGGAAAACGGAAGTATTAGCACCTTTTACGGGAGTTATTGGGGATATTCCCATCAAAATGGGGGATTATGTGGATTCAGGGGAAGAATTAACCACTCTCACGGAAAATAATGTGTTAGAAGTGAATCTTTCTGTACCTGTAGAACAGGCTAAAGACTTACGTTTAGGTTTACCTGTAATGATTTTAAATGCCCAAGGGGAGACGGTGACATCAGCAAAAATCAGTTTTATCTCTCCTAACGTCACAACTAATAGTCAATTAGTGTTAGCTAAAGCTACCCTCGATCGAGCAGTAGAAAACCTTTTAAATCGTGGTTCAGTACAAGCTCAAATCATTTGGAGTGAGAAACAAGGGCTTTTAGTACCTGCTACGGCGGTATCTCGTTTAGGCAATAAAACCTTTGTGTTTGTAGCTCAATCCGCCGAAAATGCTCAACCTGATAAGCCTTCATTGATAGCAAAACAAAAGTTAATCGAGTTAGGCAGTCTGCAAGGCAATGATTATCAAGTATTGGAAGGGTTAGAAGCTGGACAACAAATTGTCACCGCAGGGATTATGAATTTAAGGGATGATACCCCGATAATGCCTCTCCCTCAATAGTTTGTAGTGATGACTTTAGTCATTAACCAAAAACCTATAATAAAACTAAATTAGATAATGGGGAAAAATTATGACGATCGCAAAAGACTTAAAAGAAAAATCAATCCCTGATAATATTCCAGAGTGTGAAAAATGGTTATGGGAAAATCCAGAGGCTTTAAATTTAGTTTTGACAGGATTAAAAGAGGCTAAACAAGAAAAGGGAGAATATCTTGGGGATTTTAGTCAATATGCGGAGATAGAAATTTTGGAAACCATTAATTACAAAAAGTATAGTTGTTCTGCGTAAGCTCTAATATTTTATTTACTCAATCATCAGCAATTTATCATCAAAACCATGTTTAATGATCCTAATATCGAACAACGTTTAACTCACCTAGAAAAGCAAGTTTCCGAATTACAAACTAAACTTGAACAAAAATCAAATTGCCCTAATTGGTTAGAACAAATGATCGGCTCAATTTCCGATGAGGAGTTTTTTCTGAAAGCCTTAGAATACGGAAGACAATACCGAAAATCTGATCAACTAATAAATGTTGATATGCAATAAACATCTAATTCTTTAAATAAGGGTTAAAAGTTGATACGGGTTGAATGATATTCAACCCCTACGAGTATTTTATCCTATGACAATTTTAATTCTATTCCCCTTAATACCATGTTCGTTGATTTTTTCATTAAACGCCCGGTTTTTTCCTCCGTTTGCGCCCTGATCATCCTCTTAGTGGGTATGATTAGTATTGTTACTTTACCGCTCGATCGATTTCCTGATATTAGCCCCACTCAAATTCAAGTTACCGCTAATTATAATGGTGCTGATGCCATCGTGGTAGAAAATACCGTTACCAACGTTTTAGAGCGACAAATTAACGGTTTAGAAGGCTTAAAATATATCTCCTCTAGTAGTAGTAATGATGGCACAAGTTCCATTACTGCCACTTTTGACTCCTCACGGGATAAAGATTTAGCCGCCGTGGATGTGCAAAATCAAGTATCCATTGTGGAATCACAACTACCCGAAGCAGTACAACGCACTGGGGTTACGGTGAGTAAGCAATCCAATAATATTTTAATGGGCTTTGGCTTATTTAGCGAAAATGAAGAGTTCGACAACGCATTTCTAAGTAACTACGCCGATCGATACTTGGTGGATGCTTTAAGAAGAATTGACGGGGTGGGCAATGTAAGGATTTTCGGTGAAAGACGTTATGCTATGAGGTTATGGCTTGATCCAAATCGGTTAGCTAGTCGAGGTTTAACCACTGCGGATGTTTCTAGGGCGTTATCAGAACAAAATATTCAAGTAGGTGCAGGTAAGATAGGGGCAGAACCAGCCGAAAAAGGGCAAGAATTTCAGTTAGACTTAAGAGCAATCAGTCAATTAACTTATCCCGAAGAATTTGAGAATATTATCCTCAAAACGGACGAAAATGGCGGAATTATCCGTTTTAAAGATGTGGGCAGGGTAGAATTAGGCTCTCAGGATTATAGCTCTTTTCTGCGCTTTCGGGCGATCGATGCGGTAGGATTAGGTATTTATCAGTTACCCGGTTCAAATGCGTTACAAGTGGCGGATAAGGTAAAAGCGGAAATGGAAAAACTATCAAAGGATTTTCCTACGGGTATCGAGGCAAGGTTAGCTTTTGATACCACTGCTTTTATTAAGGAATCCATGAAAGAAGTGGTTATCACTTTGTTAATTTCTGTGGGGTTGGTGGTGTTAATCATTCTCGCTTTTTTGCAAGATTGGCGCACCACTTTAATTCCTTCTCTCACCATTCCCCTCTCCTTAATCGGTACTTTTGCCTTTATTAAAATCTTTGGTTTTTCCATCAATACCTTGACTTTATTCGGTTTAACCCTTGCGACGGGTATCGTAGTTGATGATGCGATCGTAGTGGTTGAGCAAATACATCGTTATATACAAGATAATGATATTGAAGCTCACGAGGCGGCAAGTCTCTCCATGAAACAGTTATTTGGGGCAGTTATTGCCACTTCTTTAGTGTTAATGGCGGTGTTTATTCCCGTTGCCTTCTTCCCCGGCACAACTGGGGCGTTATATCGTCAATTTGCCTTAACTATCGCCTTTTCGATCGCAATTTCTACGTTTTTAGCCCTTACCCTCACTCCCTCTCTTTGTGGCTTAATCTTACGGAAAGGACAACACGCACCCGATTGGATACAACCAGCATTCGATAAATTTAACGTGTTTCTCGATTGGGTAACGAATACCTACGAACGATCGTTATTTTTCCTGACACGGTTTAAACTGTTTATTATCGGGGTGTTTATTGTCTTAATTGGCTTTACGGGATGGTTATATGTGAAAGTGCCTAACTCTTTTTTACCTGAAGAAGATCAAGGATACTTTATTACGATCGTACAAGCTCCCGAAGGAGTATCATTACAATATACTAGCGATGTCATGGCAAAAGTCGAAGCGGAAATGCTCCAGATGCCCGAAGTTTTGGCAACTTTTGCTATCGGTGGTTTTGCCTTTGGAGGTAGTACGCCAAATCAGGGAATTATTTTTACTCCCCTCAAGCGTTGGAATGAACGGAGCAACCCAGATCAGACTGTTCAAGCTATCACAGGGAAACTTTTTGGCAAATTTGCCATGATTCCTGAAGCCCGAATTATCCCCATAAATCCTCCCGCTATTCAAGGTTTAGGATCGTTTGGCGGTTTTACACTTCAGTTACAAGATCGCCGTATCAATCCCGACTTAGATTCTATGGTGGAAGCCATGGGGCAATTTTTAGGTATGGCAAATCAAACTCAAGGTTTGCAAAGGGTTTTTACTCAATTTGCAGCGAATAGTCCACAATTACTGGTTGAAGTTAATCGAGAACGAGCTAAATTATTAGGAGTGGATTTAGAAGATGTTTTCCGTACGATGGAAACGGCATTAGGGGGAGAATATATCAACGATTTTATTATGCAACAGCGCACCTATCGAGTTTATTTACAAGCTGATAAGCAGTTTCGATCGAACCCTGATGATATAAGTAAACTATATGTTAGGTCAACCAACAATGAAATGATACCCCTATCTAATCTTGTGACGGTGACATCCACTACAGGCGCTCAAAGTATAGATCATTTTAACCTATTCCGCTCGATCGAAATTAACGGTTCAACTGCCCCCGGTTTTAGTTCAGGACAAGCTATTACAACGGTAGAGAATTTAGCCCAACAAGTGTTACCTCAAGGCTTCGGTTATGAATGGACAGGTATTTCCCTAGAGGAAATTAGTGCAGGAAACTTAGCTATTATCATTTTTGGGTTAGGATTATTATTTGTCTTCCTCGTTTTAGCCGCCCAATACGAGAATTATATTGATCCTTTTATCATTATGTTAGCCGTACCCCTTGCTATTATGGGCGCATTATTAGCGCAAATGTTGAGAGGATTTCCTAACGATGTTTACTGTCAAATTGGGTTAGTTATGTTAATCGGATTAGCTAGTAAAAACTCCATTTTAATTGTGGAATTTGCCAACCAATTAAGAGATGAAGGTTTACCCGTTGTTAAAGCTGTAGTTGAAGCCTCAAAACAGCGTTTAAGACCAATTTTAATGACAGCAATTTCTACTTTAATCGGGATTTTTCCCCTTGTAATTGCCACAGGTGCAGGGGCTGGAAGCCGTCAATCATTAGGTACAGCTGTTTTTGGCGGAATGTTTGTGGCTACTTTTTTAAGTTTATTTGTTGTGCCTATTTTATATATAGTAATTAAAATTGGAACTGAGAAATTAATGTTTAAAAAAATGTAGAATACAGTAAACATTCAGGGGCTTTCGATGCTTTTACATTCTGATTCGAGATATAATTCTCAATGATTAAGTAAGTAGGTAAAATTAATTGTATATTTACTTTATGAAAGGCAAAAGGCAACAGGCAACAAATATTGTAAGTTATTTTAATTGATTTACGCCCCTTCTCTCAATTTATCTAAGACAGTTCGATCGACCAAAGTAGAAGTATCTCCCGTAATTTCCTGCCCAGAAGCAAGGCTACGCAACAATCGACGCATGATTTTGCCCGATCGAGTTTTGGGCATTCCTTCCGTAAATCTGATGTCATGGGGACGTGCGATCGCACAACTCATTTTATCTCAAATTTGACCTTGAATTTTCTTCTGCAAAATCTCTTGAATTTGAGCTTGAGATAAAGAAGTATCATACCAAATAGCTTCAGAATCAGGACTACGCCGACTCATCAACAAGTCCACGGCTTCTTGATCATCACGATGGGCTAAAACATAATCTTTAAGCTGTTTTCGAGTCATTGTTTCAAAATTAGGTTTCATCAATAAACCTCCATGTTCCATTAGATGCAATTAAATTTTATCTTAAGGTTTTAGTTGTGGAAATTTTTTTAACCACTTGGGAAATTCATTCAGTAATCTTTTATATAATTCTTCGTCAGTAACTTTTTTAAAGTCATCAATAGCAAAAAAATCAGCATTATCAGTAGTTCTGCCTTTGAGGCTATCTAATTTTTCTAAAACTCCATAGTTTGAACCACCTAAACCTACAAATTGCCAAAATATAGGATATTTAGACGCATTAATGAGAATCTTTGCAATGTCCTTTTCCCGATAAATTCCACCATCAGAAATAAAAATAATAAATGCGGGAATATCTGTATTTTTATAATAGTCAACAACATCTTGCATCACAGGGGGCTCATTATTACCTATTCCTAAATCTTGGATAATTCCTGAAAAAAGTATTTCCCAAAAACCTCCCTTTTTTTCTTTTAAACGATTGATATATCCTGTAATATTATCAATATTAACATTATCTAATTGACGATATTTATCTGCGTAAGCCCATGATTCTAATTCTTCATTATCATCAAAACGAATAGCTAATGCCATGATTCTTTCTAATACTGCTTGTACATTACCACTACTATATTGAAAACTCATCGAGCCTGAAGCATCTAAAACAAAAGCGACTCTTGCCATAATATTACTTAGATTACTTTTTTGTAGCTGAATATCTACTTTTTTAACTAAATTTATTAATTGAGGAGCTTTCTTTTCTAATCTTTTTTCTAAGGATATTTTCGGCTCTGATTTGATAATTATAATGTCATCTAGTTTAGTTCCATACTGCTCTAATAATGAATTTAAGCCATTTTTGAATCCTTGACTGATAATACCTAAACGCCATACTTGTTTTAAATAAATTTCGGCAATGATTAGAGCTTTTTCTTCCTGAAACTCTCGACCATAAAAATTATATTCGGCTAGAGTTTTTCCTTGATTATTAATAATTTTAAAAGAACTATGCTCTAGTTCAGAAATTGAATTATGTTGCTCAATAGTTAAACTAAATACAAGTTTAATAATACTAGAAGGTAAAGTAGATAAATTAATCTTAAAAGTTCTATTTCCTTTAATATTATTGTTTATATTTTCAATAGATTTACAAGGTGAAGATAGCTGATTATCAGAAATAAAATATTCCTTATTAAACAGTTTATTTTCAGGATTAACCCCAAAGCAATTTATGTCAACCTTGATATTTTTGCGAATATTTGTCTCAACAATAATAACAAATTCATCAGTTAATGATAACTGGGATAATTGAATTTTTTGCCCTTTAATTAAAAATGTCATATTTTTGATTCAGTACAAGTTATAATTAGTTAAAATAACACTGAGACTGTTTGCCAAGCTCAAATATTTTCATCAAACAATTTGATAATAGCATGAATTTTCCTCCAACTCCTTGTTGTAACCAAAAGGTGAGCTAAAAAAGTCCACCACTAGCAGAATTTATGCCCCTTCTCTCAATTTATCTAAGACAGTTCGATCGACTAAAGTAGAAGTATTGCCTGTTGCTTCCTGCTCAGAAGCAAGACTACACAAGAACCATCGCATGATTTTGCTCGATCGAGTTTTCGGCATTCCCTCAGTAAATCGGATCTCTCATGGACGAGCGTGCAGCTACGCTGTGCCTTCGGCATCGCACTCAACTTTTAAACAAAATCCTAATGTTTTAAGCAACCGTAAAAAAGTATAAATTTCTTCTCCCCCATTGTGTTCAAATAGTTCTTCTATTTTGTTATACTCTCTGATTGCTTCTTCAGATAAATCATTAGCTTGTCTTTTTGCTGTTATAATATCCTTTAATGTGTGACGCAAAATTTGATCTGTTTTTGGATCATCTTCTAGTACAACTGTTAGATAATCTGCCGCCTCTTGTGAATCTTTAAGGGATTCAATCAAAGCGTATAACCAGTTATCACTGGGGGAAACTTGTACGGTTTTCATAGTCTTTTAGGTACTCCACTGCTTTTTCAATATCTTGATTTTGAGTGTCTTTATCGCCACCACATAATAGTAAAATTATCGTTTGTTCAATCTTACTAAAATATATTCTATAGCCTGAACCAAAATCGAGTGTTAGCTCAAATATTCCTTCTCTTACAAATTTATAGTCTCCTAAGTTTCCTAAACTCACTCTACGAAGTCTTTGCTGAATTCTCAGTCTTATTTTATTATCTCGTAATTTCTTTAGCCAATCATCAACAGGCACTTTGCCATTGCTTTTAGCATAACGACGAATTTCTATCACAGTCAATCTCCTTATTATAATCAAAAGGTGAGCTAAAAAGCCCACCAGTAGAAGAATTTATGCTCCTTCTCTTAATTTATCTAAGACAGTTCGATCGTCCAAAGTAGAAGTATCTCCCGTAATTTCCTGCCCAGACGCAAGGCTACGCAACAATCGGCGCATGATTTTGCCCGATCGAGTTTTGGGCATTCCTTCTGTAAATCTGATGTCCGCAGGACGCGCGATCGCACCGATTTCTTGAACTACATGGGCTTTAAGTTCATTTGCCAACTCATCGCTAGGAATAAAATCACCTTCGAGGGTGACAAAGGCACAAATATCTTCCCCCTTCACCTCGTCTGGTTTACCCACAACCGCCGCTTCCGCAACCGCAGGATGAGAGACAAGAGCAGATTCTACTTCCATTGTGCCTAAACGGTGTCCAGAAACGTTGATCACATCGTCAACGCGCCCCATTACCCAAAAATAGCCGTCTTCATCCCGTCTCGCACCATCTCCTGCAAAATACAAATACTGTCCATCTTTCGGTGAAATATGTTCCCAATAGGTGTTACGGAATCGATCGGGATCACCATATACTGTACGCATCATACCAGGCCAAGGATGTTTAATGACAAGATAACCCCCCTCATTATCCGCTACGGGATTGCCGTCTAAGTCCACAATATCAGCCATAATACCGGGGAAAGGATGAGTAGCCGAACCGGGTTTTGTGGGAGTTGCACCGGGTAAAGGCGTAATCATCACCCCTCCTGTTTCTGTTTGCCACCATGTATCGACGATCGGACATTTTTCCTTGCCTATCACCTTATGATACCACATCCAAGCCTCTGGGTTAATGGGTTCGCCCACTGTGCCTAAAAGTCTTAAAGATGATAAATCACGGGCGTTGGGATGATGTTCGCCCATTTTGATAAACGCACGAATGGCGGTAGGCGCAGTATAAAAAATATTTACGCCGTATTTCTCGATCACATCCCAAAAACAACCGAGATTAGAAGGACGGGGTACTCCCTCATACATAACAGTTGTCGCACCATTGGAAAGAGGGCCATAAACGATGTAACTATGGCCTGTAATCCAACCAACATCGGCAGTACACCAATAAACATCATCCTCACGAAGATCAAAAATCCATTTTGTCGTCATATGGGAGTAAAGATTATAACCCCCCGTAGTGTGGACTACTCCTTTCGGTTTACCAGTACTTCCACTGGTGTAGAGAATAAACAACATATCTTCGCTATCCATTGCTTCAGCTTCACAATGGGCGGATACTCCAGCTTGTAAGTCGTGCCACCAATGATCTCTACCTGCTTCCATCTGTATTTTTTCTTTAGTGCGTTGTACCACTAACACGTTTTCGACAGAAGGGGCTTGATTATCAGCAATGGCTAAGTCAACTTGTTCTTTTAAGGCTACTACCTTATCTTTACGGAAACCTCCATCCGCAGTGATAACTAATGTGGCTTCCGCTGCGTTAATTCTATCTCTCAGGGCTTCGGCACTAAAACCACCGAATACGACACTATGAACAGATCCAATTCTAGCACAGGCTAACATGGCGATGGCACTTTCGGGAATCATAGGCATATAGATTGCCACAACATCGCCTTTTTTCACCCCTAATTGCTTCATGACGTTAGCAAATTGACACACTTCTCGATGGAGTTGAGCATAGGTTAAAGTACGACTGTCACCGGGTTCGCCTTCCCAGATGATAGCGGCTTTGTTACGTCTCCAAGTCTTGAGATGTCGATCGAGACAGTTATAAGAAATATTTATCTTTCCGTTAGTAAACCATTTAGCAAAGGGAGGGTTACTCCAGTCTAAAACTTGCTCCCATTTTTGAAACCAGTGTAACTCTTTCTCTGCTAACTCTTCCCAGAAAGTGACGGGATTTTCGATCGAGCGTTGATAGAGTGCTTGATATTCTTGCCAACTTGTAATCTGTGCTTGTTGTGAGAAATGCTTAGGGGGGCTAAAAGTACGTTTTTCTTTTAAAATAGATTCGATCGTTGGTTGTGTCATAAATAAAATTTACTTATCATAAAAGGTGATCAAATTTACAACATAACCTATTTTGTCTCCCTAAACTATTAATTTTTGTAGCGTTTTTGAGACGGAATTTTCCTGAAGACTCCTATAGTCAATTCCTTTTTCATACCTAAGGTAAAACAGGCTTCTAGCCTGTGTAAGTTTCCTGCCAAAAAAAAGGATATTCTTCAGGGATATTAGCTAAATTTTCCTTCACGGGATTTTCTCGAATATATTGCCAAGTATTCAAAAATTCTTCTTCGTTTCTCATAATTCGATCGTACCTTTCTTCATGCCATACTATACCAGAATGATTCATCACTTTTGGGATTTGTTTAGCACTATAACTTTTAACGCTATGAAGAATACTACCAATAGACCAATATTCACCATTAGACTTAGGAAAAGGTTGCATTAACCAGTGAACATGATCAGGCATAATTACTATAGCAAAGGTATGGTATCTTCGATCGTGTTGATGACGACTTTCATCAAAAAATAAACAACAATTTAAAACAATTTGCCTAGCAGAAGGATTTAATTCTAAACGTTTATAAGTATTAAAAGTGATGAAATAAATTGAACCATCTAACTCCCAATGAGGTAACTTTCTTCTTGTAATTTTGAGAGAAGAATCACTAAAATTCATAAACTATAACCTCCGTAAAACAGCCTAGAAGGCTGTCTCTATCATCTTCTTTCACGGGCAAGATGCCCGTTTTACGTTACAGTTTTTGTGCTTTAATGTACCACAACTGCTTTTAGGGTTTCTCCACCTACCGCACCACCTGCTATTACTCCTGCATAAGGACAAACGGTTGCTAAATAGGCTGCTACAGGAGGAGCTACAGGTGCGATCGCAACATCTACGACATAACAAGTCGCAACTGCCCCAACACTTCCACCTACAAATGCTCCAAATCCATACCAAAAACCATCTGTCCAACTTTTTACGCTTGAGCCGACATCTGCAGATACGGGATTGATAAAAAGCCCAAAACTAATAAGTAAAGCGAGAAAGATTGATTTAAGGGAACGAACCATAATAATCTCCTAAAATTAATAATTTGTTTAATATTCTATCATATCAATCATACAGTAATAGTTACATAGACAACAATCGATCAGAAACCCTGTTCACGATACAATCACATAAAGAGAAATATTATATTAATTTTAAGGATCGATCGATGACTGAACAGAAAAACTATAAAGATACCGTAAATTTACCAAAAACAGGCTTTGACATGAGAGCCAATGCCGTTAAAAAAGAGCCAGAATTACAGGAATTTTGGGCAAAAGAGCAGGTTTACGAGAAATTAGGTCAAAACAATCCTAAAGACCTTTTTATCCTCCATGATGGACCTCCCTACGCCAATGGTAGCTTACACATGGGACACGCATTAAACAAAGTCCTCAAAGATATTATTAATAAATATAAATTATTACAAGGTCATAAAGTTCGCTATGTACCCGGTTGGGATTGTCACGGACTGCCGATCGAGCTTAAAGTATTACAAAGTTTAAAACAGAAAGAAAGAGAAGCCTTAACCCCCATTACCCTCCGTCATAAAGCCCGTGATTTCGCCCTCAAAGCCCAACAAGAACAAGCAGAAGGGTTTAAACGATATGGGATATGGGGAGACTGGGAAAACCCCTATTTAACCCTATTACCAGAATATGAAGCCGTCCAAATTGAAGTATTCGGCAAAATGGCATTAAACGGTTATATCTATCGTGGCTTAAAACCCGTGCATTGGAGTCCTAGCTCACAAACCGCCCTAGCCGAAGCTGAATTAGAATATCCTGAAGGGCATACCTCTCGCAGTATCTACGCTAGTTTTACTCTAAATAAGTTAGGGGAAAAGGCTCAATCTTTAGCGGAATTTATGCCTAATCTCTCTGTAGCAATCTGGACGACAACCCCTTGGACAATTCCCGGTAATCTCGCCGTTGCTGTCAATGGGCATTTAGATTATGCAGTAGTAGAAGTTACTTCTCCTGATGATAACTCCCCCCTTAGTAAGGGGGGTTGGGGGGGATCAAAATTCCTCATTGTTGCCAAAGATTTAGTAGAAAGTTTAAGCAATACTTTAGGTTGTCAGTTAACTATCAAAACCGTTGTCAAAGGTGCAGACTTAGAATTATCCACCTATAAGCATCCCTTGTTCGATCGAGAAAGTCCAGTGGTTATCGGCGGTGATTATATTACTACCGAATCTGGTACGGGATTAGTACATACTGCCCCCGGTCATGGTCAAGAAGACTATATTACTGGACAAAAATACCACTTGCCTATTTTATCACCAGTGGACGATCGAGGTAACTTTACCGAAGAAGCAGGAGAATTTCAGGGGTTAAACGTTTTAAAAGACGCAAATCAGGCAATTATTGACGCTTTAACCGTTAAGGGAAGTTTATTGAAGGAGGAAGCCTACGCTCATAAATACCCCTACGATTGGCGCACTAAAAAACCGACTATCTTCCGTGCTACAGAGCAATGGTTCGCCTCCGTTGACGGTTTCCGTGACTTGGCATTGAAGGCGATTAAAGATGTAACTTGGATTCCCTCTCAGGGTGAAAATCGTATTACTCCCATGGTGGGCGATCGAAGTGACTGGTGTATTTCTCGTCAACGCAGTTGGGGTTTACCGATTCCTGTGTTTTATGATGAAGCAACCAACGAACCTTTATTGAATGAGGAGACGATTAACCACGTTAAAGATATTATCAGGGAAAAAGGCTCAGATGCTTGGTGGGAATTATCTGTAGAGGAATTGTTGCCCGAAAGTTATCGCAACAACGGCAAAACCTACCGTAAAGGTATGGATACTATGGATGTATGGTTCGATTCTGGTTCATCTTGGGCGGCGGTTGCCAATCAACGGGAGGAGTTGAAATACCCTGTGGACTTGTATTTGGAAGGTTCAGATCAACATCGAGGATGGTTTCAGTCTAGCCTTTTAACCAGTGTAGCAGTAAACGGCATCGCTCCCTATAAAACTGTGTTAACTCATGGTTTCGTCTTGGATGAAAAGGGCATGAAAATGAGTAAATCGGTGGGAAATGTAGTTGATCCGAATCTCATCATCAACGGTGGCAAAAACCAGAAACAACAACCCCCCTACGGTGCAGATGTACTGCGTTTATGGGTGGCATCAACGGACTATTCTGGGGATGTGCGTATCGGTGATAATATCATCAAACAACTTGCTGACGTTTACCGTAAAATTCGCAATACGGCTCGATTTTTGTTAGGTAATTTAGATGATTTTGATCCGCAAAAAGATGCCGTTAGTTATGAAAATTTACCTGAATTAGATAAGTATATTCTCCACGAAACTCACTTAGTTTTTAGTGAAATTACCGAAGCCTTTGAGAGTTATCAATTTTTTAAATTCTTCCAAAAAGTACAAAATTTCTGCGTAGTTGATTTATCTAATTTTTACCTAGATATTGCTAAGGATAGACTCTATATTTCTGATCCTAATTCCCCTCGTCGTCGCAGTTGTCAAACTGTCATGGCAATCATTCTCGAAAATTTAGCCCGTTCGATCGCACCTGTCTTATGTCACATGGCGGAGGATATTTGGCAGAATTTACCCTATGAAAAGCCTTATAATTCGGTATTTGAAGCAGGTTGGGTTAAATTAGAACCTGAGTGGGTACAAAACCCTGATTTACTATCAAAATGGGGGCAATTACGCAACATTCGTACAGGGGTGAATAAGGTTTTAGATGATGCTCGTAATCAGAAGTCGATCGGTTCGTCTTTAGAAGCGAAAGTATTAATTTATGATACTGAAGGTAAGCTATCGGAAACTCTGACTAATTTTAATCCGACTAATGCTTTAAATGAAGGTAACAGAGTTGATGAGTTACGTTATCTATTGCTAGTCTCTCAAGTGGAGTTAGTTAGTGAGGAATCTAGGTTGAATGATGGTCAATATCAAGGAGAAATTCAGCTTAATGATACCACTTTGAAGGTAGCAGTTTTAAACGCCGATGGGCATAAGTGCGATCGATGCTGGAATTACTCTACCACAGTGGGTACTTTTAGCGATGAACCTTTGATCTGTGACAGGTGTAAAGAAGCCTTAACGGGTAATTTCTAAGTCAATAGGGTGGGAATTTCTCACCCTTTATAATCCAAAATTTAATATGACTGGTATTCAGAAAAAAATAGTAAAAGATTCTCGTGAAAATCTATTCGCAAAACATATTGATGGTACTTCACAAGTAAAAAGATTACTCAAAAAAGAAGGTAAAGCCCATGTTTTTAATGATTTAGAAACAATGGAGAGAGTGATAGAAGCTATCATAGAAAAAGGTGAAAAAACAGGCATTGAGGATCATAATGATTATTATGAAAGATATGGACTTTATTTTTCTCAACCCATAGGCTATCAAATTAGAAATGATGGTACAAAAATTCCTCTTTATTATGCTGAAATAAAAATTATTAAAGGAACAAATATTTATCATGTTATCCCAAGAACAAAACCCCGCAATATTAAATAATAATTGGCAATTTGTGGAATTATGGATTGATACAATTATTTTTCCTCCTCGAATTTTAATGTTGATAGGAGATAATGAGGGAATATATCAAGTTTATGATCCTGCACAACAGTATAAATCAATATTTTCTAGTAATAATTATGATGATGTTAATTCATGGTTATTAGAGGATGAATATGAAAGAGTTGATGGTAAAATTGTAGCTAATGAGTTTATGTAATTAAAAATGTCAAATTTAGAAAAAGGCTTATTTGCTTTTGAAGAAAAAAACTATCAAGAAACTCTTACTTTATTAAAACCATTGGCAGAAGAAGGAAATCCAGAAGCACAATGTATTTTAGGTAATATTTATCATTTAGGTTTAGGAGTAAATCATAATATTCAAGAAGCAATTAAATGGTATCAAAAATCTGCAAAACAAGGTTATTTAATAGCTGAAAATAATTTGAAAACAATTTACTTAATGGAGGAAATAGACACAGAAGTTTTAGTAAGTAATTTCTAATTTAATTGGTGAGGATGGAGATTTAAACTATGAAAATTAACTATTATTCTGATACCGATTCTTTATATATTCATTTATCGGATAAACCAAGTATTGACAGTCAGGAAATTTCGGAAAGAGTTGTACTTGACTATGATGAGAAGGGCAACTTAGTAGGTATTGACATTGATAATGCTAGTAAAAAAGTTCAACTGAATGAATTAATTTTAAATCAATTACCTTCTAATATTATGAAAGTTCCTGCTTAAATAAAAAAATAGAATTTATGAAATGTGATTTTTGTGGTTCAGAAAAGGCTAAAATTCGCTATATTTCTCGAAGTTATGGAAATGATGAAGAACTTTTTATCGTTGAAAATATACCTTTAATAAGTTGTCCAGATTGTGGTGAAAGCTATTTTACTGCTGAAACTATGAGAAAAATTGAAGCTATTAAACAACAGAAAAACTCGATCGCAATTACTAGAAATATACCAGTAGCTAAATTTGCATCCTAATTAACACGTTATTTAAAGAGAGAAATATGAATAAAATCAGTGTCAACAGTTGGAAATTTTTACTCATATTAGTTAAGACAGAGGACTTTAACAGTTACGATAGTAAGTCATGCGTGTGGTCGTGCAGCACCACTTTGCGATCGATGTAAGGAAGCCTTAACGAGTAATTTCTAAGTCAATGGGGTGGGATTTTCTCACCCTTTATCATCAAAAAATTAATAAAAATTAAGCATGAATAAAAAAGATTACGAAGATTTCATTGATAACGTATTAATGCCTCAATTAACAAGAGAAACTGCTAAAAAATTACAAGAATCTCAATTAGATTTACGACAATGTAAATGGGCAGAAGGAGAATCAAATATCGATACAGATTTTTCTAAATTAGCAGGAGAAAAAGCAAAAGAGTCTTTTCAGAAAATGATTAAGTTAAATCCCATATTTAATCAAAAAATAAATATTGAAATTAGTAATCCTGATATAAAAATCAACTTTAAATTATCTGAATATCAAACTTCTATAAAAAGAAAAATCGAGCTAAAAAGTGGTTATACGGTGAAAGAAAATGATGTGATTATACTAGGTTCAACTATTGGGAAATTAGATATAAATATATGGTTAATTTTTGTTTTAAGAAAAAATAATAATGAAGATTTTGAAGTTAGATATGGAAGATATTATAAAGGAATAAAAGTAACAGAAAATGAGCTATTTCAAGATAGAACACCTAGACCAAAAATATCATTTAATGAATATCAAACCGTTGAGGAGTTACCAGATACTCAACTGATGGAAAAAGATGAAGCATGGATTAATAAATATGCAGAATCTGCTGTTTATAGAATCATAAATGAAAGTAAATCATCAAAAAATTATTCTTGGCAAGATGATTTAGTAATTGAAATTTTGAGAATTGTTCTAAAAAACGATGATATTTTGCGAAAAGTTCTTCTTAGTTTAAATATAGATAAAAATACCCTAATAGAAAGAATTAAACATCTTTAAAAAATACTAGATATTTTTTGTGTTAAATGAACTGATTGATCATAATTAAACAAATTATCCCAAATAGATTCTAATTTCATAGCAATATGATAACTCAATAAAGGAGGTACTGCATTGCCAATTAATTTATAAGCCTTACTAGCAGAAATTGGAGAATTAGTCGGGGAAATTTTACTATCTCTTACAAACTCATAATCATCAGGAAAAGTTTGAATTCTTGCACATTCTCTCACTGTTAAACGTCTCATTTTTTTTCCACAATTTAACTCATCCTGATAACGTCCTCCTAATTCCAAAGATAGTCTCCTAAATTCTATATTACCATGATGTTCAGCTCTAATTGTCGGGCTTAATCCATCTAAATTTACCTCTATTTGTCCTTGAGTTTTACCGTAAAATTTAGCTTTAGAATATCTTATTTGAGCTTGATCTTTTTTTTCTTCTTCTGGTTCTAAAAGTCCATATAAAGCCGATCTTACTGTAGAATAAGTTTTTAATAAATTATTATGTATAATACTATTTGGTGCATTAAAATGAGTTATTTCTGGAAAAGGATTAATTAAATATTTTATATTAGGAAATTGTAACCATTTTTGATTTAAATATCGTTTATTAATACCGATAAAAAATAATCTTTCTCTAGTTTGGGGGATACCATAATCGGGAGCGTAAAGTAGTTGTGAAAAAACTAAATAACCATGATTGTTAATAGATTTAAAATCTGATTCTATTTTATCTTTAACTGTGGATAAAGAATTTAAACCCTTAACGTTTTCTGCAATAAAGATTTTAGGTTGAGTAATTTCAATAACTTTTTTCATCCAATAATAAAGCATTCCTCTATTTTTAAGATTATCTTGAGTTTTTTCCTCTAAATAATTACCATCATGATTTTTATGAGAATTTAAGCCTTTTCTTTTTCCTGAAACACTAAAATCTTGACAAGGAAAACCACCTGTTAATATATCTATATTTTTCGGAAATTCAAATTCTTCTCTTTCATATTGCTCCACTAAATTAACAATACTTTCTAAGTGAAAAATATCTTTTTTAAAGTAAGATAACCAAGCATTTTTTGCACTAATTTCAATATCATTAGCAAATACTGTTTGAAAAGAAGTTTTAGCTAATTTGACTAAGTTTTTATTTCGATCGACAATCCAATTAGGGTGTATTTTTTCATTAATAAAGTCTTGATGAATCCAAAAATTTCCTTCCATACCTAAATCCATTCCACCGCAACCAGAAAATAAAGATAAAATTCTTTTTTTGGAACTCATATTCAATTTGACTAAATAAACTTTGCTAATTATAATAGCTAACTGGTTAGCAAAAGTCAATCAGACAGAATGAATATAAGAGAGTTAAGGAAAAAACAAGGATTAAAAACTGTGGAAGTAGCTAGTGTTGTCGGTGTTGCAGAGTCCACTGTTAGAAATTGGGAATATGGCAAAACTATACCAAAATTACGCCTTGATCAAATCAAGAAATTACTTGACTTATATAAGTGTGATTTCAATGATTTATATTCTGCTATTTTTAAGCAATAAATGCTGGAACTATTTTACCACAGTGGGTACTTTTAACGATGAACCTTTGATCTGCGATCGATGTAAAAAAGTTTTAACAGGTAATTATTAATTGATAAATTTCTTGGAGATTTATAACTCTATTTCTTCTTTAAAATTAACAATTTACCCAAAATTAATTTATGAAAGATGATAAAAGTCACGTCATAACTTATTTTTTGTCTTCCATGCTTGAATACCAATTAAAACTAACGCAACAATCAGGGGAATGAAAAAATAAACGATGCGATAGGCGATTAATCCTCCTAACATATCGGAAGGGGAAACAGATTGAGGACGCAGATATAACATTACAGTTTCAAATACTCCCAACCCACCGGGTACATTGCTGATTAAACCTGCGGTTAAGGCTATGATATAAATACCGAAAAAGCCGATATAAGTCATGGAATTACTTACAGGTAATAATAAATAGAGTACTCCTGCGGCTAATCCCCAATCTAAACCTGCGACTACAATTGTACCGATCGAAATAATAGGTTTTGGGAAAGTAATTTCTTCTTCTTTCAACTTAATGGAATGTTTAAGGGTGACACTGAGGATAAAATAGATTAAGACGAGGGAAAGAAAAATATACCCTAGGGGATGGATAGAGTCAAAAGGTAGTTTAAGAGTACTAGGTAAAGTTAAAGGATCAACTAATGATACTACGCCACTGATACTTAATAATCCTAACCAGAAAGTAAGATGAGTGAAGATAATTAATTCAGCGATTTTGACTTGAGAAACTCCTGCTAAACCGTAATAATGATAACGGATTGCTGTACCAGAAAGGACACTAAAACCAACGGTATTACCAATGGCATAACTGATAAAAGCAGTAAAAGCGACTTTGAGGGGGGAGAGTTTTTGTCGAATATGGGCAAATCCCAGTAAATCATACCCTGTCATTAATCCATAGCCTAAAATTGTCATGGCGAGGGCGGTTAGTTTGTGCCAATGGGGAATACTTTTAAGATATAGCCACACTGACTCTATACTATCTTTTTTCAGTTCCGATACGATCGCCATGATGGAGAAAGAAAATAAGATGAGAATGAATAAAATGGGTATCCCTTGACGAATATATTTGATAAGTGACTTAGTTTGCATTGGCAATATTTTTATCTTTAGTTTGAAGTGGCTGTTGGGAAGTTGGGAAGTTAGGCAGTTAGGGAGTTAGGCAGTTAGGGTGTTAGGGTGTTAATCAACAATCCACCAAGAAATAAATTTTATGGCTTATAGTCTGCTAAAGTGACTAAAATTTTTTCAATTCTCCATTTTCAATTCTCCATTCTCCATTACTTGTGTGGGTAAGCCATTTGTCGTAAATCGATAGCTCGATCGAACTCCTCAGAGGTAAGATAACCTAACTCAAGGGTAGCTTGTTTAAGAGTCAGATGTTTTTTATGGGCTAAATGAGCAATTTTAGAGGCTTTATCATAACCGATACTAGGGCTAAGGGCGGTAACTAACATCAAAGATTGATTAACTAATTCTTCAATTCTGGGGAGATTAGGAGTCATATCCTTAACGGTAAAGTCGGTAAAGTTATTACAGCTATCGGCTAAAATTTTGATAGATTGCAGAACATTGTAAACCATCATGGGTTTATAAACATTCATGTCTAAGATACCACTAGCACCAGCAAAACTCACCGCTGTATCATAACCCATAACTTGCACCGCCACCATAGCTAAGGCTTCGCACTGGGTGGGGTTTACCTTACCCGGCATTATAGACGATCCGGGTTCATTTTCTGGTAATTGTAGCTCATTAAATCCCGCCCTAGGTCCACAAGCTAACAAACGAATATCATTAGCTATCTTATACAATGAACAAGCAAGGGTTTTAAGGGTGGAGCTTAACATCACCATAGCATCATGAGCGCCCATGACGGTAAATTTATTTGGTGCTGTAACGAAGGGTAAACCCGTTAATTTGGCGATACATTCAGCAGATTTCGAGGGAAAACCCACTGGCGCATTGATACCTGTGCCTAAAGCTGTGCCCCCTAAGGCTAATTGATAAATGTGGGGTAAGGCTTGATTTATTCTAGTTAAATTATCGTCTAACATCCCTACATAGCCCGAAAATTCCTGCCCTAAACTTAGGGGTACTGCATCTTGTAAGTGAGTTCTTCCAATTTTAATAATTTCTTGCCATGCTTGGGCTTTTTCCTGCAATGCGTTTCTTAATTTTGTGACTTTGGGGATTAAACGCTCATGAATTGCGATCGAAACTGCTATATTCATGGCAGTAGGAAAGACATCGTTAGAAGATTGTGACTTATTGACATCATCGTTAGGGTGAATGGGGTTTTTACTGCCCAACTCTCCTCCTGCTATTTCAATGGCACGGTTAGCGATGACTTCGTTAACATTCATATTCGATTGTGTACCGCTTCCTGTCATCCATACATAAAGGGGAAAATGATCATCTAATTTTCCTGCGATAATTTCATCAGCGACTTGGGTTATCAGTTGGGTTTTTTCTGTGGATAATACTCCCAACTCGTTATTAGTCATAGCGGAGGCTTTTTTGACTATGGCAAGGGCTTTGATTACTTCTAGGGGCATTTTATCTTCCCCTATAGAAAAATAATGTATCGATCGTTGCGTTTGTGCGCCCCAGTATCGATCGCATTGTACCGCAATTTCCCCCATGCTATCTTTTTCGATACGAGTATTTTTATTTGTCTGAGTCATAATCTTGTTAATAAGGTAATAATTAATCCACTTATTTTAATTAATTATGACTTTTTAGTCCTTATATTGTTAAGTTATCATCGGGAATAGTAATAATTACCGTAATCGATCGACTTAGTATAATTAGCCTTAGCCTCCCCTAATCTTTTCTTCCCACTCAACCTCTGAAACTATTAATATCTCTTTTGACTGTGTAACATCAGTTAACAGAATAAATCATCAATAGTCACCTCATCAAAAACTCTTATAAATGTGTTCTGTAATTAAACATACATTCAAAAAAATACTGAAAAAAAGTAAAGAATTGTAAAAAAAAACCTTTAAATACGAAGATAAGTTTAAATTCAGTTCCAAAATCGAATAATGATCTTACTATGCAAATATAAGAGTAAAGAAGAAAGCAAACTTTGTAAACCTTGTAAACCTTTTGCTCCTGTGCGTGAAAAAATAAATCAAAATAAGAAAAGATTATGACAGCAACTCTCACCAACGAGAAACAAGAAATATCAAAAGTAACATCATTAAAAATAGCGATTCCCAAAGAAATTTACCCTAACGAGTGTCGAGTATCGGCAACTCCAGACACCGCCACGAAACTGCAAAAACTAGGTTTTACCGTGTTAGTAGAATCAGGCGCAGGGGAAAAAGCTAGTTTTGTCGATCGAGCTTACGAAGAAATAGGGTGTAAAATTGTTCATAATCGAGAAGAATTATGGCAGGAAGGGGATATTATCTTAAAAGTGCGCCCCCCCGAACCAGAAGAAGTAAACTTATTAAATGAACATAAAACCCTGATTAGTTTCATATATCCTGCCCAAAATGGAGAATTATTGGCACAATTAAAGGAAAAAGGCGCAACAGTTTTCGCTATGGATGCAGTGCCTCGTATCAGTCGGGCTCAAAAACTCGATGCTTTATCTAGCATGGCAAATATAGCAGGATATAGGGCAGTCATCGAAGCGGCTAACAACTTCGGGAGGTTTTTTACCGGGCAAATTACGGCAGCCGGAAAAGTGCCTCCCGCCAAAGTCTTAGTCATTGGTGCAGGAGTTGCAGGTTTATCCGCCATTGGTGCGGCTAAAAGTTTAGGTGCGATCGTACGAGCATTTGATACTAGACTGGTAGTAAAAGAGCAAATTGAGAGTTTAGGGGGAGAATTTTTAGAATTGGAATTTGCCGAAGACGGCTCAGGGGAAGGCGGTTATGCTAAAACCATGAGTAAGGAGTTTATCGAAGCGGAAATGGCTCTTTTTGCCGAACAAGCTCAAGAAGTTGATATAATTATCACTACCGCCCTAATTCCGGGGAAACCAGCACCCAAACTCATCACAGAAGAAATGGTGCGTAGCATGACTCAAGGTTCGGTAATTGTTGACTTAGCATCAGAACAAGGTGGTAACTGTGAGGTGACAAAACCCCACGAAATTTATAAATATGAAGGAGTAACGATTATCGGCTTAACGGATTTACCCAGTCGCATGGCAAGTCAATCTAGTCAACTTTATGGTACAAATTTATGGCATCTCCTCAAGGATATGGGAGGTAACGACAAGTTTACTGTTAACCTTGAAGACGAAGTAATTCGAGGTGCATTAGTCACCTATCAAGGAGATATTACCTTCCCCCCTCCCAAAATTGCGCAACCTTCTCCCACCACAACGGTAACTCCAGAAGCGAAAATCGTTACTTCTGAGAGTAAACAGAAGAAAAAAAGCAATAGTGGTTTATTATGGGCAATTTTAGCGGTTTTAGCTTTAATCGGAGTGGGTATTGGTGCGCCTGAGTCTTTCTTGTCTCATTTTACCGTGTTTATCCTTGCGGTTTTTGTGGGTTGGCAGGTGATTTGGAATGTAAGCCCTGCTTTACATACTCCTCTTATGAGTGTTACTAATGCTATCAGTGGCATCATTATCATCGGGGGAATGTTGCAGATTTCGGGGGAATCTGGCTCAATTACCAGTATCTTAGGTGCGATCGCCATTTTAGTTGGTACAATTAACATTTCAGGAGGATTTTTAGTAACCCAAAGAATGTTAAAAATGTTCCGCAGATAACCCAGAATTGAGAATCCTATCAAAATTCACCTCTCCCACAGGAGAGGGGTGAGTTTAAAATAGCTTTTACTCATTGTCCAATATTTTATATCGAACTCAGGTTAAGTTAATGCGAATAATGGGAATAACATTGTGACGCTCCATACACTCACATTCGTAGAGTGTAGGCTTCAATCAGTATAGTTTGTAATTTTCATTAAAAAATCTCTCCTTCTGGGGATATAACAATTTCAATATTTTCTTGATGCGCGATCGAACCTGATAGACTAATTACACCAGAAATATTGAAGCTCGATCGTTATAAGGTATTTTCTGATCGCTTTAAGAAAACATTTGAACTAAAATATCTAAAACTATTTGTAAATTGTGAAAGAAGTCTTAATTTTTGTAATAATCTGTATTTATCAACAGCCCGAATTTGATCTAATGTAATACTATACTTGGCGAGGGTATAACTTGAGTTTGGTGAAGGTAGGCAAAAGGCAAGTAGGCAAAAGGCAACTGTACATTTTGCAACATCAGATTATAACCTTGATGAGTATACCTTGTCGTGATTGAAAAAAAATTGAAACTCTCGTAGGATAATTTTTAATAGTACTGGTGAGTGGTGCAATAATGACAGTTTTGAGTAACCGATTAGTTTCATTGGGCGAAACAATAACACCGGGGCGAGTTTTTCTAATTTCTGAACCAATTGTAGGCTCTAAATTAACCAACCATATTTCTCCTGTTTTCGGATAAGCTACCAAGTCCATTCCTCCTCATCCCAACTATTTTCTAAAGCATCTTCTATTAATATTTCATCATCAACCCCCTCCCTCATAATTGCTTCTTCCCATCCCTGACGGGGATTTTGAGGAGAAACTAATAAACAATTATCTCTCACTTCAAGGTTAACTATGTCTTTGAATTTACACTGTTCAACAATATTTTTAGGGATAATAATTCCTTGAGAATTACCAATTTTTGTAATTTTTGTTTTCATTCTCAATTTACTCATAACTGTTATAACATTATAATAACAAAATACCATCAACAATGATGGATATATTAATTACACCAGAAATATTGAAGCTCGATCGTTATTTAGGTAGAGATATTTTTTCTATTCAAGTATCTACAGAAATTATTTTCATTGATTAAATAAATTTAAACAAAAACTTTATTTTCTGTTGATTTTTCAGTAACTAAAGATATTTGAGACTCAGAGACTTCTACAGTATCTTGATAAATTAATCCTTCAATACTATAGCCATCTTCCTGATTATCTCCCATGGGATAATGTTCGACAATGATACCAACACTACCTTTTTTTAAGTTATATTCTGGTATATCTTCCGTTAATTCTACTTGTGCAAATAATGGTAACAACATTCTAAAGCCTCCTTTTATGCTGGAAATAAAGCTACAAATTGAGTCAAAGATTCCCTAACTATCCAAATAGTTTTTATTTCTAATTGCTTTCCATTCAGACAATTTAATATCCCAACAATTTCATATTTTTGTCCATAGTTTGTCTTTTTTGTTGGATAAGCATTTAAAGTTAAAATTTGCTCTTTTAAATCTTTTTCTAATTGTTGCCAATTGTTTAAATTATAACCTCCTTTCTCTAAATATTTAGATTTATCATCTTTCGGTAAAAGAATTAATAGGTATTGAGTCGGTTTTTCTCTGGCAATAATTGCGTTTTTGTCTAATTGCATCGATCGTCAAACTCACCGATAATTATGTATGATATGATAGATTTCGTTATTTTCTTTGAGTATTCAAAGAATTTACATGATATTTCTGATAATATTTAAACCCCAACACTTTTTCATATTACATTTTAACAAGTTTATATAAATCTTTTAAACACAATTATATTATGTCGATCGAACCTAATCTACTAATTACACCAGAAATATTTAAACCCGTTCGTTATTTAAACATGAAATATATTAATAAAATCATTCATGGAGACTCTCTTAAAATTTTACAACAAATACCTGATCGAAGTGTTGATTTAATAATATTAGATCCTCCTTATTGGAAAGTAGTACAACAAAAATGGGATTATCAATGGCGTACAGAAGAAGATTATTTACAATGGTGTTTACAGTGGTTTCCTGATATAGCGAGAATCATTAAATTATCAGGTAGTTTATATTTATTTGGTTATCTAAGAAATTTATTTTATTTATACGAACCATTAATAAAATTAGGCTTTAATTTTAGGCAACAAATAATTATTGATAAAGGTATTCAAGCCATTAGTGGTAGAGCAACAAAAGGTTATAAAATGTTTCCTAATGTTACCGAAAGTTTGTTATTTTTTATTTATGATAGTCGTCCTTTTATTAAGAATCTTTTGAAAGAAAGACAAAAAAAGTTAGGTATAACAGCATTAGAAATTAATGAAAAATTAGGTGTTAAATCTAATGGTGGTGGTATGTGGTCACTTTATACTGGTAATAATATTTTAGCTCAAGTTCCGACGGAAGAAATGTGGGAAAAGTTACAAAAAATTCTTAAATTTGAATGTCCTTATGAAGATATTGCTCAAGTATTTAATATTGAAATGGGCATAACAGATGTTTGGAATGATTTGAATTTTTATCAAGAAAAACGCTATCATCCTACTCAAAAACCGATTAAATTAATGGAAAGAATTATTAAGGCTAGTACAAATAAAAATAACATAGTTTTAGATCCTTTTATGGGTTCAGGTTCGACGGCTTTAGCTTGTTTAAATCTTGAAAGAAATTATATTGGCATAGAGAAAGAAAAAAAATATATTGATATTATTAATCAAAGAATAACTGAACATAAATTAATTTTAGGACATGATCTTAATCAACAGGAAAAAAGCCAATTTATAAGTAATAATAATCAGCTAATCTTAGATTTTTCTGGTTAAATTGTAAATTTTATTGTTGATTTTGATTTGATGATCTTGAATATCTATCTTTTGGACTTTGACGAGTGAGTAGTTATCATCTTAAAGGTAAAATGTTTCTAGTATTCTCATCAATAAAAGAAGGTAACTTTTGACTATTCAAATAATTTTTAACTAGCTGTTTTTCCTCTTTACGCCATAAAAGTTTAATGGGCATCATCACTGAATCTAAATTACTTCTATCTACTTCTGGCTTGATATAATGATCGACAATAATTTCTGGATTAGTTGATGCTTTTTGTACGATACAAGAAAAAGTTAGAATAGGATTGCATAAATAAAATTGATAGCTATAAGGCCAAAAATTTTTGGGTGCGGGTGTTTCTTCAGGTTTTTTATTTTTATTCACCAGATAAATTTGATAATAATAATTAGTCATAATTTCTTTAAATCTTTTATGCCTATTACTATTTGTCCAAATCTCAAATGATTGAAATCTTAAGGTCTCATAATCTTGTTGATTAAAGTGAGGATAATCAGCTAATATTAAAAATACTCTTTTGACATCTTCCGTTAAAACTTTTAAGTCATTTTCATTTTTAATTGTGAATAACCATTTAGAATCTTTTTTTCTATTGATCTTATTTGAACCGCAATTAGAACAAGTTATTTCTATTCTAGCTACTGGTGAGTTACAATCTTTACACTTGTCCATTTGATCAATTCTAGAGCAAGATTTTACTTCTGTACCATCTTCTAAATCATCTCCTCTTGCCCCTGTTTTTCTCCCCCTAATTCCCGTTATTAAAGATGCTAAATGTTGCCCTGGATAACCGATTCTTAAATTAGGAGTTTGATGAGTAATTTTTGACCATTCTAAAGCCTTCATTCGAGGCTGTAAAACTAATTCTTCTAATAACTCTTTGATTAATTTTTCGTTATCTTTTATAGTAATTAAATTTAAATTAGGTTGCATTATTTTACATCAATAAATAAATCATATATATTCACTTCCAAAGCCTTCGCAATTTTTTCAATATTAATTAAAGTGATGTTTTTTTCAGCTCTTTCAATCATTCCGATATAAGTACGATGTACATTCGCTTTTTCGGCTAGTTTTTCTTGTGAAATATTCTGTTTTATTCTTAATTCTCTGACTTTTTTTCCAAATTGAATTAATACTTTTTCTTTCACAATGGACTTGGATAGAATACTGAACGCTAGTCTAAAAAGTTGTTAACCTTAAATCTACATACTATAGTTAGCATTTGTGGTTGATAAAATTTTGGGTTAAACAAGGAAAGTCTATAATGAAGGTTTAAGATAATTTTTATTGAGAAAATAATGGTTATTGCAACTGATACACTAATTACACCAGAAATATTTAAACCAGCCCGTTATTTAGGTAACGAATTAGGGGCAAAACATAAAGACTTCGACACCGCTAACGTTAGATGGGTGTTGACTTACCCCGAAGTTTATGAGGTGGGAGCGTCAAATTTAGGGCATATCATCCTTTACAATATCATTAACGCTCAACCAAGGCAAATGTGCGATCGAGCCTACTTACCTGCACCAGATTTAGCGATGAAGATGAGGGAGACGAATACCCCCTTATTTGCCCTTGAAACGAAAAAAGATGTTAAAGAATACGATATTTTAGGGTTTAGCTTGAGTTATGAATTGGGAGCGACTAATATCTTAGAAATGCTCAGTTTAGCTCATATTCCCTTAACTTGGCAAGAAAGAAAAGATACCGATTTCCCCTTGATATTTGCAGGAGGACAAACTGCAACATCAAATCCTGAGCCTTATGCAGACTTTTTCGACTTCGTGGCATTAGGTGACGGGGAAGAATTATTGCCCGAAATTGGTTTAGTTATTGAAGAAGGCAAACGAGACGGGTTAACGAGAACAGAGTTACTATTAGATTTAGCTCAAGTGCCGGGGGTATATGTGCCTCAATTCTATGATATGCAATCCGATGGTAGTGTTAAGCCTAATCGCCCTGATGTGCCTGAAAGGATTTTGCGACGAGTAGCTACACCAATCCCAGCTTATTCTATCGGTTTAGTGCCTTATGTGCAAACAGTCCACGATCGACTCACCATCGAGATTAGAAGGGGTTGCACGAGGGGATGTCGTTTTTGTCAACCGGGGATGTTAACGCGCCCTGCACGGGATGTTGAGCCAGAAGAAGTGGTAAATAGCATCATTGAGGGCATGAAACAGACAGGATTTAACGAATTTAGTCTATTATCTCTCAGTTGCTCTGATTATCTCTCTTTACCTGCCGTGGGCATCGAAATTAAAAACCGTCTCCATGATGAAAATATCTCCCTTGCGCTTCCTTCCCAAAGAGTCGATCGATTTGACGAAAACATTGCTAATATTATCGGAGGCACTCGAAAAGGCGGTTTAACTTTCGCTCCCGAAGCTGGTACACAGCGAATGCGTGATATAGTCAACAAAGGCTTAACTAATGAGGAGTTATTGCGCGGTATCCAGACAGCAGTAAGAGAGGGTTGGAATCAAGTTAAACTCTACTTCATGATAGGCTTACCCGGTGAAACCGATGAGGATGTTATCGGTATCGTGGAAACTGTTAAATGGTTGCGTCAAGAATGTCGTCATCTCAGCAATAAACGCCTAAATTTTAATATCACCATCTCCAATTTTACCCCGAAACCCCATACTCCTTTTCAGTGGCATTCCGTTTCTACTTCCGAATTTTTGCGTAAACGTAACATTTTGCGCGATGAATTTTACCCCGTTAAAGGCATTAAGGTTAACTATACCGATGTCCGTATTTCAGCTATAGAGGATTTTGTGGGGCGTGGCGATCGCACTTTAGCCTCCGTAGTGCGTCGGGCATGGGAATTGGGTGCAGGGATGGATTCATGGTGGGAAAGCATCGACAAGGCTTATAAAGCGTGGCAAACCGCCATTGACGAAGCAGGGTTAACTTGGAAATATCGTCAGGTTGAGAATGGAGAATGGAGAAGGTCGAATGGAGAAGGTCGAATGGAGACAATTGACTATCAACTACTAGCTAATATGTCGTTACCGTGGGATCATTTAGATACGGGTATTGACAAACAATGGTTGCTAGAAGACTTAGAAAGGGCGTTACAAGAAGCAACTGTGCCTGATTGTGCTTTTGATGGTTGCAGTAGTTGCGGTGTTTGTAGCCCTGATTTTGGACATAATATCGTAGTCACTCCTCCCCCAATTCCTGATTACTTGGGTGACTTTAAGCCTAATCAAGAAAAAGCCCAAAAGTTGCGCGTCTGGTTTGGTAAACAAGGGGATATGGCTTTAGTTAGTCACCTCGACTTAGTGCGTTTGTTCGATCGAGTTATCAGAAGGGCAGGGATACCTATATCTTATACGGGTGGATTCCATCCCGGTCCTAAAATTTCCATCGCCCTTGCCTTATCATTAGGCATGACGAGTAACGGGGAAATTGTGGATTTTGAAAATCATACTCGTATGGATATTGATGAGTTTACCGAAAAATTAAAAGCAAATTTGCCTCTCGAAATCCCCATTTTTAAAGTGGAAGAATTGCCAGTTAAATCTCCGAAAGCCACCCAAATTTTAGATACTGCTGAATATATAATTACGGTTTCAGCTGATAATAAATATAGTCTCAATCAGTGGAAAAATTGGATTGATAATGTTCAAAATACCTCAGAAATTTTAATGCAAAAAACTGCTAAAACTGGGAAGAAAAAAATGGTTAATCTTCGAGAAAACTTACTAAATATCTTGTTAGTTGATGATCATTTTGAAGAATCTAACACGGTGAAAATTAACTATGTTGGCAGTGCTAAAAACGATGGTAGTTTATTGACTCCTGATCATGTTTGCTTTATGTTAGAGCAAGTTAGTCAAGAGAAAATTAATTTAGTAAAAGCTCATCGAGAAAACATTATTTTAGCTGATTATATCACTCAGTAAAAGTGTGTAAAATTTGAATAATATTTAACTTTTACAGGCTTTACCTTTTTTTTTCATCTATAGCGATTGGTGGGCAATCCCCACCTTACATTAATAATAACCTTAATTAATGGCTTTATTTATATCTTCTAAAGACAAATCTAACGCCTCAGCAATTTGTCCATTGGTTAACCCTAAATTCTTTAATTTCTTAATAGTTTTGATGCTAACTTTTGACTCAAAATCTTCTTGATTATTACGGTTATTTTTATTAAAATCTAAATCTTTATTCTCATTTGTAGCGATATTTGAACAAAGATTAATTTCTGCAATTTGTACTGGATTAAATAATTTGCTATTATTATTTGCTATTCCTAATCTTTGAATAGTTGCCTTAAAATTGGACTTATTTAGATCTTCTCCTAATGCCTCAGAAAGTATTTTCCACAACTCATAAGCCTTATCTTTGGCATGATCATTACTACAGTGATAATCCTCAGCAATATCAGCATATTTTTGACCATTTAAAACACCTTTGAGAATCGATAATTGTAAATTGTCCAGATGTTTTCCTGTTTGAGAAAGCAATAACTCATCTAAATAATTAATTAAATCTTCTGTTTCCATAAAATACTTAATAAAAATATCAAAAAACAACCGTCTTTTTCCGTCTAAATCCGCTATTTATTCACAAAAATAACCGACTTTTTCCGCTTTACATATATTCTATTTTATTTCATACTAGATATAGTAAATCTTAAGAAAATATTAAATTTTAAGAAATCAATTATGAATACAGACAAAACAGTCACACGATTATTAATTATTGTAGTTGGATTTGGAGGGGGATATGTAGTGTTGGGATATTTCTTAGGATGGTTGAATTGACAAGAAACATAGATGAATACTAAAATACTTTTCGAAAAAAAGATTTTAATAAGAATTATTATTGTTATTTCATTTTTTTTATGTTTAATAAAACCTGTAAATGCTATGACAACAGAAATAACTGGTATCAATAATAACACAACCTCTATTATTTCTAAAACGATTGATAATTGCCAAAGATTAAATGATGAAATACAAGAAGCAAATACAGAATTAAAAGCTGAATTAAAAAGAGCAGACAAAAGGATAGATAATGTTATATTTTTTACTGGTTTTAAGTATGGAAAAGTACATAAAAGACAATTTCAAAAAATATTTATTTACAAATGCAAATAAAAAGTAATAAATAATTATCAATCAAGATTAATATGGAAAATATTATACACTTTCAAAATATATTTTTGTTTTTTATCCTATCAATAGTATCATCTTTTATTACCGATATTTATTCAATTAATATATTTGATTTATTTAAAAACAAAAAAAATAAGCTGACTATTTTCTACACTTTCTACTTATTAAATACTTATAATAATCCTCAAATAGCATTTTACTTTTTAAAAGATTATTTTGTGGTGACAAAATTTCCTCAATATGATTTTAGTGAGAAAAGACGTTTATCATTAATAGAAATAGTAAAAGAATCTCTACCTACATTTTTAATTTTATCAGCTTTATATTGGTTATTGACATAAATATTTTGTAAATGTTCACTCAATTTATACTCCAATAAGGAAAAAATAATCATCATGGAAAATAATAAGACTGACAATATAGAGAAAATAATTAGCTACCTACTTTTGACTATAATATTAATAGTTTTTGTTATTTATTTAATATTTTATTTTATACTATTTTTTTATAGTCCTTATAGTATTTTAATGAGAGATGCTTTTGGTATTGACATCTTTGTAAATTTTCAATTATCAGAAATTGTTAATCAGTTAAATGGCATATTTACAAATTTTCAATTATCAGAAATTTTTAATCAATTATCAGCAATTTTTAATCTGTTATTGGAAAATTTCACGAATTTCATCTTCTTTTTCATTAGTTATATATTGGCTATATTGGTGGTAAATCTTATCTATGGCTTTTTCTTCAATTTATTATTATTTTCTCGTTCTCATATAATTTATGATAATAAATTGGATAATATTAGTATAATAAGTCTAGTTTTTTGCACACTTTTTTTCTTTATAGCACCTACTCCCGATTCATTTTTTACTTATGAAAATTTTTTCTTGAACTTTTTAATATATTGTTTAGTAGCATTGTTTCAATCGTTAGCAATCATATATACAAAAAAGAACTATTACTTTATACTAATTGTTTCTAAATTTTTATCTAATCGCAAAAAATTAAATTCATACGCAGAAGAAGAATATCATCAAAAATCTAGTATATTTGACCTATTGATAGTATTATTATGTACCCCTATATTATTTTTTTTGGTTATATATTTTATGTTTATCCAAGATTTAAAACCGCTATATGAAGGCATAAAAGAATCACTAAAAAAAATAAGTTAAATGTATTTTTACATAGTATTTTATCACGGTTTATACAGATAATAAATATAGTCTATCTCAATGGCAAAATTGGCTTAATGAGATAGAAAAATCTAGCGAAATCTTAATGCAAAAAACTGCTAAAACTGGGAAGAAAAAAATGGTTAATATCAGAGAAAACTTAGAAAGAATTTCTTTAATAAATGATAACTTTGAGGAGTTCGATCGAGTTAAAATTAACTATGTAGGCAGTGCTAAAAACGATGGCACTTTATTGACTCCTGATCATGTTTGCTTTATGTTAGAGCAAGTTAGTCAGGAGAAAATTAATTTAGTAAAAGCTCATCGAGAAACCATTATTTTAGCCGACTATATTACTCAATAAAAAATGATTAAACAATCACTCTCTTAATTACTGGTATCGTGTATCTGCAAAAAATCTTTTTTAAGTTGAACCTTTTTTAATTATTGAAAGTCTAAAGGTATGAGTACAACAAAAAATAAAGATGATGAATGTCTTAGCAAATAATCCTGCGGAGATTACTGATTTGGAGTTAGTGCAAAAATGCCAACAGGGAGATACCAATTCCTTTCGTTTACTATACCAACGGTATGAACAAAAAGTGAGAGGAACTTTATATAAGTTGTGCGATCGAGAATTACTAGACGATTTACAACAGGAAGTTTTTTTGAAGGCTTGGAAATCTTTACCAAAGTTGCGCCATTGTCAGTATTTTTCCACTTGGCTTTATCGCATTTGTTGGAATGTAGCTTATGACTATAGTTTAGCCAAAAAGCGCGATCGAACTAAAATTTTACATCAGGCAAAGGAATCTCTACAGGATTTAGCAAGGGTAACAAATCACCATCAAACGGGATTATTACAATTACATTATCAGGATATAATCCAAAATGCGTTGCAAAATCTCAGTTTAGAACATCGTGCTGTCATTGTACTTCATGATTTAGAAGATATGCCTCAAAAGGAAGTCGCAGAAATTCTCTCTATTCCAGTAGGTACAGTGAAATCCAGATTGTTTAAAGCACGGAAAGGGTTACGTCAATTTTTGGAATTACAAGGAGTAAATTTATGAAACAAAATCAATCTAATACTCATGATGAAGAATTAGTCAATTTTTTGAAAACCTATTCTCCTACTCCTCCCCAAGAAAATAAGCCCTGTGAAGCATTGGTGATGAAATCTATTGAAACTACTTCACTTTCTTTAAATCAAGGATGGTTGAAAAAAGGATGGTTATTATCTGGCACACTCATCACTACTTTATTGATTATAGGGGGTTATTTCTGGAATGTAAACCTTCGATCGAACTCTCAGTTTGCCTCCGATGACGTAGAAAAGTTAGAAATCTTTATGGTTGAAACTTGGCACGGCTCAATGGGGACAGAATCAGAATTAAATTTTGTAACAAACAACGATTAAAATTAGAGTATATGACATCATGAAAAATCAAATTAAGTTTATTCTTTCTTTTGTCACCTTAGCGACACTTTCCTTTAGTGGCAATGTTATGGCATCAGAAACCCTCAAACAAGACTCTTTAAGTTTTGAAACTTCAAAACCTACCTATTTAGCACAAATGGGACAAAGAGGAAAACGGAAAGGAGAAAGAGGAGATTTTATGGAAAAACTCAATCTCACTACCGAACAACAACAAAAAATGCAGTCTATCCGCACTAAATATCAACCGCAAATGGATAGTATTCGACAAGAAATGCGCACAGAAAGAGAAACACTGCGTCAAATGATGACTAATAATAACTCCTCTGATAGTTTACGATCGCAACATAACAAAATTGCTTCCTTAAATCAAAGAATGGCAGATTTAAGATTTCAAAGTATGTTAGAAATGCGAGAGGTTTTAACTTCTGAACAACGTCAGCAATGGAATCAAATGATGGAGGAGAAAAAAGCCAACTGGCAGGAGAAAAAACCAAAAAATTAACAACTACCAATTAACAATTAACAATTAGTAGTTAAAAAATTTCTATTATTCATTATTTATTTGTTTTTGTGATTAAGATGAAGAATTTATTTAATACCATTGATAATAATTGTTGATTTAAAAGTATTATTGAGCCAACAACCAACTTCTATTTGCACATAAATATCTTGTCCAATTTTTTCTGTTTTATCAGCGATACGATACCAATAAGTTTCTTGTATTAGTTTTTTATTCTCATCTCCCACTGAAGCAAAACAACTATACTCAAAATCTAACATTCCGCCTAAATCCATATTAGAAATTCCCACTTGAATTTGATCAAAAGGAAAATATATCCAAGGGTGCCAACTACTCCAACCTTGTTCATTTTTCAGAGGAGGAGATAATTTTTCCTCTGTTATCTCCATCGAAAATATAGGAATATTTACCCCTATATTTAAAGTTAATAAGCCAAGCAAAAATAAATATTTCATCTAAACATAAATTAGGCTTTAAGTAAGGGTTTAAACCCTTATTTTATCAAATACAAAATTATTGAAGAAAAGGCGAGGGTAGTAAAAAAATAGAACTAATAATCCCTAAAAGTAAACCTACAACTACTTGAAAAGGGGTATGGCCTAATAATTCTTTTAATTTTTCCTCGCTAAAATCCTCATTATTAAGTAATTCATCCATGATTTGATTTAAAATTTTTGCCTGTTTTCCTGCCGCCTGTCTCACTCCTGCTGCATCATACATCACGATTCCTGCAAATATAGATGCGATCGCAAACTCAGGAGAAGACCAACCCAAAGTTTGACCTACTCCCGTAGCTAAAGCTCCCACAAGAGCCGAATGAGAACTAGGCATTCCTCCCGTACTAACAAGGTAGCGAAAGCTAAATTTCTTATTAGTAATAGTATCCACAGAAACTTTAATTACCTGTGCAAAAATACAAGCAAATAGGGGAATGGCGATTAAACGATTGGTGAATATTTCGATCAAAACTTGCATTGGTAATCACCTGTCTTCTAATTTTTACGCTGTACAATATATTGAGCAATGGCTTGTAAAGGTAAGGCTTTTTCTCCATATACCACTAACTGCTCGATCGCATCTTTCACTAATTCTTCCGCTTTAGCTTGAGAAGTTTCGATGCCCCAAAGTTTGGGATAAGTCGCCTTTTGAGCGGAAATATCTTTTCCTGCGGTTTTGCCTAATTCCTCACTGGTAGCGGTAACATCAAGAATATCATCAATAATCTGAAAAGCTAAACCAATATTTTGAGCATATATTGATAAACGAGTTAAATCATCGGAAGATGCACCTGCTAACACAGCACCACAAGACACACAAGCCTCTAATAAAGCACCCGTTTTACGGCGATGAATGAAAGTCAATGTTTCTGCGGTGACATCAGATTTACCCTCACAATCTAAATCCATTACCTGCCCCCCCACTAAACCTTCTGCACCAACGGCTTTACCTAAAATTGCCAAAACTTTAACAATTCTTTCGGCAGATATATTTTTAGTATTTTCTGCCACATATTCAAAGGCATAAGCCAGTAAACCATCTCCCGCCAAAATAGCTATATCCTCTCCATAAACTTTATGATTAGTTAACCTACCTCGGCGATAATCGTCATTATCCATAGCAGGTAAATCATCATGGATAAGTGACATGGTATGAATCATCTCTAAGGCACAAGCCGTTGGCATGGCGATTATTTTCTTTTCTCCTAATAATTGCGCCGTAGCAAGACAAAGAATGGGGCGCAATCTTTTTCCCCCAGCAAGGAGAGAATAGCGCATTGCTTCGTAAATTTTTTCGGGTTTTCCTAAAGGTAAAGATTCATCTAAAGCCTTTTCGACTAACTCTTTTTCCGTTGTTAAATAGGTTTTTAAATCAAAGTCGCTAATGGATGTTAAAAGGGGTTTTAATTCAGTTTGTATCATAATATTAATGTTACGATCGCTTATTATCATGGATCAATTATCAATGATTTATGAACAATGAGCAATGAACAATGAACAATGAACAATTATCAATAAACAATTAAGAGAATATTCCCTTGTCTTCCTGTCTTCCTGTCTTCCTGTCTTCCTGTCTTCCTGTCTTCCTGTCCACCTGTTTCCCTAACATCCCCTCTTAACCTTGATAATTTTCCTGATTGTTAATTGTACCTTATTAATGTTAGAGTAGATAATTGGCTGTTGTTAATTTGTGCTGTGTATAACAGACAAGGATAACAATAACAAATTCTTGATGCAAATCAAGAAAATCACCTTATTAGTCCACTTTTGTAACGATAGAGTAATATTATATAAAATAATCTATGTCTATCTAGTCAGTAACCTGAATCAACTTCAAGTTATTGAGGAGGGATGAAGAATTATCAAATTAACTAATAAAATTAATACAATTAAAAATAATGCCTATGGTCACTCAGACAGAAACTCTAAATAGTAATATTGGTTTTACCCATGAAGATTTTGCCGCCCTCTTAGATCAATATGATTATCATTTCAGTCCCGGTGACATCGTTGCTGGAACTGTTTTTAGTATGGAACCCCGTGGCGCACTTATTGACATCGGTGCAAAAACTGCCGCTTATATTCCCGTACAAGAACTCTCTATCAACAGAGTTGATGATCCTCAAGAAGTCTTACAAGCCAACGAAACTAGAGAGTTTTTTATTCTCACCGATGAGAACGAAGACGGACAATTAACTCTATCCATTCGCCGAATTGAGTATATGCGCGCGTGGCAAAGAGTTCGTCAATTACAAGAAGAAGATGCTACCGTTTATTCTAACGTTTTCGCTACTAATCGTGGTGGTGCATTAGTCAGAGTTGAAGGTTTAAGAGGATTTATCCCCGGTTCTCATATTAGTGCAAAAGATACCAAAGAAGATTTAGTAGGTCAAGATTTACCCCTTAAATTTTTAGAAGTTGACGAAGAACGTAATCGTCTTGTCTTAAGTCATCGTCGTGCTTTAGTGGAACGTAAGATGAACGGCTTAGAAGTAAGCCAAGTTGTCATCGGTTCTGTTCGTGGTATCAAGCCTTACGGTGCATTTATTGACATTGGCGGTGTTAGCGGTTTACTACACATTTCTGAGATTTCTCATGATCATATTGATACCCCTCACAGTGTATTTAATGTCAATGATGAATTAAAAGTGATGATTATTGACTTAGACGCTGAAAGAGGACGTATTTCTCTCTCTACTAAGCAATTAGAACCCGAACCGGGTGATATGCTCAAAAATCGTGATTTAGTCTTTGAAAAAGCCGAAGAAATGGCTCAGAAATTCAGAGAAAAATTATTAGCTGGGGAAAATGAAATTCCTCCTGTTGATCCTGCTGAATTAGAAGGCATTACAGCAGAAGAAGAAGTTGAAGTTACTCTCGAAAATGTATCTCCTGATGAAGATAACGTTTCTGAGGTAGATTCTGACACCGTAGCGGAAGAAAATCTTGTTTCTACTAATGCGTAGTTAACAATTTTCGCCATAAATTTATAAACGAGGGGTAATGTATCTATCCCTCTTTTTTTATTAGTTTGTAGTCAGGGTTTTAACCCTTCTTAAACCAAATATGGTCGAAGTCTAATGGCTAAAGCCATCACTACAAACTTTTTTAATATTTTTCATTTATATTTTGATTTCATGTCGAATAAAATAGGTACTCTTTTTGGGGTTAGTGTGGGTACGGGTGATCCAGAATTAATCACTGTCAAGGCTTTAAGAATTTTACAAAATACGAAAATAATTGCTTTTCCTGCGGGGATTAATGGCAGGTTGGGGGTAGCACAAAGGATTATTGAATCTTATTTACAACCTCATCAACAAATATTGCCTTTATGTTTTCCCTATACTTTCTCTGAGGAAATGTTAAATCAAGCATGGCATCGGGTGAGTTTGGAGGTGTGGGAATATCTAAAGAATGGGGAAGATGTGGCTTTTGCTTGTGAGGGAGATATTAGTTTTTTTAGTACTTTTACTTATTTAGCTTTAACTGTTGAAAAATTATATCCTGATGTCAAAATAGAGCGTATTGCGGGGGTTTCTTCTCCTATGGCTTCGGCTTCGGCTTTGGGTTTACCTTTGACGATACAAGGGGAGAAGTTGGTGGTTTTACCTACGGTTTATTCTCTGAAACAGTTTGAGGAGGCTTTGGATTGGGGGGATACGATCGTACTAATGAAGGTGGCTTCTGTATATGATCAAGTATGGCAAATTTTAGCACAAAGAAATCTGCTCGATCGAGCTTATGTGGTGGAAAAGGCGACTACAGATGAAGAAAAAGTTTATCATGGTTTACATGATTATCCTCATCTTAAATTAAGTTATTTTTCGATCGTGATTGTTTTTGTTAATCGGGATAACCGAAAATAAATCTGTCGGTGTGAATTTAATTAAAGTGGAAAAATATCAGTGATTAATTTCGGTGAGGGCATTATTAATAACCGTTTCTTCTACCCCTTGACGTTTCAAACTATCAATTAATGCCAAAAAATTACTTTGTTCAAGTTTCTCTAAATCTTGTCGTAATCCTTGCCCTATATAAGCCCTAATTAGAGATTGATAACCTGAAAATCCTAAGAGGGGTGCGGTCGTCTTCAAATCTTCCACTACATCTTCAGGCATATGGAGAGTAACGCTTTTCATGGGGCGATTTTTGTTTAGTCTCTGTTTCAAAGTCTCAATTTTCATAGTAATTACGTTCTTGATACTGAAGTTACTGAAAGAAAAAAAGATACAATATAATTGCTATAATCATATTATCATTATTGACATTTTAAAATATTATGGACGGTATTCAATATATTATTAATGAAGAAGGGGAAAAAAAAGCCGTTATTATTGACTTAGAAAAATGGGGTAATTTATGGCAAGAATTATCAGAAAAAATCCTCAAATCTAGTGATCAAATTGAAGAAAAAAAGAGAGAATGGCATGATTTTATTGAACAAACTTATGGTTGTTTAGCAGATGATCCTATTGTCAGACATTCTCAAGGAGAATATATTCAAAGGGAGACTTTAGAATGATTTATCTATTAGATACTAATTGCTGTATTGTTTATCTAAATGGACGTAATTTAACTTTAAAATCAAAGCTAGAAAGTCATCAAGATTCTGATATAACTGTTTGTTCCGTAGTAAAATCTGAGCTATTTTATGGATCACAAAAAAGTAAAAATCCAGAAAAAAGTTTGGCTAAACAACAATTATTTTTAAATAGATTTTATTCTTATCCTTTTGATGATAAATGTGCAGAAATTTTTGGAATTATTAGAAAAAAATTAGAAGAGAAAGGTACACCCATTGGGGCTTATGATTTACAAATAGGTTCGATAGCACTCAGGAATAATTTAATTTTAGTCACTCATAATACTAAAGAATTTTCTCGCATTGAGGGCTTAATTTATGAAGACTGGGAAATTTAATCTGTCGTTAAGAAACTATAGTAGATGTTGATAAAATCCTAATTATGATAGATCACGATCGACTCTTTAAAGAACTAATACAAACATTTTTTTGGGAATTTATCGAACTATTTATTCCCGAAGTTTTGCAATATGTATCAAAGGAAACTTTAACCTTTTTTCCCGAAGAAGTTTTTACTGATGTTACCGCAGGAGAAAAACGAAAAATTGATCTTTTAGCCCAAGTAAAATGGCAAGAAGAAGAAGGTTTTTTCCTCATTCATATAGAAAATCAAGCCTATAATCAAAAAGAATTTGAACGGCGAATGTTTCATTATTTTGCCCGTTTAGATCAAAAATATCGTTTACCGATTTATCCGATCGTTCTTTTCTCTTATGATAAACCAAAAAGGGAAGAAAAAAATCAATATCAAGTGGTTTTCCCTGACAAAAAAATCCTCGAATTTAACTTTACCACTATCCAATTAAATCGACTGCCTTGGCGACAATTTTTGTCTCAACCCAATCCCATTGCATCGGCTTTAATGGCAAAAATGGACTTTAAACCAGAGGAGAGAGTTAAGGTAAAATTAGAATGCCTGAGAATGTTAGCAACTTTAAGTTTAGACCCTGCTAGAATAAAGTTAATTTCAGGATTCATTGATACCTATTTAAAATTAAACCCAACGGAAAAACAAGAATTTGATACCGAATTAAAACAAACAGAAATAACCAAGGAGGAAAAAATTATGGAAATAGTCACCAGTTGGATGGAGGAAGGTATTGAAATAGGAGAAAAAAGAGGAAAAGAAACGGAGGGGAAAATACTAATTAAGCGTTTAATAAAAAGAAAATTTAATAGTCTTTCTGAGGAATTAGAAGAAAAAATTAATGGTTTATCTCTATCTCAAATTGAGAGTTTTGCGGATGCTATTTTTGATTTTCAATCTTTGAATGATGTGATTCATTGGTTAGAAATTAACACTTAATTTACTAAATCTTATGTAAGAAATTTCAATTAAATTCCCCCTTTTTTTAGAGGATGAGGGGGGATCGATCGGGTATAATTTCCAATTTTACTTATTCTTGAATAAAGATTTTGTAATAAATTAAAATTACGCATTAAACAATCATCTATTCTAATAGCTTAAATCTTTAATGTAAAAAAGACATACTTATTATGCAATAATTGCCAGATCGATAGGTTTCGGTATAAAAAATTACAAAAGGTAAAGAGTAAAATCAATAATCTGTTGTCAAAGTAACTAAGAAAAGTTTGAAGTTATCCATAACAACAACAACTTTTGAAAAAGTAATTAATTTTAATTCCTATTGTAAAGTTTTATAAAAAGAGGTTAAACCATGACGGTGGCAACGGTCAAAAAAGTTAAATTAAATAAGATAGAAAAAGTTAAAGCCGAAAAACACGGTTTAGATATTAAAGACGAGTTAACGAAATTTGCCGAAATGGGGTGGGAGGCAATGGAGGAGGATGATTTGATTGTCCGCTTAAAGTGGTTTGGCATCTTTTTTCGCCCTGTCACTCCGGGTAAGTTTATGTTACGTTTGCGCATCCCTAACGGGGTTTTTACTAGCGAACAAATGCGCACTTTTGCGGATATTATCGATCGATATGGCGAAGATGGTAGCGCAGATATTACCACCCGTCAAAATATCCAATTAAGAGGAGTCCATTTACAAGACATTCCAGAGATTTTCCAACGGTTAGAAGATGTGGGCATTACCTCCATTCAATCAGGCATGGATAATGTGCGTAACTTAACAGGTTCTCCCACGGCTGGAATTGATCCTGATGAATTATTTGATACTAGGGAATTAAATCAAAAATTGCAAGACGTTATCACCAATAAGGGTAAAGGAAGCTATGAATTTAGTAACCTGCCCCGTAAGTTGAATATTGCTATTGACGGCGCGAGGGATAATTCTATTCATGCAGAAATCAATGATATTGCTTTTATTCCAGCCTTTAAAGAAGGGGAATTTGGTTTCAATGTTTTAATCGGCGGTTATTTATCCGCACAACGATGCGCTGAGTCTATCCCGATGGATGTATGGGTAAAACCTAATGATGAAGTAATCGAACTTTCCACAGCAATCCTTTCTGTATATAGTGAGTGTGGTTTAGAGGAAGGTTTAAGGGAAAATCGAGGTAAAGCGCGGTTAATGTGGTTAGTGGATAAATGGGGGATGAATCGTTTTCGTTTGGAGGTGGAGAAAAAATTAGGTAAATCTTTACAATTTGCAGCGCCGACGGATGAAATTACCCAAGATAAAAAGGATCATTTAGGGGTATATCCTCAAAAACAAGAGGGTTATAGTTATATTGGCATTCATATTCCCGTAGGACATTTAGACGCTCAAGGAATGTATGAAATCGCGCGTTTAGCAGATATTTACGGTAACGGCGAAATTCGGGCAACGGTAGAACAAAATTTTATCATTCCCTATGTGCCTAATGATAAGGTTGAAGCATTTTTAGCTGAACCAATTTTACAAACCTATTCTATCAATCCTAGTACTTTAACTCGATCGCTTATATCCTGTACAGGTTCACGTTATTGTAATTTTGCCCTTGTGGAAACTAAACAAAGAGGCTTAAAATTAGCTCAAGAATTGGATGCTGAATTAAATATACCCGATCGAGTGCGCATTCACTGGACAGGATGCCCTAATTCTTGTGGACAAGCCCAAGCCGGAGACATTGGTATAATGGGTACAAAAGCCAAAAAAGACGGGCAAGTAGTGGAAGGAGTAAACCTCTTTTTAGGGGGAAAAGTCGGTAAAGATGCTCATTTAGGGGAAGTGAAACAAAAAAGTATCCCCTGTGATGATCTTAAAGAAGTACTAAAAGAGTTATTAATAACGGAATTTGGTGCGATCGTCAAATAATAAATTCGTAGGTTGGGTTAGCGACAGCGTAACCCAACAAAACACCCTCTACTTGATTTATAACAAATTTAACGAACCTGATAGAATTTAAGATTGCTTTAATTACGAGCAAAATAACTATTTATCAATTCATCTTGTTGGGCAATACGCTCATCTCTGGTGATTTTTATATATTCATCTAAAGGTGGCTCAAATACTTTTCCTTGTTTTTTGGTAAAACTTTTATCTTTAACTGGCTCAGGGATTTTTTGAGCGTTTTTATTTTGTTTATTAAGTTGTATTTTTAAGTCTAATAATTCTTTTTCTTCTGGAGTTAAAGAATCAATAATTGTTACAATAGAATCCACTAATTTTATATTCATAAATTTATTTATTTACAGCTATAAATATTTTGTATTTCTAGTATTTATATTTACTATTTATACATATCTCTTAACCAATAGAAGCAAAATTATTAGATGATTTATGGGGGAAAAATACCGATGGAGAAACATGAAAAAACTCTGCTAATTCTTGGATATGACGATTAGTAAATTGGCGTTTTCCTTTTAAAATATCCGAGACTATTGATTCAGTTTTAAAGATCGGCACGAGGTCTTTTTGTCTTAATTCATGCTCTTTCATTAGTACTTTTAACAAATCAACTCCATAAATATCAGGAATTAAATTTTCTTGTTTTTGCTCATAATCATAGACTAAAGTACCTAAAACGTCTAAATAATCCTCTTCATCTTGGGTAAGTTGAGGTTTATCAATTAGTTGATTAATTATTTCTTGAGTAGATATTAAATCGGCATCAGTAACAATAGGGCGAGGAGGAAATTGATAAAGAAGTTCGAGATATTGTTTAGTTATTTTCATAGATACTAATATTATAAATATTCAGAAAAAATTGAGTAATTTCAATGGTACTGAATTAAGGCATAAAGGAAAACAAAATGATAAATTTAGATATAACTTAATGTTTATCTAACTGGATTTTTACTTGGAAAACCAAGAATCTTTTTTCCATAGATTCCTATCATATTCTGCATGAGTTAACACTGCTCTAATATAGACTTTTCCTGTCCTAAAATTAATTTTAGTGATCAATCTATAATTGTTTCTACAAATATTAAAAACCGTTAGTTGCCCAACAAAATCAGCTTTATCAAAAGTTTGACGAACATCTTGAAAACATTGCCATTGACTTTTGCTTGTAATTTTGTACCAAGATATTAAAGCGTCTTTTGCATAAGGATTTTTTTCCCAAAATTCCTTCAAGGCGGTTTTACTAATAATGTGCATAAGCAAGTTAATTTGAAGATAAGGTTTACTATTATCATTTGTTTTCCTTTATTGTTGATTAACAACCCTTCAATCTTAGCAATTTGCGAAGTCGATCGTCAATAAGCTAAAACGCATTTAACTTGCATTTTTTACTAATTTTTAAAATGGCTACAACTCTTAATTATTGCCTCTTGCCTTTTGCCTACCGTTATCAGTAAACTTAGATGCGTCCTAGCTTAGACATTGGGAGAATGGGAAAATAAGGGTTAAAACTCCTACTACGAACAAGAGCTTTTAACTGTTAACTAATAGTTTATTATAGTTGTTTATACCTACTCACGGGATAAAGGTTGACATTTTTTTTAAAATATGTTAGCTTTTAATGAAGTCGATAACCAAGACTGTTAAAACTATTTAATTTAAAGATTAAATTAAATAAAAATTAGTTATTATTCAAGATTAATCAATTAATTAGAATAATAAAAGTAGGGTGGGTTACACCCGAATCAACGCTTGTGGACAGTATCAAGCCGACTTGACTGGTAGAAGCAAGAAGTAAACGTCATAGGTAACTATGAGTAAGTTTTATATAACAGTAAGTATTTTTTCTGGAGAAGTCTAATAACCTACTCACTATTCACTATTCACTATTCACTATTCACTATTTCATTTTGTCTTTGAGATTGCTGATCGAGCGTTTAATTTGCTCAAAACCAGTGCCACCATAGCTATTTCGAGCGGATACCACTTGTTTAGGAGCGATCGCACTATAGATGTCAGACTCAAAGGCAGGATGCAAAGCCTTCCATTCTTCAAGGGTTAAATCCTTGAGGAGTTTTCCAGCAGAGAGACTGGTTTTAACTACTTTACCGACTAGATTATAGGCTTCTCGGAAGGGTACACCTTTAGAGGCTAAATAATCCGCAACATCGGTGGCGTTTGAGAAATCTTCGTTAACGGCTTCCTCTAGGCGACTGGTACGAAATTCTAAGCCTTCCGACAGTAAAATTGTCATGGCAGTAAGGCAACCTTTGACGGTGTTAACGCTATCGAAAATGGCTTCTTTGTCTTCCTGTAAGTCTTTGTTGTAGGCAAGGGGTAAACCTTTCATGATGGTTAACAAGCCTTGTAAATGCCCAAAAACTCGCCCTGTTTTGCCTCGCACTAATTCGGGTATATCAGGGTTTTTCTTCTGAGGCATGATACTTGAACCCGTAGAGCAGTTGTCTTTTAGAGTAATAAAGCTAAATTCTTGGGAAGCCCACAAAATCATTTCTTCACTGATACGGCTAAGGTGTACCATAATCAAGCTAGAAGCGCATAAAAATTCGATGGCAAAATCTCGATCGCTCACACCATCTAGGCTATTCTCATATACACTAGCAAATCCTAATTCCTGAGCACTGAAATGTCGATCGATAGGAAAAGTAGTACCTGCTAATGCTCCACAACCAAGGGGAGAGATATTGGTTCGATCGTATATTTGTCCTAGTCTTTCCCAATCCCGTTGCGCCATTTGACAATACGCCATGAGATGGTGGGCTAAACTAATGGGTTGTGCCCGTTGTAGGTGAGTATAACCCGGTATGAGGGTTTCAATGTGGTTTTCTGCGTGGTTTAATAACGCTTTCTGCCAATCTCTCAATAATCCTCTAATTTGCTCAATTTGATCCCGTAAATATAGACGAATATCTGTACCAACTTGATCATTTCTCGATCGAGCGGTGTGTAATTTTTTCCCTACATCTCCCACAATTTCCGTTAAACGTCTTTCTACGGCAAAGTGTACATCTTCTTGATCAACACCGGGGTTAAAATTGCCGTCACGGTATTCTTGACGAATTTGTGCTAAACCATCGATTAAAGTTTGAGCTTCTTCGGGGGTAATAATTCCCGTATGACCGAGCATTTTAGCATGAGCAGTCGATCCAGTGAGATCATATTCAATTAATTCAATATCAAAGCCGATACTAGCGTTAAAAACGGCAATAACTGGATGTAAAGAGGTTTCAAATCGATCGCTCCAAGTTTGTTTTTTAGTCACGGTGAGTTATATATGATAGTTACTATCGATATTTTTTGCTGAAAATGGTTGATTAATGGTATTATTTGTTACATTATCCTGAGACATTTAAAAACGGGTAAAATTAGCAAAGAAATAGCCAATAAAGACACCAATTAATAAAGCCCAACTTTGTCCAGTTTCTACAAAATTTTTCCAAGCCTCAGTCACTTTACCCATAAGATCAGGATCTTCGATCATTTGTGCAAATAATAAACTATGATTGATAACATCATGAATAGATAAATCCATAGGAAAAAAGTACGGTTCTACATTAATTTATTCATCTCTAATTATAAGCATAAAAGTAAAAAAGCCCTTTAATTTTATCTAAAGTTAAGGACATTTAGAGATAATTACTTTTATTTTGGAAAAGTTACCTATAAATAAAACCATAGAAAAAAAATCAATAATTTTGTAGTGGTTAAATAATATTCAATCCATCTGGGTTAATATCTTTTTTTTACCCATTTTTTCCAAATGTCTAAGGGAATGAATTTCATTCCTCACCACAAAAGTTAACTTTCTTTAACTATATTTTTACAAAAATGATCAAATTCTCAATTCTCAATTCTCAATTCTCAATTCTTAATTTTTTTATATGATGATTAAGTCAGCTTATATTCACATTCCTTTTTGTAAAAGGCGATGTTTTTATTGTGATTTTCCCATAACAGTTTTAGGGGATAATAGTGGTAATAATTACTCTCCTTGGCAAACAGAATATGTTGATTTTCTCTGTCAAGAAATTATAGCTACTTCTTCCGAAAATACCTCTAGTTTAGAAACAATTTTTTTTGGCGGAGGTACTCCTTCTCTCCTTGCGGTTGAAGGTTTAGAAAAAATTTTAATTACTTTAAATGAACATTTTAGTATTAGTAAAAATGCAGAAATTTCTTTAGAAATTGATCCAGCAACTTTTGATTTAACTAAACTCAAACAGTATCAAAAATTAGGTATCAATCGAGTTAGTTTAGGAGTCCAAGCCTTTCAAAATAATTTACTAGAAATCTGTGGTAGAACACATAGAATAGCAGACATAAATCAATCGATCGAATGGATTCATCAAGCAGGTTTTGACAATTGGAGTTTAGACTTAATTTCGGGTTTACCTCATCAAACTATGGAAGATTGGTTAGAGTCTTTAGAAAGATCGATCGAACTGCAACCAAAACACCTATCCTGTTATGATTTAGTGTTAGAATCCGTCACGGCTTTTGGTAAAAAATATGTTGACGGGGATAACCCATTACCCCCCAATGAAATCACCGCAAAAATGTATTGTTTAGCCTCAGAAAAATTGAGGGAAGCAGGATATAATCATTATGAAATTTCTAACTATAGTAAAGAAGGTTATGAATGTCGTCATAATCAAGTTTATTGGCATAACGAATTTTATCACGGTTTTGGCATGGGAGGGGCTAGTTATACGGAAAATCAACGTTTTACTCGCCCTCGTACCCGAAAAGAATATTTTACATGGGTTAAAATCTATGAAGAAAATAAAGGAAAAATAGATATTTCTCCTACTACTAATAATGAGAAATTATTAGAAACTTTAATGTTAGGTTTAAGACTCAAAAAAGGTGTTGATTTAGCCTTAATTAAAACTAATTTTGGTCAAGAAATTTACGATCGAATCCTATCATGCCTCAAAACTTTTTTAGATGACGGTTTAGTAATTTTTAATCAACAACTCGATCGACTTAGTTTAGCAGATTCTCAAGGCTTTTTGTACTCAAATACAATTTTAACCGCATTATTTGCCGAATTAGAAATAGAAAATTAACGAAAAACCACAGTTTAACCAAATCATAACTTACGACTCGATCGACTCAGGATAAGATATGAACAAGGGGTAATAAAAAGTATTTTGATTAAGATTAGGTGTTAGGTATCAGGTAAAATCTATTTTAGGGTGGAAAATGTAAATTTCTTAACTTATTACTTATTACTCATTACTCATTACTCGATTTCTATATCCTAAATTAATTATTAACAATGAAAGATCAAACCATTAATTTAAAAAATCCTCAGTATTATTTTAATAGAGAATTCAGTTGGTTAGAGTTCAACTATCGAGTATTACAAGAAGCCTTAAACGAAAAAACCTTACTCTTAGAAAGATTAAAATTTACTGCTATTTTTAGTGCGAATTTAGATGAATTTTTTATGGTAAGAGTTGCCGCTTTAAAACGTCAAATAGAAGCGGAAGTAACAAAATTAACCCCTGATGGTAGAACTCCATTACAACAAATTAAAGAAATTAATCAAAGATTACGCCCCTTAGTAAAACAGCAAGTAGAAAACTTTGAATATAACCTCAAAAAAGAGTTAATTAATCATGGAATACACCTCATTAATTTTGTTGACTTAAATCAAGAACAACGAAATTATTTACATCAATATTTTGATAATAACATCTTTCCTGTACTTACTCCCCTTGCCGTTGATCCTAGTCATCCTTTCCCCCATATGTCTAATTTGAGCTTAAATTTAGCCGTATTAGTCAAAAATCCTGATACGGGGGCAGAATTATTCGCTAGAGTCAAAGTACCTAAGACACTCCCCCGTTTTGTCACTTTTCCTGCTGAATTACAACAAGCTGGAAATACAGATGAGAATATGCTCTGGGTTGGTGTACCCCTTGAACAAGTGATGGCACATCACTTAGAATCCTTATTTCCGGGCATGAACGTGCAAGAATGCCATAATTTTCGTTTGACAAGGGATGCGGATTTAGGGGTACAAGAAGACGAAGCAGACGATTTATTATTAGCAATACAACAAGAACTACGAAAACGCCGTTTTGCAGGTTCGGCAGTACGCTTAGAGATTCATCCCTCCATGCCTGACACCATGAAAGAAATGTTGATGCAAGGCTTGGGTTTAGAGGATATGGATATTTACGAAATCGATGGTTTATTGGGTTTAAGTGATTTATTTGCTTTGACTGGTTTACCCTTGCCACATTTAAAAGATGCCCCTTGGAATGGCATTATACCTCCTCCTTTTGATCAATTTCAAAAGTTGGAAATGGCGACAGAAAATGACGATGACAACAATGTCAGTGAGGAATTTTTTGCCATGATTCGCAAAGGGGATTTAATGCTACATCATCCCTATCACTCTTTTACCGCTACTGTACAACAGTTTATCACTCAAGCAGCGCACGATCGAAATGTCATGGCGATAAAAATGACGCTGTATCGTACTTCGGGGGATTCTCCTATTATCAAAGCCTTGATTGATGCCGCCGAAAATGGTAAACAAGTAGTGGCATTAGTCGAATTAAAAGCTCGTTTTGATGAAGAAAATAACATTCTTTGGGCGAGAAAATTAGAAAAAGCGGGAGTCCATGTTGTTTATGGTTTAGTCGGTTTAAAAACCCATACTAAAGTTATTTTAGTGGTGCGAAAAGAAAAAGAGAAAATTCGCCGTTATGTCCATATAGGTACTGGAAATTACAATCCAAAAACAGCTAAACTTTATACTGATTTAGGTTTAATTAGTTGTCGGGAAGATTTAGGGGCGGATTTAACGGATTTATTTAATTTTTTGACAGGTTATTCTAAACAAAAAGTATTCCGTAAACTCTTGGTTGCACCTGTAACTATGCGCGATCGAATGATTGCGATGATTGAAAGAGAAGCCGAACATTGTCGTAATGGTAGTACGGGGAGAATTGTGGCAAAAATGAACTCTTTAGTCGATGTACCTGTGATTCAAGCCTTATATAAAGCATCTCAAGCGGGGGTAAAAATAGACTTAATTTTGAGAGGAATTTGTAGCCTAAGACCAAATGTTGAAGGTATCAGCGATAATATTAGAGTAATTAGTATTATCGGTCGTTTTCTCGAACATTCTCGGATTTTCTATTTCCATAATAACAGTGACGAGGAAATTTATATCGGTAGTGCGGATTGGATGGGAAGGAATCTCTCTCGTCGAGTGGAAGCCATTACTCCCATTGACGATCGAAATTTGCTCAAACAATTACAAGAAATTCTCGGAATTATGTTGTCTGACAATCAACAATCTTGGGAATTACAAAGCGATGGTAGTTATATTCGCCGTCAATGTAAACCCGAAGAAAAACCCATCAATACCCATCAAATTTTAATGGATATGGCGATGGAATCTGTCAGTAATAATTAATAATCAAGAATTAAGAATTAACAATTAAGAATTAACAATTAACAATTTTGTAATGTAACCCTAACTCCCTAACACCTAACACCTAATACCTAATACCTAATAATTATGATTTCTACATTTTTACTTACTCTTTTATTAATGATTGGTTTGTTTTTTTTCATCAGAGGAAGCATCAAAGATCGTACTGAAATTGTTACTATTTCTTGTGAAGATAGTCAAGATAATATATTAAGTTATTTAAGGGATTATTTTCAAAATCGCTCCTATAAAGTAAGCTCGATCGAGCCTGAAACAAATAAAGTTAGTTTGGAGGGTTTTGTTTCTCCTAGCATCTTTTTAGCGGTTTTTTTGAGTTTTTTAGCTGGTTGTGGATTATTCTGTTTTGCGTTAGTTTTATCGATGTTATTTGACACCGAAACCTATCTATTTATTTGGTTATTAATTTTTTGTCCTTTAGCCGGTTTTTTTTACTGGAAAGGTGCAGGAAGAATCGAAAAAATAGTCTTTCGTTTAGATAATAATAATTCATCTACAGATACTTTAATTACGATTCAAGCTCATCGTGATGAGTTAATACAATTACAGAGTAATTTTCCTTTTAATTATTCTGTTAAAGAAGGTTAAAAATAATCAGAAATTACTCTAGCATTCTTAATTCTTAATTCTTAATTCTTAATTCTTAATTGTCTTGCTCCCAAAGGGTACTATTTTGACGAATACTGCGATAATCACCATTGCCGATAATCAAATGATCGAGAATGGGAATACCAACTATTTTGGCACATTGCAATAATTGTTCGGTTAAGGTTAAATCTTCGATCGAAGGTTCAAGATTACCTGAAGGATGGTTATGGGCAATAATTATGTTTGTGGCAGAATGTCTTATGGCTTCCCGGAATAATTCCCGTGGATGAATAAGGGTTTCCGTAGCAATGCCGATGGTGATAACTTGGGTACTAATTAAGCTATGTTTCGTATCTAATAGCAATACAGCAAAACGTTCTTGACACTGCCACATCAATTCATGACTAAAAGCCGCCGCTGCAGCCGTTGGGCTGTCGATGATAGCTTTAGCAGAGGGGCGAAATTGAAAGGTGCGTTTTCCTAACTCTACTCCTGCTAATATTGTAGTGGCTTTAGCCGGTCCTATTCCCTGAATTGCCATTAATTCTAAGGGTGAAATTTCTCGCAATACATCTAAGGGGTCTCGTTTATTTTCGCTGAGTTGAGTAAGGATATATTGGGCTAATCCTACGGCGGATAATTTGCCTTTTCCCTGCCCTGTACCCAATAAAATGGCGATTAACTCCGCAGAGCTTAAATTTCTAGCCCCTAGCTCTAATAATCTTTCTCTAGGGCGTTCGCTTAAAGGTAAATCGGCAATTCTGAGATTATAAACCATCGTTTTATTCTGCAAAACAATCTTTTTATTTATTGTAAATGTTTTTATTACAGATTACTCAAATAATTTTAAAATTGGCAAGTTCGATCGCGCAGCGCCACTTTTAGTGATCGAGCAGCGCCACTTTTAGTGATCGAGTTTTTTTGCTACAATTATATAGTCGTTTCAAAATCCTAGTTTGTTTATGGCTACTTCTTCCCATGATTCCCAAGCATCTATTACACCGATTCAACATTTAAAAAATTTCGGTAATAACTTAGTTAAAACTACTTTATTTATCAGTATTCCCATTGGTATTGTCTATATTCTTAATTTGCCCTATCCTGCCATTCGTCGCCCTGTATCAGAAAAAGCACCATTATTATTATTACCGAGTCAAATTAGCACGGAATATCACTTTAAAAAGTCGGTTAATTTAGTCGAACAAAGTGAACAATTAATCGATAATGCCACTAGCATTGATGATATATTACTAGGAGAACAAAAGCTACAGGAAGCAAAAAATAGTCTCAATAAAATTCCTTTAAATTTTCGTAGTGATTTATTTGGGGGGCATTCGGGGCGCTATGGTTACGGTTGGAGCTATTCTCCTATGGATTATCAGGATATGCGAGGAAAAGTTGGGAATTTGGAAGCTAAAGTTTTTCAAGAAAAAAATGCTCAAACTCTCTTACAACAAGCTGAATCAGCTTTGAATCAGGCTAAAAATGATTATCAAAACAAGAATAATCAAGAAGGTGCGATCGCACAATGGCAACAGGCAATTAACCAATTAAAAGAGATACCATCAACTACTTTTGCAGGTCAAAAAGCAGAAGTTAAGGTTAATAACTATATCGCAGAATTGGAGAAAATAGCAGGTATTCAATCAAATACAGACAAATTTAACACTTTTATCGTTTCTGCTCAACAATTTTCGGCGAAAGCAGTACAATTAGGAGAAAATCCGCCCCATAGTCTCGAAAAATGGACAGAAATTGAGGGATTCTGGGCAATGGCGATCGAGGAGTTACAACAAGTATCATCAGAAGATGGTCAAGGTTATATTAAAGCGAGGCAATTAATTGCTGAATATAAAGGAAATTTAGCAGAAATAAAACTCAGAAAAACTGAGGAAGAAAATGCCCTTAATAGTTTAAATTTAGCTCAAGACAAAATCCAAATTTTAATACAAAATCCTCCCACAGATATAAATAATGGCATTGCTCAAATTCAAGATATTATTAACCAATTAAACAAAGTTAAAAATGGCACAACGGTTTATAGCGAAGCTCAAACATTAAAATCTTTTGCTCAAAATAAATTAACAGAATTTAATGCTAAAAAGTAGTTATTTATCTAGCTAAAGAAGGAGGAATTTCTAGGTTATTTTCCCTCATTAAATCATCATTACTCATAATTTCCCTAGGGTTGCCATCGGCTACTATTTTACCTTGATTCATTACTAAAACTCGATCGCACACCTCCAAAATTAACTCCAAATCATGGGAAGATATTAAAATTGTTTGGGAAGAAGATTGTAAAAAATTGATTAATCTACGCCTTGCTTTTAAGTCTAAATTAGCACTAGGCTCATCATATAAAATAATTTGAGGATTCATAATTAATACAGAAGCGATCGCAACCATACATTTTTCTCCTCCTGATAACTCATGGGGGATTCTATTTTGTAAATGTTCGATACCTGTTGCGTGTAAAACTTCCTGCAATTTTTTTTCGATTATGTCAGGAGAAAAACCTAAATTTTCAGCACCAAAAATAATATCATCTTTAACTGTTGGACAAAATAATTGATCATCAGGATTTTGAAAAATTAAACCAATTTCAGGGTAAAAATTATGAGAAATAATCTTTTTATCAAACAATTTAATTTCCCCTTGATGGGGACTTAAAACACCACAAATAGACAAAAATAACGTAGTTTTTCCTGCACCATTTGCACCAATTAAACCTACCTTACTTTTATCCTGCACCGTTAATGATAAATTATCAAATATTTTTTTATTATTGTATTGAAAACACAAATTGTTTATATATATAGCTGTCATTGATTAAAAAAATGAGAAAAATTATTATGACTATTCTACTTTAATTATAATAAATTATTTTTTTAGATAATTACTAGATTTTAGGTGATAAATATAGCAATTTTTATTTTGGGGAAAAATTTAATATTAGTAAATAATTTTGAATTGTTTATTAATTATCAATTCTCAATTTTTCTCATCTAAAATTGCGATATTATCTATATTATAACTTTTAAAATTGTTCGTAAGTAATAAGTTATTTTTATCTCAATAATTTACTATTACTATATGATAAATTAAGATGATTTAAAAATAGCTCTATAATTCTTTAAACAAGTAACATTTTAGATAATATGAACATAATAATTTGTGGAAAAAACTAAAATTAATTCATTATTTTAGTTAAAATAAATTTAAACTAAAAACGTACAGTTATGGTATCATAAAACTGAATATAAGTATATAAAAATCTGCTCAATGAGGTAAATTGGACATGAGAAACATAAATCATGATCCTTGGGATCAAATTAAAGAGGAAATAATCCTATTATGTGTTCAGTGGTATCTAACAGAAAGATTAAGCTATTCTCAATTAAAGACGGTGATGCAACAAAGAGGTTTTAAACTTGATCCCCGCACGATTAATAATCTGGTGACAGAATATTCTACCTTAGCAATGAAACGATTTAAAGAAACAGAAAGAAGAAGAAAAAGAGGCTGGAGAATTGTACAAATACCTTTTAAAATGAAAGGCAGAAAAAAATACTTATATCGTGCTTTAGATGCTCAAGGAAATACTTTAGACTTTATCATTAGCAGTAAAAGAAATAAAGAACAAGCTAAACTTTTTTTTCAAAAAACTATTTCAAAAAATCCGCAAATTAATTCTAATAAAGTTTTATCTAAAAAAGAAAAAGCCTCTATTCAAAAAAATAATATATTTCAAAAATTTATCATTATTTTTGTTCTTTCATCTTTAGGTATATTTGTTTTTAATCAAGTAGCTAAATATACGGAAAATAATAATAATATTTTACCCAATAATTCTTCTCAATTCGTTAATTAATCTTGTTAAATTAATGTTTTTACAATTCGATCGAACCGCTCCAGATTTTTCATTAAAGCTATTATTTATTAGTCTCTTAATTTTACCTTTTCAAACATTTTTCGGTATTTTACTTCTATTTTTTATTATTTGTAAAGCATGGCAAAATAATTATAGCTCGATCGTCCATGACAAGTTAACTTATTATTTTATGGGTTTAACAGGATTAATCATAATTTCTTGTTTTTTTGCCTATAATGTAGCGGAGGCTTGGTTAGGAATTATCCATTTAATTCCGTTTTTTTTCATGTTTTTAGCCCTGAAAAGTATTATAACTAATTATAGTCATTTATATTATATAATACTGCCAATTATTTTTAATTCAATTATCATCAATTTTTTAGGGATTGGAGAAGTAAAATTAGGTTGGCAAACACCACTTTTTATCTATAAAACGTTGGGATGGCAATTAATCGCCTATGGCACACCCGAAGGGCGGATGTCTTCAGTTTTTCCCCATGCAAATCCATTGAGTTTATACTTAGTTACCGCTTTATTTTTTGGATTAGCTTTATTAGTTGAGAGATGGAAAAATAATCAATATGGCAAGATAAATATTATTTTATTTTTAACTATTATACTAAATATTATCGGCTTAATTTTAACCAGTTCTCGTAATGGGTGGATTATCACTTTATGCGGTTTTTTAGTCTTTGCTTTTTATTTTCGTTGGTATTTTCTCTTAATATTATTAACCGTGAGTAGTGCCTTAATCAGCTGGGCATCTTTTGGTAATTTACCTCTACAATCTTTAGTAAGAAAAATCATTCCTAGTTTTTTATGGGCAAGATTATCCGATGAAATGTATCCCGATCGACCCTTATCTACGCTAAGATCAACACAATGGGATTTTTGTCTTGATTTGATCAATAATCGACCTTTTTTTGGATGGGGATTAAGAAATTTTAGCATTTTATACGAAGAAAAAACAGCTACTTATTTAGGGCATCCTCATAACTTTTTTTTGATGATGAGTGCAGAAACTGGATTAATTACTACGATCGTAATGATAGTGATTATTGGTAAAATTTTGTGGGAAGGAATCGTTAGTTTAATTAAGAGTAAATCAGAGAAAAAAGAGGGTATTCTTTTATTAAGTTATATTGTTATTTTTTGTGGTTATGGTATTTTTAATTTATTCGATGTCAGTCTTTTTGATTTAAGGTTAAATATTTTAGCTTGGGTAATTCTTGCATCTATTTCTGGGGTTAGTAATAATGAAAAAAATTACAGTATATCTAAATAGGGTTTGCCTCATAGTCTTTATCGATTAGGGAGATAGGAGTTAGGAGATAGGAGATAGGAGAAATACTGAAACATCAAGGTTTTGATGCTGTTAATAGATAGAATGAGTATAGTTGTATTTTAAAAAATAAGGTTAAAAGTGTTGAATTTTTGAATAAAAATCCTTCAAACGGAGCACTTTTTCACTAATGTATTATATCTAAACCATTCATTTTAATAGCTTTCTGATTTATTCAGCAAACCTTAAATAATAGAAAATATAAAATAATACTTAAATGTTTTCAGCAAACTCTAATTGTCAATAATATAAAAACGCTTTTTATCATCATCAAAAAAGATACCATATTCTATAAGTTCATCCCCTGTAGCTTTTAAAAAACTATCATAACCAGCATATTTAATATAGTCAGTTTTTTTCAATCTTTGCCATACTTGTTGACGAGGTAAATAAACTCTTTTACTAATATCTTCTTGAGATAAATCTGCTGTTACTGATGGATATAAAAACTTATTTGGTTTAAATAAATCATCATTTTTAATTTTTAATTGTGATTCTAAATCTTCAATTCTCTTGATAAAAGGTTGTAGAGATTTACTAAGAATTGAGTTGATTTTTTCTTCAAGATTCAAGTTATCTTTCTTGTTAATAATTTCTTCAATAATCACAGGATTATTTTCTAAACAAGCATCAATTAATTTATCAATAATCACTAAATAGTTAATCTTATTTTTGACACACCATTCCTGAAATTTTAGTAACTTTGTTCGATCGCACAAAGCCATTTCACGATCGAACTCTAAAGATTTTATCTCATTATGATCATCATTAGGCATATCAAATTAACCTTTATTTATTTCAGTAACTAAATGAGTTAATTCAGGAATAATCAATTTTTCTAAACCTAGTTTAACAGCATTACTAGAACCGGGCAAAGAAAAAACTATTTTACCATTATACAATCCTGCGGTTGCTCTGGAAGCCATCGATCGAGAGCCAATTTCTTGATAACTTAAATAGCGAAAAATCTCCCCAAAACCAGACAAAGTTTTTTCTAACATTTGACTGATTATATCATAGGTATTATCCCTAGAAGAAATCCCCGTTCCTCCTGTAAAAATGACACAATTTAATAGTTGATTAGATGCTAAATTAATTAGTAAAGATTTTATCTGTTTAGGTTCATCTTTAATAATCTCATAATGAATAACTTTATGACGGGCATCTATCAACATTTCTTGAGCAATTTTACCACTAATATCTGTATCAAAAGTGCGAGTATCACTAACAGTTATCACCGCACAATTAACGCTTTTTATGTCAGAATTTTCATGAGGAATAACCATAAGAATTAATGGAGAATTGAAAATGGAAAATTGAAAATTAAAGAGTATGAAATTAATGGAAATTAGGAGTATGAAATTAATAAGATATGGGAATGAATAGGAGTTGAGAATAAATAGAAGTTATTAATATCACCCGCATTGAAATAAAATTATAATGCTAACAGCACAAATCTCTCTTAGCGATTCAACAATTAATTCTTAATTCTCCATTATCCATTCTCCATTATCCATTCTTCACTATTCGGATTTAGTAAAACCTAAATCATGTTCTTGAGCGTAGCGTTCCATAAAACGCATAAATCTATCCCATTCTTGAGAAGATTTTATCAAATAAATGGCTTCGATCGCTTTAGGTTCACCGTTGATAAATTTACATTTTACCTCACGAGTGACCAATTCCCCTTCTTCATCAATCAAATACATTCCTGTAACTTCTTGATTATTACCGCTTTCTAGTACCTTTGAACTTTCAAAACGAAATGTTGCGGTGCCGTTACTACCGTCACGAGAGCGAGTTAATTTAACATCAGGGATAGATTCTTCGATGATGCCTCTAGCAAATTCAATTTGAGCCATGATGATATTTCCTATGATTTTGATTAAACTATAACTTTACCTATCTTCTCATAACATTGAATCATCAACAGTAAAATTTGAGAATTGCAGTTTAAAGCTAATGATTAACTATTATATAACTATTTAGCGATGTTAGAAGTCGAAGTACATTCGGAGTTACGAAATTTTTTACGTCAAAAATCGCAGTTTAGTTGGATACATCATCTAACTATGGCGAGAATGGTGGCTCGTGGGTTAAGATTAGGTCGATCGACTATCATTCAAACTGGGGCAAATTATAACCAATATTATCCTAGTTATTTAACTCCAGCTTTATTGTCAGCAAATTCTCTGATTATCGTAGCGACAAAAGAGATTCAACAGCTATTGGTTAAGGAAAAAATACCCTGTTTACAGCAATGGTTAGATACCGATAAATTTGTTACGACTAACTATCAACAAAACACGGTAAAAAAATCTACCTTATATGTAATTACCTATGAGGATTGGTTAGACTTAGTGATGAATAATTTAGTAGAGAATGAAATGGTTACTATTATTGAAGAAGCGGAAAATTTACCTGATATTATCACTGAATATTTAACCCTAGAAATTACCTCTCAAGATTGGTATAATTTACAGTTATTTTTTCCTCAACATCAAGATTTTATTAGGGAAAAGTTAGCTAAATTAACAAAACTCATTTATTCTCATCCTTCTAATCCTTATAATAGCTATTTGTTAGAGGAAGAAGAAATTATTATCATTGAAGAATTATGTAATTTAGTCAAGGAAAAAACATCCTATGATCAAGTTTTAGCAAAATTTATTTATTTATCTCAAGCATTGTCACAAAATGATCAGTATATCAACTATTTTACTATGGATCGATCGAAAGGTTCTTTTACCCTTAAATCATCCCCTTTAGAATTAAAATCATTAATTAATCATATTTGGCAAAATCGTGCTTTAATTTTATTATCTAGTTATTTAGAACCTGATAAATATCCAGTGGATTATAGTCAATATTTAGGCTTAAAATTAGATGATGTGACGTGCTTAAAATTCTCTCCTGATGGACAAAATCAAAATCTAAACCTCTATTTTCCCAGTAATTTTCCCTTTCCCAATAATCCTCAATTTCAAAGTAAAGTTATCCAAGAAATTTTAGCCTTAGTTAACAGTATAAAAATTAACCATCATCCCATTATTATTATAATAGATGATGTCCCATTACAAGGACAAATTACATCTAATTTAGCAGGTTATTTTGGTTCAAGAGTACAATTAAACTCCTTGAATATAGGAAAAAATAGTATCTTAGTTTGTGATATAAAATTTTGGTTAAATTATCAAGCTCAAATCTTAACTCCCATACTATTAATTTTTGCTACTTTGCCAATTCCTTCCCTAGAAAATCCTTTAATTGCCGCTCAAGTTACCCATTATAAAAATCAGAAAAAAGATTGGTTTCGTCTTTTTCTGTTACCCTCTGCCATAAAAATTTTACAACAATCAACTATGTCTATTAGAAAAAATCAAGGCATAATTGCTTTATTAGATAATCGAGTTAATTATCGTAGTTATGGTATTAATATTTTACGATCGTTAGAACCCTATGCAAAAATTAATTATATCGATATATATTCAGCAGGATAATAATTTGATATTGATGAAAACGAGGAATAGGCAATAGATAATAGTTATTTTGTAAAACTCAATTATTATTTTAAAAAGTATATTATTAATGATGATTAAAGTTGTTGGTATTGGTTTAGAAGGAGAAAAAAGTTTAACTAATTTGGTGTTAGAAATAGTTAATCAAGCCACAGTTTTAATTGGAGGAGAAAGACACTTACAATATTTTTCTAATCACTCTGGAATTAAAGTAAAAATAAATAATTTAGAAACAGTTATTTATGACATTAAAGAATATCAAAAACAAGGAGAAAATATCGTTATTTTAGCATCAGGTGATCCTTTATTTTTTGGTATCGGCAGAATTTTATTAAATAATTTTATTCCTGATGAATTAGTCTTTTATCCCCATAGTAGTTGTGTGCAGTTGGGTTTTAATAAATTAAAAATCCCTTGGCAAGATGCACAATTTATTAGTCTTCATGGTAGGAATATTGACTCTTTAATTCAACCCTTAAAAAAAGGCTATGAAAAAATAGGTATTTTAACAGATAATATCAACAATCCCTTAATTATTTGGCAGGTTTATCAACAGTTAAAAACCAGTATCAAATATGATTTTTGGTTGTGTGAAAATCTTGGTAGTCAAGAGGAGAAAATTACCTTAATAGATAAGAATGAAGATATAAAACTAGAAACAATATCTCCTTTAAATATAGTTATTTTAATCAAAAAATCTGAGTTTTATAGAGCTATTTTAGACTTAGAAAAGTTACCGATAATAGGATTACCAGATAATCTATTTAAAACCTTTCCAGATCAACCCGGTTTAATGACCAAAAAAGAGGTAAGATTAACCATATTAGGGGCATTATCTTTACAAGAAAATCAAGTAATTTGGGATATAGGAGCTGGTACTGGTAGTGTTTCGATCGAGATAGCTAGACTGGTGAAAAATAGTCAAATTTATGCTATAGAAAAAACCGCTATGGGAGCAAATTTAATTAAACAAAACTGTCATCAATTTCAAGTTAATAATATTGAAATAATCCATGATAAAGCAGAAAATATGATTGAAAATTTACCAAATCCTCACCGCATTTTTATCGGCGGAAGTGGAAGTAATTTAACCTTTTTATTAAACATAATCGAAACAAAAATTTATCCTGAAAGTAAAATAGTTATCGCCCTAGCCACGATCGAAAACCTCCATGAAGCCTTACAATGGTTTAAAGATCATAATTGGACTTATGAGATTATTCATGTACAAATATCCAAATCTTTAGCGATTGCTAAAAATACCCGTTTTTATCCCCTTAATCCTGTGAATATTATTACCGCAATAAAAGCATAATTTATTAAATAACATAACAATTAATCTGATAGGGGAATAAATAAGCTCGATCACTAATAGTTAATTAATCTCATAAAAAATTACTGTATTATTATACATTATAATATTAAAAATCGATCGAACTCTTAACTAACAAGAAAAAGCGATCTCAAAATATCAGTAGATCGAAAAAGAGATTTTAGATACTATCTATTTCATTTTGTATAAAAAAATGGTATAAGATATTCTTATTATTAATCTTGATTTTATTGGGTCGGAATAATGAAGGGTATATCCAATACCTTTAACCATCTAATTATTGGCATACTAAAGAACTCTCTATCCAAATATAATTTTTCAACTCGGATATTTAAACTAGATAATTCTGATAATAAATAGGTTAAAATACAAACCTTGGTTTCTTTACGTCTAATGGCTCTAATGGCTAAAATTACTCGTTTTCCCTTTTTGATGACATATAGCCAGCGCATATCCATAAAAAGAACAAGTTCCATTTTTGGCTTGTGAACGACATTATCACCCAAGATTTACTATTTATATTAGTTCTTATGAACTATTTGTCTATGAGTTTTCTCTTCTTTTCGATCTACTGAAAGTTGATTTTCTGTTTCTAATTTTTTAACTTTCTGATTAAGTTCTTCTACCAGATTGAGTAGCATTTCTACTGATATACGCAAATCATCATCGGCAATTAATTGAGGTTCAATCCTTTGCAGTAATTGTGATATTGACAACAAATGAACTGATTTTGTTTGCGTCATATTTTATATTCTATGACAGATGATCTATATTGTAAACTTTTTTCTTTTTTCCCACAAACCACTAATTATTGAGCTGATACTTTTAAAATAAGGTTATGTTATCAAATATTATGTTCGATCGTTACAAATTATGACTTCATTAAAAGATACAATTCATGGGATTATTAGCTTAGGGGAAAATCAGGGAATCGCTAATAATATCTTTAATTTTATTCACAAGTAATGTTAATTAATTTAATTAAAATATAAATAATAAAAAAATGTTTAGACACATCAGTAATTTTATCGGTTTATTTTTTCGTAAATCAAGAAATATTAATAATGAACCTGTTAATAAGGTTAGTTTAACAGTTATTATTATCATTGATTTGTTTATTCTCTTTAATGTTTTTGCAGGATTGGATGATATTAGTCGATGGCATTTAAGCCCTTCTCAAGCCTATTCTTGTTATTCTTCATGGCAAAGGTACAATGAAGATACTAGGCTCGATCACGAAGTGGCGCTGCGCGATCGAGATTTTCACATAGTTAGTGAAACCTTAAATCAACGTCTTGATATTCCAGAAAATCCTGAAGAAAATTATCGAGGAAAATTAGGAAAAGTATCAGAAATTTGTCTCAATTTTAATAATATTAAAAATCAGGTAAATCAACCAAATAATCAAGCAATTTTTACCAAGATACAAAATAATATCACACAAGTAAAATCTCTCCAAGAAAAAAATCGTAATATTCGCAGTCAATATGATTCTACTTTATTGGAAAAAATTGCAGGACAACCAAGTAATTTATCGATAAATCAAATACAGGCACAACAAGCGAGGCAAGAATTAGAAAAAAATGATCTTACTATCACTAATTTAACGAAAGAAATTGCTCAATTAAAACAACAATTAATAACTACTGCTGAAAGTACTAATTTTATTAAATTTTTAAACTCTGAATCTGAATTTCAACAAGTAAAAAAAGGTTATGAATCTGCTAATTTTTGGTATCCCACAATCCAAATATTTTTACAATTTTTATTCTTAATTCCTCTGATTACTATTGCCTTATTTATCCATAACTTTGCTTTGGAAAAAGGCTATGGATTAATGGCTTTAATGAGTTGGCATTTATTAGTTATCTTTTTTATTCCTTTATTAATTAAAATATTTGAGTTTTTACAAGTAGGAATAATTTTTGAATTTCTCGTTGATATTATTACGGTTATTTTTGGAGGATTATTATTTTTAATTAGTTATATTTATATATTATTAATTCCTGTTATTGGTTTTGGTATTATCAAATTTTTTCAACAAGTTGTTTTTAATCCTAAAAGTCAAGCTAGTAAAAGAATCGAAAAATCTCGTTGTTTAAATTGTGGTAAAAAAATTAATAATAATCATCAACATTGTCCTCATTGTGGTTATTATCAATATATAGAGTGTGCAAATTGTCATAATTTAACCTATAAACTGATGCCCTATTGTTATCATTGTGGAAGTCCTCAAAATTAGGGTTGGGAAATTGTCTGGACTATGATTTTTATGATTAAAGGATTATTATGATTAATGAAAAATATAAATATTCTGATCTGACTTCTAAAATTATAGGATGTGCAATGACGGTGCATTCTGAATTGGGCAATGGATTTCAGGAAGTTATTTATCAAAGAGCTTTGAAAATTGAAATGGATTTGCAAGGAATACCATTTTCTCGAGAACACGAAATGCCTATTTACTACAAAAAACATCAAATCGGCACCAGAAGAGTCGATTTTTTGGTTGAAGAAGTTGTTTCGGTGGAATTAAAGGCAACTATTGAATTACAAGATGTGCATCTTGCCCAAGCCATTAACTATCTCGAAGCGTATGATCTCGAAGTAGGTTTACTCATCAACTTCGGTGCAAAATCATTGCAATTTAAAAGGTTAACGAACAAATCATTTAAACAAAAAAATCAAGGTAATCCAAAAATCAAATAAATCATAGTGCATACACGTGGTACACACAGGCTACAATCAAGACGATCGCCAAATTTCATCGAGGATGAACCAAGAATCGATTATCATAGAAAAAGTATATTTATATGAAAAATTAAATTAACGTGAGTCAGACTAACTTAGAATTTTTAGCCGATACAGACCCAGCTATAGCTGAAATTATTGCGAACGAGTTGCAACGCCAAAGAGGACATTTAGAATTAATTGCCAGTGAAAATTTCACCTCTCCTGCGGTAATGGCTGCCCAAGGTTCAGTTTTAACCAATAAATATGCGGAAGGTTTGCCCGGAAAACGTTATTATGGTGGTTGTAAATTTGTTGATCAAGCGGAAGATTTAGCGATCGATCGAGCAAAACAGCTATTTGGGGCGGAAATGGCGAATGTTCAACCCCATTCGGGCGCACAGGCTAATTTTGCGGTGTTTTTAACCCTGCTCAAACCGGGGGATAAAATTATGGGCATGGATTTGTCTCACGGTGGACATTTAACCCATGGCTCTCCTGTCAACGTTTCTGGTAAATGGTTTGAAGTGTGCCAATACGGTGTCAGCAAAGAAACCGAGCGTCTCGACTATGATCAAATTCGGGAATTGGCATTAAAAGAACGCCCCAAACTCATTATCTGCGGTTACTCTGCCTATCCTCGTACGATCGAATTTGACAAATTTAGACAAATTGCGGACGAAGTGGGAGCATATTTATTAGCAGACATTGCTCATATCGCTGGTTTAGTGGCGACTGGTTTACATCCTAATCCCGTGCCTTATTGCGATGTGGTAACAACTACAACTCATAAGACATTAAGAGGACCAAGAGGCGGTTTAATTCTTACCCGTGACGCAGAATTAGGTAAACAACTCAATAAAGCCGTATTCCCCGGTACACAAGGAGGCCCCCTCGAACACGTTATCGCAGGTAAAGCGGTGGCTTTCGGAGAAGCCTTAAAACCCGAATTTAAAACCTACTGTCAACAAGTTATCCTCAACTCTCAGACATTAGGTAATCAATTAGTCAGTCGTGGCTTTAAGTTAGTTTCAGGAGGTACAGATAATCACCTCAACTTAGTGGATTTACGATCGATCGGTATGACTGGTAAACTAGCAGATCAGTTATTAGGTAAAACTAGCATTACAGCTAATAAAAATACTGTACCCTTCGATCCCGAATCTCCCTTTGTTACAAGTGGATTGAGATTAGGTTCACCTGCGGAAACCACCAGAGGCTTAAAAGAAGCGGAATTTACCGAAATTGCCAATATTATCGCCGACAGACTCTTAAACCCCGAAGATGAAGCCGTGAGATTAGATTGTATTAAACGTGTTGAAACATTGTGCGATCGATTCCCTCTCTATCCTCATTTAAGAATCCCTGTACCAGCTTTAGCTTAACGGCGAGAAGCCCCACACTTTGTTTTCAACAAAAAAAATAATTAAACAAGTGTGGTTGGTAATCGCCTGTGACGTGCTATCATAAAAACAGGCTAACCACCTCGCCACTTGACACAAACGTACAGCTACCTTGCTGGTGAACAGTGCATAGCGTGGGTCTAAAAGGTTAAAAAGTTGAAGCCGATGGGCAGTCGGTAACAAGTTTGCGGAGGGCAATGAATCGGGGTTGTCGAGCAATCGATGGCTAGAAACACCCGTTGAAACAGAAAATCCAAGTAGCGATATTTGGAAGCCCACGTCTGTATCCGTAGGATCAGCGCGGGAGGATGTCACCATAATATACTTAGTAGGGTGGGCATTGCCCACCGATAATCATTATAAACTAACCCTAATTTATTAAATTTGAGGTGCGATCGCATTTTCCAGTTTGTTTTAACGATCATCTCTATAAACTTCTCTGCGATGCTTACACTGTAATATTTTGATTTGATGATTGGAATCATCAATTTCATAACGAATACGATAATTTTCCACTCTAAGTCGATATTGATTATCATATCCTTTAAGTTTGATCACTCCTTGCAAACGAGGTTCTGTTGATAATACTTTAAGTTTTTCCACGATACGCAATACAATTTCATTCGGTAATTTATCAATCTGCTTTTGTACTGACTTAGAGATGATAAGATCGTAATTCATTAATTAATATTGCCTCTTTGTTCAAGGTATTGATTAAGGTTCAAATATTCTTCGTTTTCATATTCTTGTTGAACTAACTTAATTTCATTGATTGTATTTTCATCCTCTTGATAATTAGCTTCTTCTAACTCAAATATTTGTTGCTCTAATATTTCTAAAAGTTGCTTTTTACTTTCCAAAGATAATGGGAGAATTGCTTTACTAATTAATTCTAAATTTTCCATATTTCGATTCAAAATCTATTACATTTACTTTTTATTTTACCACTTACAAAACTCGATGCCAAAGGCACGCTGCTCGCCCACGAAGTGGTGCTGCACGATCGCACCACAGAAAAAGGAAGAAGATATAAAAGATATAGTAATTTTTCTATTGGTTTAACCTGAGTTCGACATAAAATCATCGGTTAAGATAAGGTGTTAGGTATCAGGTAAAGATAAGGTGAAAAAGTTATTCAAATTGATTTTATCGAAATTAAATTAAGTAATTAATTGATCCAAACAAAGAAATTGTTAACCTGCAACCTGCAACCTGAAACCTGCCCTTATCAAACATTTTTGCATCGAACTGAGGTGATATTAAGTTTGATGAAAGTACCAGAGTCTATTTATACCAGCCTAGCTCATGATTCTGTTTCAACCATCTCATTATAATTATTGTAATAATTACGCTAATTGTTTCTTTTTTTGTAGCCCCAATGTTGGTAATTTTTATTTTGCAAGTAAGTTATAGTATGAAAACTGCTAATATAGTTAACCTCCCTTACACATTATGCTTAATAAGTACTCTTTGAGCTAAAACATTTATAGGTTAAAGATTAGAAGCTATTTTACTCATTTTTACATTTTCAAATAAGCGAACGATGAGTTAATAATCATTATCAGCCACACAAATCCCTTTACATTTAATCCCATTAGTAGCGGTACGTTTACAGTGATCACATAAAATGGGATCATTCATCTCTTGATTAGGTTGATTATTCTTGATATTTTTATCTTGTTCGATCGTACTTTTCATCATGATATTTGTTGATTAATTTTTTCTAGTAAATCCATTAGTCGCAAACGTACAGATTCATGACTATATTCATCATCTGGATGTGCGGTTTCTCCTACATTTTGAAAGTAAGGACGTTCACCATTCATTTGTCCCCATTTTAAATCAACTTGTTTCACAAAATCATAGTATTTATGTTCATTACTGAGAATATCCTCAATAATCAAAGTTAACGCATTCAGAGGTTGTGTATCATGACAACTAATTTTATCATCTCCACCATTCACTAAATCCGTTAAAACTGCTTGTAAAGCACCCGACAAATCTTTAAGGTTATTCCCAATGAAATTATTTATTTCTGTTTTTATTTGAATTATTATAGGTACAGGAGATTCTCCTTTCAAAAAACCTCCTCCTTCCCTAGCGATTAAGTCTGCAAGGGTAAATTTTCTCCCCTGTAACGCATCCCTCATTATTTCTAACTCTCTTTCTTCATCTTCTTTTGATGTCATGAAATCTCTCTCCTCATATTATCTTTATAGTTTCAGTAGTAAATTTTTAATCCCTACTATCTATTTTTATCACAATTTTTCATTAGACCGATAAAAGTATGAAAAAATAAAGATCAATAACCAATAAATAATTATATTGAGATTTTATGATCGATTCCTCAGATTTAAAAAGTAGATTACACCCCTTAATTAATCAATTAGCCGATGCCATTATTGCTATTTGGCAAGAAAATTTAATTTTATCACCCTATCAACTTCCCGAAGAATTAGGATATGTGGAAGGGAAATTAGAAGGGGAAAGACTCACTATTCAAAACACTTGTTATCAAAGTCAACAATTTCGGAAAATGCACTTGGAATTAGCGAAAGTGGGTAACAATTTAGATATTCTTCACTGCGTTATGTTTCCTTATCCTCAATATCCTTTAGCGATGTTTGGTTGTGATATTGTGGCAGGAAAGGCGGGAATTAGTGCGGCGATTGTGGATTTATCCCCTACCAGTGGCGATAAAACTCTATCTTCTGATTATCAAGAAAAATTGTCTAGTTTAGCAGAAATTACTTTTCAAGATAAACGAGATTTACCTCCTTGGGGCGATATTTTTTCTCCTTTTTGTTTATTTATTCGCCCTTCCAATGGTGAAGAAGAAATGTTATTTTTGCATAGAGTTAAAGATTTTTTAACAATTCATTGTCAAATAGCTACGGCATCCCAAGAGGTTTCTGCTTCAGAAAAATTAGTCTATTTGCAAGGGCAAAAAAATTACTGCACTCAACAGCAACAAAATGATAAAACTAGACGAGTTTTAGAGAAGGCTTTTGGGGTAGAATGGGCTGAAAATTATATGACTTCTGTTTTGTTTGATTTACCTAATTTTTAATACAAAGTTTACTCAGTAATTTCGGTAATTTTAGTTAAATTAAACAGAAAAAAAAGCTAATATTTAAAATTATTTAATTCTTTAGACATCTCCCGAATAGATTTTTAATAAGTTTGTAGTGAGGGTTTCAACCCTTCTTCAACTTATGTCTATTAAGAAATGACTAAAGTCATCACTACGAACTTTTTTATGTCAAAATTAAGTAATTCAGGTTATACTTTACCCGTTTTTGCTACGGCTTCAGCAGTGGCAAGTTTGCAATATTTACAAAATAGTTATCAAGAAAATCAGGTTATTATCGATTTAATTAAACCGTCAGAATTGGCAACTATTAATATTGAACAAATAGCTAAAATTAGTGATAATCAAGCCTTAGCTATTACCCGTTCAAATCCGGGTGATAATTTAGATTTAACCCGTGATACTCCTATTTGGTCGATCGTAACTTTAACACCACATTACGAAACTAAATTAATTATTGAGGGGGGGGAAGGCATTGGAAAAATTACTAATTTAGATGGAAAATCTGCTATTTATTCCTATGCACAAAAACTATTAGAAAAAAATTTATTAGACAACTTAAAAAGTCCTAGTATTGTGGAAGTAAAAATTATTTTACCCGAAGGAAAAAAACTGGCTCAACGTACTTCTAATTCAGCTTTTGGAGTGATTGAAGGGTTATCTTTATTGGGTACAACAGGAATTTCTCAACCTTTAACCAGTCAAAAACAGTTAGAATTATATCAACAAGAGTTAGCAGAAAAGGCGAAAAAATTTGATAATTTAGTGTTTTGTATCGGGGAAAATGGTTTAGATTTAGCTGTTAAATTAGGTTATAATTCTGAGCAATTAGTAAAGACTGCAAACTGGTTAGGCTCAATGTTAGTAAAGAGTTCGATCGAGCAAGTTAAGTCAATTATATTATTAGGTTATCATGGAAAGTTAATTAAATTAGCAGGAAATATTTTTCATACTCATCATCATTTAGCTGATGCAAGATTAGAAATTTTAACGGCAATTTGTGCTAATTTTAATTTACCTCATGGAATTATTCAACAAATATTTACGGCGGAAACCACAGAATCAGCTTATCAAATTTTACTAGCATTTGACAGAGAAAATAAGAGTAATTATACTGATCAAATTTATCAATTTATGGCGAATAGAATTGCTAATAATTGTGAAAAATATATTTTAAAACATTCTGAACATTTTGTCAAAATATCAGTTATTTTGTTCGATCGAAATCGTGAAATAATTGCTAAAGGAAGTAGTGAATAAAACTATGTTAGTTGTAAAATTTTGCCGCCTAACTCCCCAAAATTGTCACCCACTAACCCCCAAAGTTGGGGGAATAAAAGGGGGATTGTTCACAAATCATTGAGGACTGTTATAATAAGATTTTAAATCATGATGATCGGTTCGATCGAACAGTATCATTAAATATTCTTTAAGGTTTTAAATTATGATCAATCAAAAAAAAATATCTCGTATAATAGTCTCATTTTGTTTATTTTCTTTACTATTTTTATCCGCTTGTAATCCTCAACCGCCTTCTCGTTTTGAATCGGCACAACAAGAAAGTTTAGACGCAGGAAATAGAAATACTGCCGTTGATAAAGATGCGGTAAAAGGTGCTAGTTTTAATCAATTTTTTCCTGTTAGTAGTGGAGAATATGAAAGAGTTTTTACCCAAGAAAAATCAGGATTTGTTCAAGCAAAATTAAAGCGTAATGGAGAAGATTTAGCAGTTTTAGCTATTTTTGATACTATTAGCAATCCCTCAGCTAAAGAAGACTTTAAAAATTCTACGGATAAAATTAACGGTTTTCCAGTGGTAGAAAAAGGCACAAATAATACTGCTGTTTTAGTGGGCGATCGTTATCAAGTTAGTATAAAATCAAGTAATGTAAATTTTGATTTAAAACAAAGAAAAGAATGGTTAAGTAAATTCGATTTAACTAACTTAGCAAATTTAAACTAAATAAAATTTATACCATTTCAAATAATCTTAAATAGTCCATTAATCATTCCACATAATATCACAAGAGAATAGAATATGAGTAAAGCAATTTTTGAATTAGTCGATAATTTACCAAAAAATAATATTACCACCATGGTATTAAAATCCCTCGATTTCGCTATTCCGGGGCAATGGCAAAATACTACTAATTTTGAGCAAATGATTCGAGAAGTGACGGGAGAAACTGACGAACAAATTATTCAAAAAATTGGCGATCGTGCGGTATGGTTATTTAATGATAAAACCCAAGGCTATCAAAATGCGTTATGGTTATATCAAACCGTTGACAAAGCCGATTATGCTTTAGGGGCAGCAGCTTTAGCCAATAAAGTAGGCTCAAAAATAGGTTTATTAAGTTTTCTTAACCGCCTCACCCCTAACAACGAAAAAGCCCAGGCGCTAGACTTAGCCATCAAATTAGTAGTAGAAGTCGTTGCCTTTTGTCAAATCAACGGTTTACCCGGAGACAGTATCGGAGATTTCGTCAAAGCCTTAGGAGAATATGAAGGAGACGCTTTAACACGCATGGCGGCTTTAGTCTGTTTTGATGGTATCGTGCCTTTTGGTGCAGATTTTATCTTAACAGTAGAGTCAACTATTAGTAACCTATCGAGTAAAGAATTAACTAATAATGCAGGGTTTTCCAGTGTCAGTCGCTTTATTCCGGGAGGAAATCCAGCAGGGCAATTACAGTTTATCGGCAATAGTTTCTCTGCCGTTAAGGGATGGATGACAGGATTTGTCGCCAGTCACGCCATCACCCAAAATAAAGTAGTAAAAAATCTCCATAGTTTTGTCGAATTTTCTGAAGATCAATTAGATTATGTCGCCGCCTTCCTCGATATGTCAACCAACTACTTTGAACATACAGGCATACAGTCCATCGGACGCAGTTTGATCTCTCGTGCTATGATGGAAATTTAAAAGCCCGTTTTGTCTCTAGGAGTAAAGGTATCAATTAAATTCACCATCCTGTAATTTTATTGAATTGCGGGATAGTGATCATAGTTTTAAAATCAATAGTTAAAAATAATAGCTCATTTTTCCTATGCCTAAAATACCATTAATCAATATTCCCCAAGGTATCCCCAAGGAAATCAAATTTATGAGCGTCAATGGCGAGATATTTTAGGGGTGCTAAAAGTTCAATCCCATGATTTAGATTTTAATTATTTAACATCATGGGCACAAAAAGAAAATTTGGCTGATTTGTTAACAAAAGCCCTAGAGGAATCAGGTTTATAATTAATAAAATTAATGATTAAAAGTTGCTAAATACTATTAAAATTAGCCTTAATTAAAATAAATAATTCGATCGACTTTAGATATTAGACTTCTCCAGAAAAAAGTTTAAATAATTTTGGAATGAAAATTTTACCATCTAAATAAACTTTGACTCAAAGAAAACTCACGTTAGAATAGAAAGATAAATAAATCCAGTATCAGTAATCAACGTTTATGACACAAGCAGTAATGTCCAATAGCGGTATTCAATTAACAGAAAATGCTCTTAAACACGTTTTAATGTTAAGACAACAACAAGGTAACGAAAATCTCTGTTTACGGGTAGGCGTTAGACAGGGAGGGTGTTCTGGTATGTCTTACATGATGGATTTTGAAAATCTTAACAATGTCACCGAACATGATGATATTTTTGATTATGAAGGTTTTAAACTAGTGTGCGATCGAAAAAGTCTATTATATTTATATGGCTTAGTCTTAGATTACAGTAACGCTATGATTGGAGGCGGTTTTCAATTCACCAATCCCAACGCTAATCAAACCTGTGGTTGCGGTAAATCCTTCGCTACCTAAATAGTCAAATAGTGCATAGTGAATAATGAATAGTTTTCAATCACCTACTCCTCTCATTCCTAATTTCTCATTCCTCATTAATTATTATGTTTCCCTTTTATGCGAAAAAACCCGAACGAAAACCCCTATTAAGCCCCGTTTTAAGTACCCCTATTATACCTAAAAAACCTCAAACACCTAAATTTAAAATTCCTTATCATTTTCAAAAAAATAGTATTATTACCTATTCCCAATCCCAGATTAAAAAAGAGTTAAAAAAATATCCCGGATTATTAAAAACTCTTGGTCATGCTTATCAATATCAAATCATCTTTATCGATGAAGATCAAGAAAAACAATATTGGTTTTGTCGTAATTTAGAGATGATGATGCCATTACTTAAATATTTGAAAGAAAAAAATTGGTCTGTAGATTGGCAAGAAAAACCCTTTATTGTTAAAGATTCTCCTATCTATTATTCTCCTCGCAATCAGTGGTATTAATATTTGTTAAGATCAACGCTATTTTGTGACTATTATTACCAATTCCATCGTAAAATATAATATCAGACTAAACAAAAAAAGTTAACTTTTAAAAGTGCTTATTTTTGTGTTAATCATATTATGTTGTAAAGAAAATGCTATACAAACAAGACATTATTGCAGACTCAATTTTGATGGGTAATAATTCTTGGAAAATTTTGTTTGTCGGGCAAAATAATCGACTTTGTCAACAGTTAAAAAATTATTGTCAAAATATCGTTTTTCTTCATCGTAATTGTTCTTTATCAGAAACAAATTATTCGATCGATACAGAGAATTTTTTTGTTGAATATGATAAAGTTCCTTTAATTTTTTTATTCGTAAAAAATCTGAAAAATTTTAAATTTTCTTTACCTAAAGAATTTATAAATATCAAAAATTATCATCCGCCAAAAGTGATTGTCTTTTGTTCAGAAAAACAATATTTATGGAAACAAAAAATTATCGACAATTATGATATTTTTGATTATATAGAAATAGAAAAATTAGACTTTTCTATTTTAGAAAATAAAACAATAACTGCCTTAAAAAGTTATCAACAAGAAATTAAGTATTTAAACCAGCAACATCAAATTATTAACAAAAAAAATAATAACTATGGCGGAGATTTTTGGCAGAAATTATTATATATATTCCCTATTGCTTTATTTATCAAAAATGCCAGAATCAATAGTATTAATCGCCAAATTTTATGGAAAAATACTAGCAAAATATTATTTGGGATAAATGCCGATCGAAATGTTAATAATACGGCTTTTGATCTCTTTTACGTCATGGTAAAAAATATCAAAGAAGGTATTTGTATTTTCTCAGAAAAAGGAGATATTTGTTTTGTTAATGAATCCGTAATAAATCTACTAGGTTGTCAGGAAGAAGAACTTATGGGAAAATCTTGGTTAAAATTTCTGAAAACCCATATCAAAAATCGAGATTTTTTAATCGAAAATTATCAGTCTTGGCAACAGTTAGAATATGAATTTAAAAGAGATGATGGCAAGATTATTTATTTAACAATTTCTTGTAATCCTATCTATGATTCCGATACAAATTATATGGGAAATTTAGCTATTATCACAGAGATAAAAAATGTAAAAAAAATGGGAGATCATCTTTTAAAGAGTGAGATACAATTAAGAGAAATAACAGCTTTAGTGCCGGGAATGGTATTTCAATTAGGTTGTGATTTTGAAGGAAAATATTTTATAACTTTTGCAAGTAATGCCGTTAAAGATATTTTTGAACTGACTCCCGAAGAAGTTATCCAAGATGTGAATAAAATTTTTAATTTAGTCGATCGAACTCAATTATCAGAATTATATCAAGTAATAGAATTATCCCGTCAATATTTAACAGAATTTCATTATGATTATCAAATTCAAACCCCTAGCGGTAAACATAAATATATTCGAGTTAATTCTTTACCCCAAAAATTACCCGATGGTAGCGTGATTTGGAATGGTATTGCTATTGATGTAACGATCGAAAAACAAAGAGAAGTTGCCTTAAGAGAAAATGCTTTATTACAGCGTGCCATTAACTCTATTATGCGCAAAATGCGAGAAAGTATTGATTTTCAAGTAATTTGTGATACTACCTGTGCAGAAGTAAGAAATATTTTAGATTGTGATCGAGTGGCAGTGTATAAATTTGACTCAGATGGGGGGGGGAATTTTGTTGCTGAAAACATTAAATCTGAATCAATTTCTATGGTTAATGACAAGATAAAAAGAATCTGGAATGATACTTTTTTAAAAACTAATCAAGGAGGAAGGTATCGTGAAGGAGAAAGTTTTTCGGTAAATGATGTCAACTTAGCTAATTTTTCTCAATGTCATTTAGAATTATATCAACAATTTGGAATTAAATCTTTTTCGATCGTGCCGATTTTTTGCGGTAAAGAATTATGGGGTTTATTAGGTGCTTATAATCATCAAGTTTTTTCTTGGCAATCTCGACAGATAAATCTTTTAAGAAAAATATCAACTCAATTAGGTATCGCCATCGAACAAGCGGAATTGTTTTTACAAATTAAACGACAATCTCAAGAATTAAAATTAGCAAAAGAATCCGCAGAAATGGCAAATATTGCTAAGAGTGAATTTTTAGCAAATATGAGTCATGAAATCCGTACCCCCATGAATGCTATCTTAGGTTTTTCTAATTTATTACAAGATTTAATTACAGATAATAGAGCAAAAAGTTATCTTAATTCTATTTCTTCTAGTGGTGAAACTTTAATGGCATTAATTAACGATATTTTAGACTTATCTAAAATTGAAGCAGGAAAAATGCCCATACAATATGAGGTGGTAAATTTATTACATTTATTGCAAGAAGTTGTGAATATTTTTTATCTCAAAGCTCAAGAAAAATCCTTAGATTTACTCTTAGAAATAGATGATTATATTCCCGAAATAGTTATTTTTGATGAAGTAAGATTGAGACAAATTCTATTTAATTTAATCGGTAATGCCATTAAATTTACTGATCAAGGATATGTCAAAATTATTGTCAGGAATAGTCAAAATATTGATCCTAATATCTCTAATTGTGGTTTTTCTATTTCGATCGAAGACACAGGAATAGGTATTATCCCCCATGAGATCGATCGAATTTTTGAATCCTTTACTCAACAAGATGGACAAAGTACTCGTAAATATGGTGGCACAGGCTTAGGATTAACCATTACCAAAAAATTAGTCACCATGCTTAACGGTAACATAAAAGTAGAAAGTCAAGTAAATAAAGGTAGTAAATTTACTGTAGAATTTCCCTCAGTAGCTTGTAGTATTTTGCCGTCAGAAAATACCGTTATTTCTACTGATCATAACCTAGATCAATTCAATCCTAGTCGAATTTTAGTAGTCGATGATATTCAATCTAATTTAGACTTAATGGACGCTTATTTTACCGATACATCTCATCAATTAATCTTTGCTCATAATGGTAAAGAAGCAATACAAATAGCCGTTACATATCGTCCAGATGTCATCTTTTTAGACTTAAAAATGCCCGATATTGACGGAAAAACTATCATTAATTTATTACTAGATAATGAAGTCACAAAAAAAATCCCAATTATTGTGATTACAGCATCAATAAATCCCGAAGAAAAAAAAGAATTAAGTAATTTTGTGGATGGTTTTTTATATAAACCAATTAGTCGCCATCAGTTAGTAATAGAATTAAAAAAAGTATTAATTTCTGAAGAAATAATCCCTCTTCAATCCTCTATAAAACCTTCTGAAAGTCATGAGATAACTGTATGTAAAACTAATCAAGATTTATTTGAATTAATTATTAAATTAGAAGAACAATATATGGAGCAATGGGAAATCATACAACAAACAAAAATAACCTCTAAAATTAGAAAATTTGCCCATAGTTTAGAAGAAGAAGCATTACAGTATAATTGTGGAACTTTATTAGATTATGCTTTAGTTGTACAGGATCAAATTAATTGTTTTGAAGTAGAATTATTAGAAAAAACCTTAACTAAATTTCCTGATGTCGTCCAAAAAATTATCCTTTCTTGTTAGCGAGAAAAGGCTAAAGCCATTACTACAAACTTATTTAATAATTCTTTATTAGTTCGTAGTGAGGGTTTTAACCCTTATTTCACAAATTATTGAGATAAGTATGTTAATTATTGACAAGTATAATCGGGACGGTGGCATTTTCTAAAACCCCTTGAGAAATTGAACCAACAAATAATTCATCGAAAGAGTTATAAGTATGTTTACCCATGATAATTTCTGTAACTTGATATTCTTTAGCTATACGCACAATTTCTTCAGTAATAACTCCAGAAGTAATAATTAATTGATGGTTAATATCCATTAATACTTGTTTAATTTTTGTCTCTATTTCCCTCAAAATTTCTGAGTTTTCTTCATCGGTGACATGAAGCACAATCACTTCACTATCGCTTTTTCTGGCTATCTCTGCGGTTTTGAGTAAAATTCCCGTTAAAGTTGCATCGGCAGGAATAGGGGTTAATAAGATACTTTTTTGAGTAAGATTAATTTTAGTGGGATCAATTTCACCTTTTTCTAATAACTTGGGGGCAAAAGTGGGAATACCCCACGCCCCTAAAGGCGCTGTTATTAATATTGATAGTGCCGCTATAGCTAAAATAGTTTCCCCTCCTTCGATGCCTTGGGCTAATGGAATGCCCCCGATAGCCGCCTGTACTGTGGCTTTAGCGGAATTTCCGGGTAACAAAAATAAACGCTCTTTCCATGTCCAATTACTACCCCATGTTGACAAAAACCACCCGATACCACGTCCAATTAACGTTCCGATCGATAATAATAATATCCCCAGTAAAAGATAATTTGTCAATACACCTAAAGGAATAGTTGCACCTAAAAGCACAAACAAAATAATTTCCGCCACAATCCATAAATTATCAAATCCCTTCCTCAAATTTCGAGCTAAAGGTGCATCCAATTCAATCAGAAAAAATCCCGTTGCCATAACAGCTAAATAACCAGAGAAAAAAGGATAATTTTCCGCACTAACCACTAAAAATAAAGCAATTATCACGGTAATTAAAGCATCTTGAGTACTGTTTTGCGTCCATTTTTGACGGCGTAATAAAGAGACTAAAATGTGAGCCGTTGCCCACCCCATTAAAATACCTAAAGAAATTTGTATGATTATCTGAAATGGTAATAATTGTAAAGCCGTAAGATGAAAATTAGCGAAAGTAAATCCTTCGCTAGTATTAGCAAAAAAAGCTAATAACAAACTAAAAACTAATAACAACATTACATCCGATAAAGCGCTCCCCGTCAAAATCGCATCACTAATGCCTTTTTCTACCCCCCAACCCAAACTTTTTAGCCGTAACATCCCCGGTACAATTACCGCCGGAGATTCTGCACCAATAATACACCCCAATAATAAACCCGTAGCGAAATCAAAATCTAAAAGCCACATTGAAACTAAAGCCACCACGATCGATTCACAACTAGCAGGTAAAAATCCTAATCTGAGTGCCACTGTACCTTGTTTTGATAGTTTATCCGCATCTAATCCTAATCCAGCCTTCATGAGAATAACCATAACAGCAATAACCCGAAAAGAGTCGGCGGATTCTAACATACTCTCACTAAGAATATTGCCGACTTGAGAGCCTAGAATAATACCAATTAAAATCATCCCTACTAAGGGGGGTAACTTTAATCTACGGGCAATTTGTCCTGCAAAAAAGCCCATAAATAAAACCCAAATTAAACTTATTATCATCAGATTTAATCAAAAATAATCAGCAGTATATATTTAGGAATGAGAAATGAGTAATAGGCAATTAGGCAATAGGCGTTAATTAATAACCCACCGTGTAATTCATTACACGGCTAATATTTAACGTTCAATAAATTGAACTAAAAATTTTTGAAAAGGTTTAATTCGCCATTCTCCATTTTCCATTTTCCATTTTCCATTCTTCTATTGACTTTTCAAGCAAAACGTTATATAATTCTCGAAAATGTAGTAAATATGGCATTTAACTTATGAAGGAGGAAGTAAGGTTGGCACGGAAAAGGAAGCGTAAAAGTCGCCGCCGCCTTGAGGGTCGAAAAATTTTAGAACTTGTACCTCACTACTATATCGAAAGTGGAGAAGATAAGCCCGTTACTGCAGCTCGAAAACATATTCGAGCGAACGGAATTACCCCTCCTGCCCTTTTAGTAGTTAAAAGAAATGAGCATACTACCGATCGATATTTTTGGGCTGAAAAAGGACTATTTGGAGCTCAATATGTAGAGGAAAATCATTTTCTTTTCCCTAGTTTAAGAGTAATTAAACCTCAAGTAAAAGTGACTACGCCGTCTTTATCCACAAGTCATTAGATTAGGATAGGTTTTTTTAGGTGTTAGGTTCAGTAACTTCAATGTTTACACAAAGTCTCAAAACCTTGATTTTTCAGTCTTTAACCTAATACCTAATACCTCCCCTTCGCCAAAAAACTTTTTCAGCAAACTCTCAATATTATTTCTCAATCCCACTGGTTAAAACTTCATTACCAGATTCGGTAACTAACACATCATCTTCGATTCTGACACCGATACCTTTCCATATATCTGGAATTTCTGGTTGCCCTTCTACTGGGGTAATGTAAGGTGAAATATAAATACCCGGCTCAACGGTGACAATATTACCCGCTTGAAATTTTACCCAATTATCTTTATCCTGTTTGTATGTCCCAGCGTCATGGACATCTAGCCCTAACCAATGCCCTGTACGGTGCATATAAAAGGGTTTATACTTTTCTTGTTCAATAATTTCTTTACTGTCACCCTCTAATAGTTTAAGCTCTTTTAAGCCTTCCACTAACACTTCTACGGCTTTATCATGAAATTGATTATAGGTATTTCCCGGTTTTACTTGCTCTATGGCTTGGGTTTGAGCGGATAATACTAATTGATAGATGTCTTTTTGTTGAGATGTAAATTTACCATTTACGGGGAAAGTTCGGGTAATATCACCGTTATAATAACCGTAGCAACATCCTGCATCTATTAATAATAAATCTCCTGCTTCGATTTTACGATTATTTTCGATATAGTGCAAAATACAAGAATTTCCTCCTGATGCTACGATCGAGGGATAAGCAACCCCATCACCTCCTAATTGCCTAAAGGTATGTTCTATTTCCGCTTGAATTTCATACTCATAACGCCCCGGTTGGGCAAATTCCCTTGCCCGTTGATGTCCTTTTACTGACAATTCCGTAGCTTTGCGTATCATGACAATTTCCGCTTCACTTTTGATCGATCGTAAGGGATGCAAAACAAAGTTACTATCTTCTAAGGCTTTTGGTCCTCGTCCATTTTTGGGATAACTACCGATTAACTTTCGCCAATGATAAATAATTTTTTCATTGAAAGAGACATCTCGACTTAAATGATAGTAAATTCGATCGCCCGTAATCAGATATTGAGGTAATTTTTCATCTAATTCGTTGATAGGATAAACCACATCAGCACCATAAACATCTTTAGCCCCTTCCACTCCCACTCGATAACCTGTCCAAATTTCTGAGGCTAAATCTTTTGGTTGTACAAAAAGAATGAATTGATGTTCTTCATGGTTAGGAGCAAAAACTGCCACCGCTTCCGACTCATTAAAACCCGTCAAGTAATAAAAATCGCTATCTTGACGATAAACATATTCTACATCGTTGTGCATAACGGACTGGGGCGCACTGCGAAAAACGGCGACTCCCTTACCGATAACACTCATAAATTTTTGGCGACGTTGTTGGTATTCTGTAAAAGTAATCATCAATAATTAAGTTAGGGAAATTAGGGGATTAGGGAATTGGGGAATTGGAGATTTAAGCAATAAATCACTGTGTAATAAATTACACGACTAATATTTACATTCAATAAATTGAGCTCAAAATTAGGACAGACAGTTTAATTACTCATTCTTCATTCCTCATTCCTCATTATTTTTAACGTGCAGGAGGTAAGGCGACACCTTCCACCGCTAGGCGATAAGGTTCAACGGAATCTGAGTAGTCGATCGGCAACACAGCACAAACATTTTCATGGGGGCGAGGAATAATCACCCATGATTCGAGAGCGGCACCTTCTACTTTTGCCACCGCCTCAATACCAGCAGCCATAGCGGTTTTAACTTCGGAAACATCTCCTCTAATATTGACGTTGAAACGGGCGCTTCCCACCCGAATATAACCCACAAGAGTAACTCTACCAGCTTTTACCATGGCATCGGCGGCGGCTAAAACCCCGGGAAATCCTTTTGTTTCAAGAGACCCTACGGCTGATTGTGAAGGCATAAAAAAAATTCTCCTAAAATAATAATTTAAGTAATAAAAATAAAATAATTTGTCAAAAAAAATCCTTAAAAACGATAAGGTTGAGACTTTTCTGTATATTCGATCGGCAATACATCTACCACATTCGGAGGCGGATTAGGAATAATATAGTGAGTTTGCACTATACCACCGAAGACATTTCCTGCCTCTCGGATGCCTTCAGCCATAGCCCGTTTAACCTCAGAAACCGGACCACGAATAGCGATGACAAAATCACCTTTTTCTGCTTTATCAAAATAAACTAAAGTCACCCTTGCCGCTTTAACCATGGTATCGGCGGCTGCTAAAATAGCGGGGAATCCTAAAGTTTGAATAACTCCTACTGCTTCAGGCATGGATTTTTAAAAAGAATAGCTAATCAAAGGCAATTTTATCATCTCTTGGCTACCAATAATCATTAGACACCAACCACAATTTCGATAGAGACGTTAAATTTTATGTCTCTACGATAGTTTTAGGTATTCAAAATTTAATTTTTTCCAGAAATCTATTAGTAATTGAGAGTGAGTAATATATATTGAGAGGTTTATTGTACCAAAACATCTGTATAATATTTGTTAGAGGAAAGGTAATTAACCTCCGTAAAAACCTTCAATGTCATCATAGTTCATCGAACGAAAATACTCCATCATTCAATGATTGGAGGTGTCAAAATAGAGTAAACCTGACTAACATAATGAGATGCAAATTTTTGGTGATTTTATTCAACAATTTCCCCCAGAAAAAGATTCTTTAGAATTGACTTTTACTCCAACTTCTATTCCTTTGAAAAAACGTTGGCGAAATAATCGTTTATCCGCTTACTTTATTGCGGATTATTTTACGACTTTTTTACCTTTAGATGATGGAGATGCCGAACAACAAAAACGCATTGAAGAAAGTAAAAGTGCTGTTTCTTATATTGCTAATGAGTTGTTAGAAAATGCTATGAAATATAATGACGAAAATAGTAATTCTCAAATCGAATTTGGAGTACATTTTTTAAATAATAACAATTTAATTGCGGTTATTTTTGCTACTAATAGTATTAAATTAGATGATAGAAAAAAATTACAAGATTTTATTGCTAGATTATCTTCTGAAGACACAGAATTTCTTTATATGGAGCAGTTAGAAAAAAATGCTTTGAGTGATGTGGAAGATGATTGTTCAGGATTGGGTTTTTTAACTATAATTAATGATTATGGTGGTAAAATTGGTTGGAAGTTTGACTCGATCGAACCCTTTAACATTGTAACAACAATGGTACAAATACAAGTTTAAATAACATAATTTTAACAATAATTAAAAATATTTAAGATAAAAATATCAACAATACTAACATGGAAAATAAAACAGTAAAAGGAGAGGATTACTTAGTAGAATTAAATGAAAGTAATAAGACAATTAAATTTGTCGGAGAATTAAGTTTAGGAGGACCTCAAGAATATAGTTTAATCAAAGACTTATTAGAATTAAGTACTGAAAACGAGCCTAAAAATATCACGATCGATCTTAGAGAATTATCTTTTTTAAATAGTTCTGGTATAAGTATGTTATCGAAATTTGTCATCGGTTTAAGAAAATATAAACTATTGCAATTAATTATATTAGGTTCAGAGCAAATTCCTTGGCAAAAAAAATCCTTAAAAAATTTACAAAAATTTCTACCCGGTTTAAAATTAGAAATTCATTAATACAAATTATTGCCTATTTCTCATTTTCAATTTGCATCGATATTAACTTAATTTCCTTTCCTTGAATAATTTTATTACTAAATAAATTACATTGAGGACATTGAAAAATCCATTCCTCTGGAGTAAATCTTTCTTGACAAGAATCACAGTAACAAATAATTGGTAATAACTCTATTTTTAGTTGAGCATTTTTCACATTTATCGACTGGTTTTGTTCGATCGAACTGTGTTTAATAACATCAAAAGCGAATTGTAAAGCCGAAGGTACAACTCCCGACATTTTACCAATCGCCATGGTAATTTCAGTTATTTCCGTTGCCTTTTCTTCCATTGCATAGTCAATCGCAAGATTTAAAGTTTCTTCCATGATGCCGATTTCGTGCATTTTTTTACTCTGTTTTTAAAATCATTTCTTTGATAATTTCGATCGCTTTTTCCATACCTTTTTGAGCTAAGATAGATAATTCTTCTCCCAAATTCAGATTTTCAATGGGAATAGTTATTAAAAAACTTTCAGGATTTTTATGATAAATTAAGTTAGTCAAATATAACAAGTATTCAGGATTACAGTAATGCCCATAATCCTGAGAATTATCAATATTAAGTCTTGGTAATTTTATCAGCTTTACTTCAGTTCGATCACGAAGTGGCACTGTGCGATCGTGAAACGGCGCTGCGCGATCGTGACTAGCATCAATGAAAAATACTTGATAAAAGTCCTTAATTTTTTCTACTAATTCAGGAGTTAATTGATGTTGATAAATACATTCTACATTATTTAAACTCAATTCTTCTACTTTTTTCGCTACAATTTGCCCAACCCCATCATCATTTCTTAAAGTATTTCCATAACCAATTATTAAACATTTATGATCATTTTCTTTATTATTTTTAATATTATTAGACAACATTTTATTCTAATTTATCGAATAATTTTTAATACTTTTGTTTTTTTTTCAATACCTCAATCAATCACAGAAAAGTTATTTATTATAATAAAATTTCTTTTAACACTTCCACTGTTTCAATTAATCCTTGGTTAGAAAGACAATTGAGATATTCTTGTATCGTTAAAGGAGGATTTTTTAAATTCATTCTATGTTGACTTATTGCCTGAATAATAATTGTTTCAGCAATATCAATTAACTCTAAAATAAATTCGTCTGGATGAATGGCATAAATTTTGTAATTAGTGAGAATAAAATCAGGAAAATCTTTAAGATTGAAAGTAAGAATCAAGTCTGCTTTTCCATGAATTGCTGTTGCTAAAACATGAATATCATCAGCATCTGGAAGAGTTAAACTAGGAATAAGATATTCATATCCTGTCACTAAAGCATCTTTGATATGACTATTCATTAATTGTTTAGTGCGATCGTGAAACGGCGCTGCGCGATCGAGTTGTGCTAAAGTCAAATCAGGACGATTTTTAAGAACATTTCTCATCCATTCTTCGTGAATTTTATTTGTCCATTTTGCTTGAAACAAATCTGTCATCGCTAACCACATTAGCAAATCTCGCAATGGTGCAGGATATAATACACAAGCATCATAAACAACCGTTAATTTTTTCACTACCCCTTAATATCCCATGTTTAATTCTTGTGCTTGGGCCGTTAATTTTTCTAAAACATATCTTCTTTGAGCTTGTATTTTCTCTTGATAAATCATTAAATCTTGAGCTAAAATTCGGCGACGCACCCCCACTTTCCGAAAAGGAATTTCACCCGATTCTAATAACTGTACCAGATAGGGACGAGAAACATTGAGAATTTCCGACGCTTCAGAAGTAGTTAATTCTGATTTAATAGGTACAATATTTACTTTATCACCCTTAGCTAAATAACTTAAAATTTCTGCTAATTGAGGCAAAACACTGGTAGGAATAATAATATTTTCCCCGTTACTAAACTTTAACTCACAGTTATTATTATTTGGAGAGTGCATAGCTAAAAATTGACTAGCTATTTTTGCAATTTCTTGTTCTGTTGTTATTTGAGGAGGAGATAAAATCATAATCACAAATTATTTACTTATTCTTCATATCATAAAACGAAATAAACGAAATAAACAAAACAAAAGAATAAAAATTAAGTAGGGTTTGCGGAAAAAGTACCAACCGTAAACCCTAATTAACGATTAAGAATGAATAGCTTGATAAAAGTCTCTTGTACCTTTTGCCGACATCGCCTCATTTAAACGGTTTAGGGCGTGAATATAAGCCGCAGTGCGAGGAGAAACTCCCATTTTTTGGCTGATACTCCAAATTGCTTCGGTTTCTTCAATCATTCTCACTTTTAATTTTTCTTGAACTTCTGTTAAACTCCAGTATAATCCATTACGATTTTGTACCCATTCAAAATAACTCACTGTTACTCCTCCTGCGTTGACTAAAATATCAGGAAACACTTTAATACCTTTAGATTCTAATATTTTATCTGCTGAAGATGTAATTGGTCCATTGGCTACCTCAAAAATATATTTAGCTTTGATTTTATCCGCATTTTCTTCAGTGATTTGTTTCTCTAAGGCAGCAGGAATTAAGACATCGACATCAAGGGTTAATAATTGTTCGTTGGTGATAACCTCATGTTCTATGATATTGCAAACGCTATCTTTACAATAAACTCCTGTTACGGTGGGATGATTTTTTTTGTATTGACGAATACTTGGTATATCTAACCCCTGACTAGCATAAATTCCCCCTTGGGAGTCACTGACGGCGACTACTTTATAACCTGATTTTCCTAATAATTCGGCAATTTCTGCCCCGGCATTACCAAAACCCTGTACTGCGATCGAAGTTTTTTCGGGAATTTGGTTAAACTTAGGTAAGATGGTATTAATGACATAAAATGCGCCCGTAGCCGTGGCAGTATCCCTTCCTTTACTTCCCCCCATTGTCTGAGGTTTTCCTGTGACAACTCCCGGAGAAATACGGCGACGAATGATACTATATTGATCCATCATCCACCCCATGATCATCTCATTAGTATAAACATCAGGCGCTAATATATCAATATCAGGACCGATAAAATCGGCGATGGCTTCTATATATCCTCTACTTAATCTTTCTAATTCAGCCTTGGATAATTCTTTTGGATTAACGGTAATACCGCCTTTTGCACCGCCAAAGGGTAAATTTAATAAGGCACATTTGAAAGTCATCCAAAACGCTAAGGATTGCACCTCATCCAGACACACTGAGGGATGATAACGCACTCCACCTTTACCCGGACCTCTGGTGTCATCATAGCGCACTCGATACCCTTGAAAAATTTTTAATGAACCGTCATCCATGCGCACGGGAATAGATACGCTTAAACTTGCTTTGGGATATTTCAGTCTGGAAAACGCATCATCAGAGATTGAAACATATTTTAACGCTTCTTCTAATCTGACGTTAGCATCGGCTAATAAAGACACTGACATAATTTTAAGCTCCTTTTGAACAATGAACAATGAACAATGAAGAATTAAGAATTAAGAATTAAGAATTTCCTTATCACCCTATCACCCTAACACCCCAATTCCCCAACATCCTAATTCGTGATAAACATGGCATCTCCGAAGGAATAGAAACGATACTTTTCTTCTATGGCTTCTTGATAAATACTCATTAATCTTTCCCTACCAATCAAAGCACTAACTAGCATCAATAAACTAGATTTAGGTAAATGAAAATTAGTGATTAAACTGTCTATCACTTTAAATTCATAGCCCGGATAGATAAATAAATTTGTTCTTCCTGAAAAAGCCTTTAATTGTTGATGGTGTTGATATGCACCTTCTAAGGTTCTAACTACTGTTGTGCCGATCGCAATTACTTTTCTTCCTGCTTTTTTTGTTTTCTCAATTAAGTCAACGGTATCTTGATTGAGTTCGATCGATTCGTAGTGCATATCATGGGTTACAATATCTTCTACTTCTACAGGGCGAAATGTGCCAATACCGACATGGAGGGTTATTGTCGCAATATTTATTTGTCTTTTTTTTAACTCGGCTAATAATTCTTCAGTAAAATGTAATCCTGCTGTGGGAGCGGCGATCGCACCTTGTTTTTCAGCGTAAATAGTTTGATATTGTTCAACCTTAGCTTGAGATTCCGTGACATAGGGAGGAAAAGGAATATTACCTACCCTCTCCAAAATTGTCCAAAAAGACTCCGATTCTGGCACATGAAATTGTAAAAATCTGCCTCCCGTTGCCTCATCTTTCCCCATAACAGTGGCTTTCAAGTCGTCACTAAAAATAATTTCACTTCCCACAGAAAAGCGCTTCCCCGGTTTAACTAAAGCTAACCAACAATTATCTTCTTTTTCTTCTACTAATAAAACCTCAACTTCCGCCCCCGTTGACTTTTTACCATACAAACGGGCAGGAATAACCCTAGTATCATTTAACACTAACAAATCCCCCGGTAGTAATAAATCAGGTAAGTTACAAAAAATGCTATGCTCGATCGTGTTATCAGGTTTGACAACTAACAAACGTGAACTATCCCTAGGGGTAACAGGGTTTTGGGCGATTAACTCTGGGGGTAAATAATAATCATAACTAGATAAAAGTCGATCGAGATTCATAGATTTTAGGTGATAGATGATAGGTGATAGATTTTAGGTTAACATGGCTAATTCTTCATTTTCCATTCTTAATTCTTAATTCTTAATTCTTAATTCTTAATTCTTCATAAGTCAATTGTTAAAAAGTATTAAGAAAATTAAGCAAAAGTGGACTTGATACGGCACAATAATTTGCGAAGACAAATAAAACCTCTTCAAAAAATAAATCAGTGAATATACCCCTTGTGGTTTATACTGATGAAAAGAAAAAACTATCTTAATGATAGGAATTTCTAAACTTCCTGAACAGTGAAGTCAAAAAACTGGTCAAATTAATAAATACTATTTAATATTTTGTTTGGAGGAATCCATCAATGAGTATCGTCACGAAATCGATCGTGAATGCTGACGCAGAAGCACGTTATTTAAGCCCCGGCGAATTAGACAGAATCAAAGGATTTGTAGCCTCTGGTGAAACTCGTTTGCGCATCGCTGAAACCTTAACTGGCGCTCGTGAACGTATTGTTAAAGAAGCTGGTGATCGTTTATTCCAAAAACGTCCCGATGTAGTTTCCCCCGGTGGAAATGCTTACGGTGAAGAAATGACCGCTACCTGTTTGCGCGACATGGACTACTATCTACGTCTAATCACCTATGGAGTCGTAGCTGGTGACGTTACTCCCATCGAGGAAATTGGTTTAGTAGGCGTTAAAGAAATGTACAAATCTTTAGGTACTGACGTAGGTGCAGTAGCTCAAAGTGTGCGTGAAATGAAAGAAGTTGCAACTGGCATGATGTCTTCTGATGACGCTGGTGAAGCCGCTTCCTACTTCGATTATGTTATCGGAGCTATGCAATAGGTTTTAGCTAAAAATCCCTAAACCCTATTTGGTGCTAAATAATTTTAGTCCTGCAAAAACAATAAGCAAAACTTTATTAAGTAGAAAAGGAAACAACAATGCAAGACGCAATTACTGCTGTAATCAACTCCTCTGACGTACAAGGCAAATACCTTGATGCTAACGCTTTAGGCAAATTAAAAGGATACTTCCAAACTGGAGCTCTCCGTGTTCGTGCTGCTAGTGTTATCAGTGCTAACGCTGCTACCATCGTTAAAGAAGCTGTAGCTAAATCCTTATTATATTCAGATGTAACTCGTCCAGGTGGTAATATGTACACCACTCGTCGTTACGCTGCTTGTATTCGTGACTTAGATTACTACCTCCGTTATTCCACCTATGCTATGTTAGCAGGTGACGCTTCCATCTTAGATGAGCGTGTATTAAATGGTTTAAAAGAAACCTACAACTCTTTAGGTGTACCTGTAAGCTCTACCATTCAAGCTATCCAAGCTATGAAAGAAGTTACCGCTAGTTTAGTCGGTGCTGATGCTGGTAAAGAAATGGGTGTTTACTTCGATTACATCTGCTCTGGTTTAAGCTAATTTATTGACGCTTAAAACTTAACTAAGGTTAGGAATGTCTGGAGTGAGTGCTAGTTTGGTAAGACTGTTTAACAGTTTGATTGATTTAGTATTGACTCTCGACTCCTAACCGTTGTCATAGAAATTTTTAAAATAAATTTATTTTAACAGGTTCGATCGAGGTAGTTTCGTTACTCGATGGATAAAAAAATTAAATACGAGATTTAATCATCAAGGAGATAAATCCCCATGAGAATGTTTCAAGTCACCGCTTGTGTGCCTAGTCAAACCAGAATTAGAACCCAAAGAGAATTACAAAATACTTACTTCACTAAATTAGTTCCTTATGATAACTGGTTTAAAGAGCAACAAAGAATCCAAAAAATGGGCGGTTCTATTGTTAAAGTAAAGTTAGTAACTGGTCGTGCTGGTACTAATACTGGTTTATTATAATTAATATTCAGATCATGTCTGAGAGAAAATGAGGGTAGAAATTCAAGATTCTGCTCTTATTTTTTTTGCAAATTTTACAGTGTTACCTAGACAAGAAAGATTGCTATAATGTTATAATTTCATTAATCAAAATAAGATTAAATGTATGAATAAAACATCCTATTTTCAAGAAGCGATCGATACTGTAGAAAATCTTACTTGTGAAGAACAAAAGATGTTAATACAAATTATCCAAAATAGATTGCATGAAGAAAAAAGAGCAGAATTAATCGAAGAAATTAAACAAGCAGAAAAAGAATACAAAGAAGGGAAATTTAAAAAAGGTTCAGTGAAAGATTTAATGGCAGAGTTAGATTTATGAATAATTTGATTTGGAGTGATAATTTTAGCCGTAAAATAAAAAAGTTACTACGCCAAAATCCAAAATTACGTTCTTTAATTGAGCAAAAATTAGAAGAAATTGCAGAAAATCCATTTAATGCGAATCTAAGAACACATAAATTAAAAGGTGAATTATCTGATAAATGGTCATGTTCTATTGATTATAGTAATCGAATTATTTTTAAGTTTATAGATCATCCTAATTCTGAAGAAAAAGAAATTTTATTATTAACTATTGGTTCTCATGATCAAGTATATTAAATAATTTAATACATTTCGTACTTCAATAATGTGCAAGAAATACCACCGTTATTAATGGGAATACGGCGAGAAGTGCGCAAACCGACTTTTTTACTTAATTCTTTATTCCCCGTTAAAACATAAGCAGTCCAACCTTTAAAACGTTGCTTAAACACATCTCCTAATAACTTATATAAGGGAAATAAGGCTTCTACTTCCGAGATGCGTTTGCCATAGGGAGGATTACAAATGAGAATGCCTGATTCCGCAGGGGCGACTATATCCACTAAATGTTGTTGATAAAATTTGACTTGATCTGAGATATTACAGGCTTTAGCGTTACTTTGAGCTTGTTTAATTATGTCTGCATCCGCATCTGTGCCTATCATGGGGGTTAAATGGTCTTTTTGACTCATTTTTGCTTCTTTTAACAGATTTTCCCATAATTGAGGATCATAATCTGTCCAGTTTTGAAAACAGAATTTTTGACGATACAATCCGGGCGCGATATTTAATCCCATGAGAGCCGCTTCTAATATAATTGTACCAGAACCGCATAAAGGATCGACAAGGGCTTGATCTGGTGTCCATTCGGTGATGTAAAGTAAGGCGGCTGCTAAGGTTTCTTTGAGGGGTGCTAATCCCATGGCTGGGCGATAACCTCGACGATGGAGGCTGTCTCCTGTGGCATCAAGGCTCAAAATGCAGTTATTTTCTTGAATATGGGCGTTTATAACTATATCTGGTTCAATAGTATCTACGTTCGATCGAACTCCTTTTTTTTCTTGTTGTTGATCTACGATGGCATTTTTGATTTGAATAGCGGTAACATGACTATTATTGAGTTGTGGGTTTTTGCCCGTGCAACGAACTGCTATAGTTTGATGGGGTTGTAAATATTCTGACCAATCGATCGATCTCACATTACGATATAATTGCTCTGGATTATTACTTTGGATATTATGTATCGGTTGCAACACTCGAAAAATAGTTCTACCCCAGAGGTTAACTTTATATAATAAGGCTCGATCGCCTTCAAAAGAAACCCCCGTAAATTCAGGTTCAACATTTTTTGCCCCCAACTTAATTAATTCTTGGGCGGTAATTTCTTCTAAACCTCTGGCGGTGGTAGCAAAATAAGATATAGTCACGATGAAAAAAACGATAAAGTATTAAGTATTAGATGTTAGGTGCTAAGTAAAGAATTGATAAAAAACTTCAAATATTTAACTGTTTCCTATTTTCTATGTTTAATAATATATCATATATTTTAGGTTATGTTCGATCGAAATAGTCAACCCATGAATAAGAAATCGTGATTGCTATTTTAAAGGTAAATTTCTCATCAATTATAACATTTTTAATTATCAATTAAAATAACTTAATGTTAAAAAAAGTCGATATAAGTTGGAAATATAATTTTTGGTTACGGACATTTTTTATTATCATATCCCTGATTATTTGTTGTTTATTATTATTAGTAAGAATAGCAGGATTAGAGCTAATAGGTATTACCCCTAATTGGTTATTAATTTGGTTAATCACTTGGAGTGTGAAACGTAATTTATGGCAAAGTCTCGTTGCTGGAATTTCTTTAGGGTTAATTTGGGATAGTTTAACAGGATTTTTTCCCTCCCATATTTTGGGCTTAATTATTGTTAGTTTATTTACCCATAATGTTTATAAAGATAAGTATGTCAAAGAAGACGTAATTTCTCTTACTTTAATTGTTTTTGGTATGGCAATTATTAATGAAACAATTATCGCTTTACAATATAGTATTCAAACTCAAATACCTTTGATAGATATATGGTTAAATTATCAAAAAAATTCTTTAACTTCTGCTATTATTAGCAGTTTATGGACACCTTTAATATACTATCCCCTTAATTATATTCTCAGTCCTTTACCCTTAATTTTAAGATGAACTAATTTGAGCAGAAATCAACCTTAAAATTTCTTCCAATGAAATAGGAGTATAGGGAAAAACAGAATCTTCTGTGTCATCATGTAGATGATGAGGAAAAGTCTTTATCCCAGGATGATGAGGTGCATTATCCCAACGCTTAATCAGTTTTCCTTTTTTTGTTTGCCATGAAAACTATACTTAATGATGTTTATTTCTGTTAATTGAACTTCAAAAAACTCAAACATCTCTAAAAAACTGTTATCTTTTAAGGTGAGTCGGTATCGCCAGAATCCTTTGTTTCCCTGTATTTCTTCCCTCAGAATTTGAAAGGTAATTATCTCTGGACAAAGTGCAATAAAAGATTTTACTAAAGCTAAATAATCTTCAGGGTTGATCATAATCCTTGTTGTAATTTACTGATCTTTTTTAAAATATCCTTGCGTAATTCCCAGAGACTAAACCATTCAAAGAAATCTATATTATCCCCTAATATTCCTGCGTTAAATTCCTGCAAAAACTGCTCGGAGTCCAAATGATAAAGCTGCTCAAATTTGCGAATGTCTTCATCATAAATCGCCAATTTTTTCTGATGACGAGTTAACATTACACCAAGAATTTGCCCCAAGATTCGATCTAATTCTGTGGAATCACTACAATTTTCACTCAGTAACTCTAAAATTCACAAAATTTATCCTAGCACATTATAATTTTACAATAACTTATTGTCGGCGATCGCTAATACTATTGTTGATGCTGGAGAGGTGAGTGAATCTGAGTAAAGTTAACTTTTGATAACGGTGGAGGTGTCTTTTTGAGTTGAGATGAACTTGCACCAATAAAGTATAATTAATTTTAAGTTGGGGTTGGCATCACCTAACGATCAAACCCTTTGGTATTCATGCCAAAGAAACTCATGGCATAATTTTAATGCGGATGAGGGTATGCCACAGTGATATAATCGTTAAATTTAAGAAAATAATACTCGTTAATAAAATGAGCATAGTTAGTCAAGTTATTCTCAAAGCTGATGATGAATTACGCTACCCCAGTAGCGGTGAATTACAGGGAATTAAATCATTTTTAGATTCTGGTTTACAACGGTTGAAAATTGCTGAAACTCTAGCAGAAAACGAGAAAAAAATCGTCGAGAAAGCTAGTCGGGAGTTATTCAGAAAACGCCCTGATTTCAGAGCCCCCGGTGGTAATGCGTCAGGTCAAAAACAGTATAATCAATGTATCAGAGATTTTGGTTGGTATTTACGTTTAGCTACCTACGGAATCTTAGCTGGAGATAAAGAACCCATCGAAAAAATTGGCTTAATTGGGGTCAAAGAAATGTATAATTCTTTGGGAGTTCCTTTGAATGGAATGATTGAATCAATTCGTTGTTTGAAAGAGGCTTCTTTAGCTTTACTCAGCAAAGAAGAAGCCCTAGAAGCTGGGGCTTATTTTGATTATATGGTTCAATGTATGGCTTAGTTTTTTAACGAGCTTTTAGTAAGGGCTTCTGCCCTTAATATTTTCATAATTAAAAGTATTGAGAGTTAGTTGTTATGCCAAAATCTTTCAGTAAAATAACGGAAAATATTTCTTGGCTCGATACAAATTTACTGCTTTCTTTTAGTCTTTTTTTCTGTACTTATGGTGTCGTAGGATGGACGATCGCTAAACCGGCTAATCATTGGGCGATCGTAATTAGAGAACAAAATACTATTATTAATTTACTGATTGAAGAGAATTTTTTACCTTTAATTATTAAATTATTAATACTCTTAGCAACAGTTTTTATTTCTTTAATTTTAAGCAGTCCTTTAGTGTTAATTACTTTTATTTTTGAAGAAAGTATTAACTCTGATTTAAAGGCTTTTATTGCTATTTTATTCTGGTCGATCGTACTGGTATTTGTTTTTTGTTCTTTTGATTATTTTTCCCATTTATTAGTAATCGTATCTAGTAATATTTTACTGCGTTTAGATTTACAAAAACTTAAATATAAAAATTGGCAAATCGTTACTTTTATTTTTATTGTCGCTTCTACAGCCTTTTCTTTGGGCTTTATTTTATTCAATTTTTTTTATCCATCTTAACTATTCGTCAACCTCACTGAATTATAAAATTAATCGATTAGTAAGGGGCGTTTTTGTTGGGTTTCGTTTCCTTAACCCAACCTACACATTGGTTAATTGTTAGCTTCTTTTATTGACTCCAATAACACTGCCTCTGAAATTATAGTTAGTACCGTCAAGTTCTAAAACCGTACCAATTTTGATTTTTTGGTTAGCTAATACTGCACCATCATTAGTCATTTGTCCTTTTCCACTGGTTAACATTAACATATCGGTACTGAATGCTACAATAGGACGAGGATCAAGTACCGCTTTTACACTACCGTCAGGTTGACTGGCGATGATATAGTTAGGTAATTCTTCTACCGATTCTATATTTAATGTGCCTGAAGGTTCATTTCTGACAATAATCTTGACAGTACTATCTTTGAGAGAAGCAAGAAATTCGGGAGCATTTTTGACACTTAAACCCCTTACTAATACATTTAACTCGATCGTGTCACTTGCTCCACTTCCCACTTGGGCGATCGAACCTGTAGGACCGGGTACAATAAAGATACCGATCAAAACTAAAAGAATAACTGCGATCGCACCTAAATCTAGTATATTTACTTTACCGAATAAACGACCTTTAGAGTCAATAATCTTCATAGAAATTCAATTATAAAAACAAACTTTTCCAAATATAACTTAGAACTTGCCTCAAGAGAAATGAGGAATGATTTATTAATTATGAATTCTCAATTCTCAATTCTCTAAGATGCTGTTTCGAGGATTAATTTCGATCGTTTAACATCTTCGGGAATATCTATAGGATAATGACCATTAAAACAAGCAGTACAGAAATTTTGAGGGTTTTCGTTAGTAACTTTTAACATCCCTTCTTGAGATAAATAAGTCAAAGTATCCACTTCAATTTGTCTTCCTATTTCTTCAACTTTTTTCGTCGCAGCGATCAAATGATCTTGACTATCGGTATCAATACCATAAAAACAAGGATGAGTTACAGGAGGAGAAGAAATTTTCATATGTACTTCTTTCGCCCCTGCGTCTCTCAAGGCACGAACTATTTTACGACTTGTTGTACCTCGCACGATCGAATCATCAATAATAATGATCCGTTTTCCTGCTAAAACATCCTTGAGAGGGTTTAGTTTCATTTTAATTCCATGTTCTCTCATGTGCTGAGTCGGTTGTATAAAAGTTCGCCCCACATAGCGATTTTTAATTAACCCTTCTTGATAGGTAATCCCTGTATAACGAGAATAACCGATGGCGGCAGGAATCCCCGAATCAGGTACACCCATTACCATATCCGCATCAACTAAAGACTCTTTCGCTAATTGTTCCCCTAATCTTAAACGATAGGCGTAAAGACTATCATTACCCATAATACTATCAGGACGAGCAAAATAGATCATCTCGAATACACATAATTTATGTTCGGTTTTTTCTGCCCACTGAATGGAAGTTAAACCATCTTCAGTAATCCAAACTAATTCCCCCGGTTCAACATCCCTGATATAATCAGCACCAATAATATCGAGGGCGCAGGTTTCAGAGGCTAAAACGTAGCGAATGGGGTTGCCTTCTTCCACCATTTTACCAATTACTAAAGGACGAATACCATAAGGGTCTCTTGCCCCAATTATACCCACAGAAGTACCAATTACTAAACTATAAGCTCCTTTACACCATTTAAAGGCACTAATGGCAGCTTCCACCCAATTTTTACCTGTATCGACTTCTTTGCCCATCATTAAGGCAATCATTTCTGAGTCTGTGGTAGTGATAAATTCACAATTACGCTTGTTTAATTCTTCTCGTAATTCTACGGTATTAACTAAGTTTCCATTGTGGGCAAGAGCCAGTTTTCCTAACCTTGTGTTAATAACAGCCGGTTGCGCATTTGCTTGTAAACTAGAGCCTGTGGTAGAGTAACGGGTATGTCCTACGGCAATTTTACCCGGTAAATTATTTAAGATGGACTCATTGAAAACCTGAGATACTAAGCCCATATTTTTATAACAGTAACAGGCTTCTCCGTCAAAGGTGGCTATTCCTGCGGATTCTTGTCCTCGATGTTGTAGTGCATATAAACCAAAGTATGCTAATTTGGCTACGGTTTCTTCTGGTGCATAAACACCAAAGACTCCACAGGCTTCTTCTGGTTTATCTCCTCTTTGACTGAGGGAATGTCGATCGATCATATTGTATTGATTGTCCTTCATATTTTGTCCGAGATTTTTCTCTACCTGCTCAGTTAAATATTTTTATTTTGCACAAGGTCAATCTTAACAGACTTTAAGGGTATTATTTTTATTTTCTTTAACCAATTCTTAAACAATCCGATGACTTCTCCTTATAAATCAGCAGGGTTGTTTCAAAGTAAGTTGATAAAAATGTTGGGGAGTTAGGGGATTAGGGGATTAGGGGATTAGGGAGATTTTTTACTTACACATTTTAACTAATAATAAATCTTGAAATAATCAATTGATGATAGTAAATTATCAAAACTTATTACTTATTACTTATTACTTTCTCTTAACCAAAAATTTGAGACACAAATCTTATGTTTATGGATACAAATCTTATGTTTATGGACACAAACCTTGTGTTTATGGACACAAACCTTGTGTTTATGGACACAAACCTTGTGTTTATGGACACAAACCTTGTGTTTATGGACACAAACCTTGTGTCCCTACTTTCTAATTTTTTAAACAGAAATACTCACGGGAGTACGACTTTTTTTCACTTCGTATTCAGATTTTTTGATTAAAGATTCTCCTGTCATTTCTTGGGGTTTCGGTAGTTGCAAAATTTCGAGAATTGTGGGTGCAATATCTGCTAGTTTACCGTTTTCTCTGAGTTTGACGTTACCACCATGACCAACTATTTTACGCCCTTCTCCTTCTACTAAAATAAAAGGTACTTGATTTGTGGTGTGGGCAGTCCAAGGATTACCGTTTTCATCCTTCATGTATTCTGCGTTACCATGATCGGCGGTGATCAATACTGTACCACCAACTTGGTTAATGGCTCTGAGGAGTTTTCCTAAGCAATGATCAACGGTTTCGATCGCACTCTTAGCGGCTTCTAATTTGCCTGTATGACCTACCATATCTGGGTTAGCGTAGTTGATCACCACAAAAGAGTAAATACCCTTAGTAATGGCTTTAGAGGCTACCTGCGTTAACTCTACTGCCGACATCGCAGGAGCTTTGTCATAGGTTGCAACCATAGGACTTTGTACTAATTCTCGATCTTCTCCTTCTAAGGGTTGCTCTAATCCACCGTTAAAGAAGTAGGTAACATGGGGATATTTTTCTGTTTCTGAGGTACGAAATTGTTTTAATCCTGCGTTGGCAATCACTTCCCCTAAAATATTGGTTAATAATTGAGGCTCAAATACCACTTTTACGGGTAAATTAGGATCATATTGGGTAAAGGTGACAAAATGAAGGTTTTTAATTTTTTCCCGTTCAAAACCGTTAAAGTCATCCATGGTGAAAGCATAACATAGTTCTCTGGCTCGATCTGGACGGAAGTTGTAGAAAATGACTCCATCTCCTGATTCTACTGCACCTTGGGCGATGCGTGTCGGTTCAATAAATTCATCATTGATGTTTTCCTTGTAGGTGTCTTCCATGACTTGTACTGCGGTTCTACCATCTCCTGTACCGTCTATGGTATATAAATCATAGGCTTTTTTGACTCGATCCCAACGGCGATCTCGATCCATCGCATGATAACGTCCGCAAATAGTGACAATTTTACCTAAGCCAATTTTAGCAATATGTTCTTCAATGATTTTGACATAATTGATACCATCATTAGGGTTCGTATCTCTCCCATCGGTGATAACGTGAACACAAACCTCAGAAACACCGTGTAATTTAGCTAAGTCTAGTAAACCGAGCAAATGATCTATATGAGAATGGACTCCGCCATCGGAACATAATCCCATAAGATGTAATTTACCTTGAGACTTGATTACATTCTGACAAATTTCCTTTAATGTGGAGTCTTGAAAAATTGAACCATCTTCTACAGCGTCGGATATTCTTACTAATTCTTGGGGAACGACTCGTCCTGCTCCTATGTTCAAGTGTCCTACTTCTGAGTTGCCCATTTGTCCATTAGGTAAGCCAACGGCTTTGCCTGATGCGTTGATAAGAGTCTGAGGATAAACTTCTAATAAACTGTCCATCACTGGGGTTTTTGCCAGTGCGATCGCATTATCCTCTGAATCTTCTCGATAACCCCAACCATCTAAAATTACTAATACGACGGGAGAAACTGCTTGTGGAGTCATAATATTTACTCTGTATCAAATATTTATAGTATAAACTGTAAAAATAGTTGCAATTCGATACTAGAATAATAACATTGACCTTAGTTACTGTAAAACATTTTTCAAATTTACCTGACATTATCTGAGAGTGAACTATAAAATTTATTGATTAAAGACAAGGTGTTAGGTATTCGGTATTAGGTAAAGAACTGATAAAAAACTATCCTTTCGATTGACTAGGACACTCAGGGCAGTAATAATTGATTTTCACCAATTATACTCAGGAAGGGAATAAAAGATACTGGTGAAGGTGGGCAACGGGCAACAGAGGTTTTTGAAACACTCATTACGAACTTAAACAAAAAAAGAATTAGCCATATTTACTAAGACTAATTCTCGATATTTTTTATCTTCAATTAAATAATATTAAGCAAATTTTTTATTTGAGATAATAACGTTTTTCTGCTTCTAATTGATTCACTAATGCGGTTTGCCCTTTGGATTTAGCTACTTCTAAACGACGTTCTAAAGTTTCTAATAAAGAGTTTCTGTGGGCTTGTCTGGCACTTTCTACTGTTTTTGGATTAATCATATTCTCACCTCTAATGTAATTATATAAATGATTTATTTTGTTTGGGATATTTTTAGATCAACCGCAACTTTACTGTAACGGACGCAAACCTTGAGTTTGTTACTGGACGCAAACCTTGGGTTTGTTACTGGACGCAAACCTTGCGTTTGTTACTGGACGCAAACCTTGGGTTTGTTACTGGACGCAAACCTTGCGTCCCTACTAAAAATATCAATGATACGGAAATTTAATTATTCGAGTCCAACTTGTTTCGCTGATCTTTCTAACATACTAGCTTGACGATTTTGTTTGCGTTGACGATTATCAACCATTAACAAACGTGCTTGTTGACTTATTGAACCGAGATTGTTATTTTGTTTAGCGTTCATAATGTCGCCTCCTCTAATTTTTGATGGGTTTAGATTTGAGGCGCGTTCCTTCAAAAGATTTGAGCTTTTTACTTCCGTCTGTGTAAACAGATGAACGATTTATCCTTACTCTTTAAATATAACGAAAAAGTATCCAATTTGACAACTCTTTTTTTCAAAAAGTGCAGAATTTCTTAATTTATCTCAAAACTGAAGGTTAAAACCCTGTTTAGTACTCCATTTCAGCTATTGTTAAGAATGATTAATCATAGAACGATCGAGATAAATATAAGATAATGAAGATATTAGTAGATTGTAGTTCAATGCGGGATTGTCCTAGTGGGGTGGGATACTATACCTATAATTTGATTAAGGGTTTAAAAGCCTTAGAGGATGAGACAAATTACTCTGTTAATATTTATCGACAGCCTTCCATGTCTCAGTGGTTAAAGTTAGATCGTACACTACCTGAAACTTTGCGAAATATTAATCCTGTCAAGTTTTTGCCGTTTCCCGTGACGGTGAGTAATTGGTTGGGTAAATCCGCAGGGTTGTTTATACCTCAGCACGATGGATTTTGGCAGGATGTGGATATAATTCATGGTACTGATCATTATGTCTATCCTTTTCCTGATGCAAAAAAAGTGATGACAATTCATGATTTAACTTTTCTTAAATTTCCTTTTTATAGTAGTAAAATTGTTAAAAGTTACACAGAAAGAATTAAAAAATGTTTGCAGTGGACAGATTTAATTATTACTTTTGCTCAAAGTACCCAACAAGATATTATTGACTATTTCGGTATCAAAAAAGATAAGATATTTATTACCTCAGAAGCAAGTCGATATAATACTAATTATTTAGATAATAAAAATATTGAGGTTATTAAAACTAAAATAAATTATGATTTTAGCGAACCTTATATCTTATTTGTCAGCACGATCGAACCGAGAAAGAATATAATTAATTTAGTAAAAGCCTTTAATTTACTCAAGAAAAAATATTTGATTCATCATCATTTAATATTAGTGGGACAAAAAGGCTGGAATTATGAAACAATTTTTACAGAAATCGAAAACTGTGAATTTAAACAAGATATACACCATTTAGGCTATTTATCTGATGATGAAGTCGCCGTTTGTTATCATTTAACAGATGTGTTTGTCTATCCTTCTTTTTACGAAGGTTTTGGTTTACCCGTATTAGAAGCCATGACGTTAGGCGCGCCTGTTATTACTTCTAACACATCATCATTACCTGAAGTTGCGCGAGATTCTGCTTTGTATGTCAATCCAGAAGATTATATTTCCCTCGCAGAAACTATTTATCAAGTTATTAGTCAACCAGAATTACGACAAGAGTTAATTATCAAGGGAAAAGCTCGATCGAAATTATACTCATGGCATAGAGTAGCACAAGAAACCCTCCAAGCCTATCAATCAATTTTGTAGAGAAAATTGTCAATATTAAAACCTCCCATTCCTTCGGAAGAAGGATGTCTCAAAAGACTGGGAGGCTAGTTGATAGTTGACTTATACGGGTTAAAAGAATTAACCCAAGTTGACAGTTGATAGTTATATTATAACTAATCTTCAGACAAAATATTCTAGTGAGGTTGGTATAGCAAAGGGTGTTAGGGGATTCGGGAGAGGGGATTCGGGGATTCGGGAGAGGGGATTCGGGGATTAGAGGATTAGGTAAAATTTGTTAATTGTTAAGATTTTGTAATTCTTCTCTTAATATAATAATTTCGTTGGTAAGTTCATTGATACTACCATTTGGATTATTTTCTAAGGTAATTTCTATGTTTTGGGGAGATTGATTTTTATGATGGTAGCCTTTAAAGAATTGTTCTATAATTTTTTTAGCTTCCTGTTCTGTCATTGTACCTTTTTCAGACCATGTTTGAGATTTTTCTTGCCATTGAACATTTAAGTCTGATAAAATTTGACTGCGTTTCTGATTATCCTGTAAGGTTTCTATGGCTTCTGCCGTTGCACCAAGGGCTGTTCTAAAACCTTGTTGGACTATATTTAATAGAGTATTGTTTTCCATGTTGTTCTATTTTTAGGTTCGATCGAGTAATTGTCAATATATAGTAATGCTATCTCAATTTTAAGAATTGCTACTGAAAATTAGTAGGGTGGGTATTACCCACCATTTGATGACGAAAGTCATGACTACGAACTATAGTCTATTTTCGATCGAATTTGCCCAAGTATCAGTAATAATTTTAACATCTAAATTAATGAGATTATGGATAGTTAAATTAGAGCCTTTTACTTGTCCTATTTTATGCCAATTATTGCCCAATTTACTATGTAATAAGGCTTCCCAATTAGCTTGATTTTCAGGATTAACAGAGACAATAATTAAACTCGCTAATTCTCCAAATAAAACACTATCTAAACGAGAGTCAATACTTGGTAAATTCACCTCACAACCTAACTTACCACTGATACAAGACTCCCCTAAGGCAACGGCAACTCCCCCCTCACTGACATCATGGGCAGATTTTACCATGCCCTGACTAATGCCTTCCCGACAAGCCTCCTGCACTTGTTTTTCTAATTCATAGTCTAACTCAGGAGGTTTTCCTGCGATGGTATTGTGAATCGTAGCAAGATATTCTGAAGCGCCCAAACTAGGTTTAAACTTCCCTAGCAAATAAATCAAGTCGCCCTCTTTTTGCCAACCTTGCCCACAAATTTTGTCGATGTCGGGGATTAAACCCACCATGCCAATAACGGGAGTGGGATAAATTGGTTGGGGATTGCCCTCAGAGTCGATCGTCTCGTTATACAATGAAACGTTACCACCAGTAACAGGGGTGTCAAACTCTCGACAAGCCTCCGCAATGCCTTGACAAGCGTGGTGTAATTGCCAATAACCGATGGGTTTTTCTGGACTTCCGAAGTTGAGATTATCGGTAATGGCGATAGGTTGCGCCCCGACACAACTCAAATTACGAGCGGCTTCGGCAACCGCTAATTTTGCCCCTAAATTCGGCTCTAAATAGACATAACGGGGGTTACAATCCGTTGTAGCGGCGATGCCAGTCTTGGCTAACTCAGGTTTACCGTTAACAGGGCGCACTCTGATAATAGACGCATCCGCTCCCCCGGGCAACATTACCGTATTGTTTTGCACTTGATGATCATATTGACGATAAATCCACCGTTTTGAGGCAATACTAGGGGTATCTAACAAAGTTAATAAAATTTGCTCCCAATTTTGCCCATTGACTCCTTTCTCCTCAACTTCTGGTAATTCTGCTTCTGTCCATGCCCATGCTGACGTAGCATATTCTGGAGGATTTGTCAAGACTTCATGGTGATAAATTGGTGTATTATCAGCTAAAGCGGTGGAAGGCACTTCGGCTGCGATCGAACCTTGATGTAATATGCGAACGATGGGTTCATCGATAACAGTACCTGCGACAACGGCATGGAGTCCCCATCTTTCAAAGATTTCGATTAATTCTTGCTCTCTCCCTTTATGGGCTACAAAGAGCATTCTTTCTTGGGATTCCGACAGGAGATATTCGTAAGGTATCATACCTTTTTCCCGTGCTGGAATTTTGTCTAAGTCTAACTCAATCCCCACTCCTCCTTTTGCCGCCATTTCTGAAGTGGAGCAAGTAATACCTGCTGCCCCCATATCTTGGGCAGCTACTACCGCCCCCGTTTTAAAGGCTTCTAAACAGGCTTCAATGAGGGATTTTTCGAGAAAAGGATCGCCTACTTGTACTGCGGGTCGATCGTCCAGTGATTCATCCGTCAATTCGGCACTGGCAAAACTAGCCCCCCCCATGCCGTCTCTCCCCGTAGTTGATCCCACATACAGCACGGGATTCCCAATACCTGAAGCCCCTGATTTAACTATATCATTGGTTTCCATAAGTCCGATCGCCATAGCATTAACAAGGGGATTGCCACTGTAAGCAGAATTAAAATAAACCTCTCCCCCAACGGTAGGTACGCCCACGCAGTTACCATAATGTGATATACCCTCTACAACTCCTTTAAAAATGCGTTTGGTGTGAGGATTGTCTAAGTTACCGAAGCGTAAGGAATTGAGAATGGCGATCGGACGCGCACCCATAGTGAAAATATCTCTAAGGATACCGCCCACCCCTGTGGCTGCTCCCTGAAAAGGTTCGATCGCGCTAGGATGGTTATGGGATTCAATTTTGAAAGCAACTCGTAAACCATTACCGAAATCCACTACCCCTGCATTTTCTCCGGGTCCGACTAGAATTCGATCGCCTTCTGTGGGAAACTGAGATAAAAGAGGCTTAGAGTTTTTATAACAACAATGTTCTGACCACATTACCCCAAACATACCTAATTCTGCTTTGTTGGGATGTCTGCCTAATCTTTTGACGATGTCTTCATATTCAGCAGGTTTAATGCCTTCGGAGGCGATTTCTTGGGGGGTAAAGGGTACTGACATATTTTTTCTCATTGATTGACTTAATAACAATATACCAGTACGATCGGCAATGAGCAAGATTGTTAAGGGGTAAAATTATTGATAAAATACAAAAAATATTGTACTATTAATAATTGTTCAAATTAATAACGGTTAATATACTCATCAAGGTTATAATCTGATGTTGCAAAATGTATAGTTGCCTCTTGCCTACTTGCCTTTTGCCTACCTTCACCAAACTCAAATTATGCCCTCGCCAAGTATAGTTGCAAAAACAACAGATAATGAGTTATGATAGTAAAGCGTATTTTAAGGGTGCGTAGCTCAGATGGATAGAGCAACTGCCTTCTAAGCAGTCGGTCACAGGTTCGAGTCCTGTCGCACCCGTGTTTTTTTATGCCTATTTTTCAAGGCTTTCATTTTCTGTCAACTATTTTTTAACTAACCTTATTCTCATTTTATTCTCAATTTATTCATAATCACTATAATTTTATTAGTAATCAAGTAGATTTGTATCACTTGATAGACAACTAACAAAATGAAATTAACCTTTTTCTTCCAAAATATTTTCTATACCTCTTAAGTTATTAATTAAATAACAACACTGATCGATCGACAAATCATAAAATGAATTAATAGAGTTATTGCCTAAACCTTTACGAATATAGGTCAATATTGATTCTTTATCAGCAATATTATTAATCTTTAATTCTTTATATAAAAATTTTCTAGCATCTTTTAATTGCTTTTCATCATTTTGAGTTTTGTCATCTTCATTTGGGGGGGCATTTAAGTTGTCTTGATTTTTTTCAAGTTCATTACTGTTTAGTGATGATTCATCATTTTTTGCAGAAATTTGTAAAGTGTGCGATTTTAATTGATCCGTTTGATCCTTTGATCCATCTATTGATTTATAAGGGTTTGAGCTTGGATCAAATAAAGGATCATTTAATGATTTTAATTGATCCATACTTTTCTCCAATGGATCAAACTCTTTTATTTGATCCGTTTGATCCTTAGTTTGATCCTTATTGTACCCATTGCTGTATAAGGTTTCTAGTTTTGGATCAAATGGATCAATTAAATTCTCAAACCTTACAGAAAAATCAGAAGTAAAATCTTTGACCCAAAGTCTGATCGTTTTTCCATCTTTTTTTATTGGTTTATTTTCCCATCCTTTTTTACGCAAAATTTGACCTATTTTAATCTCATGACCACGATTAATATCTTTCAATTCAAATTGAAAAACTTGTTTTAAAATATCTTTACCACTAATACCAATTGTTTCAAAACCTTGTAAGTAATTATCAAGTTCTGGACAATCCCATGTACTCTGATATAAATACTCTTTGTTTAACTGTTCACTTTGTTTTTGATACTTTTCTTCTAAGTACCAAAATTCACCTTCCAAAAATGCTTTTTTAGCTTGATACCAGATAGCATCACGAAATTTAATTACCTTATCCGTATCAATTTGGGTGTTAACTGGAATAACCCAAAATCTTCTATTACCAGTAGTATCCACTAAAAACTCACATTCATTAACTGAACCGACCATGACACATTGACGTTTAATACTACGACTTGATCGTGCATAAGGTTCTCTGAAAGTGTCCACTGACTTACTTAAAAAGGCTTTTAATTCACCACTTGCCTTTTTATTGGTGATTGTCTCAAATTCTGCTAACTCACAACACCAATTTTGATGAGCGATTAGGCGGAAACATAGGGTTCGTGTCATGAGGGGCAGTGAGAAGCTCAAAGCTATACTTAGCAATAGTTTTAGTCTTTTTTCTTCCTTGACTGTTAAGAGTCTTTTTTCCTCTCAAATGATAAGTTTTACAAATATGTTAATAAATAACCATTTGACAAATATTAAATAGTATGCAGTTATAAATATTTTTGAAGATAGACCTTTTCCGACTATTGTGAGATTTGTTAGATCTGCAAATTGTGAAAATAATTAATGCTCAAGAAAAATTGGCAAACAGAAGAGCTAATCGAAAATTGGACACTTATTCCCCAAGAATTAAAATTACTAACTAATAAGATTGGTGGAAATAAAATAGGTTTCGCTATAATACTCAAATATTTTCAACTAAGGGCTCGTTTTCCTGATACTTCGGAACAAATACCTGATTTAATAATATCTTACATTGCTAATCAACTTAATATTCCTGTTAGCTCTTACTCAGACTATAATCCTCAAGGACGTAGTGCAAAAGTTTATCGAGCTGAAATTCGGACTCTATTTAACTTTAGAACAGCAACAACACAGGATAGTGAACAAATAAGCAATTGGCTGATAGCGGAAATTATTCCCAACGAACAAAAAATTGAGTCCATCAAAGAAATTGTTTATCAAAAGTTTCGTGAATTACAAATTGAACCACCTACCGTCAATAGAATAGAACGCTTAATTCGTCATGCTTTATCAGTATCGGAAAGTCAATGGTGTAATCAGGTAACATCAAAATTAACCACGATAATCAAAGAGCAAATTGATATTCTTCTCAAAACGGATGACAATAATGAAGATGAATCAACATCTTCTCCAAAACTAAAAACCTCCGACTTTGCCTTTATTAAAACAGATCCAGGTCCAGTGGGCTTAGATACCTTTCTCACAGAAATTGAAAAACTAAAACGAATTCGAGCCGTAGGATTACCCACAGATTTATTTCAAGGAATATCAGCCAAAATCATTCAAAAATACCGTCAAAGAGCCGCCACAGAATCTCCCTATGACTTACGACAACATCCCGAACCAATACGCTACACACTAATGAGCGCTTTTTGTCACCAACGTAGTCAAGAAATTATCGATAATCTAATTGAAATTCTCATCTCAATTATTAAACGCATTGGCACAAGAGCTGAAAAACGTATTCAAAAAGAAATGATTGAAGACTTTAAACTCGTAAATGGAAAAACTAATATCCTTTTTCGTATTGCCGAAGTAGCCCTAGCTAATCCTGAAGGAGTGATTCAAACCGTAGTTTATCCTGTTGTTAGTCAAGAAACCCTGAAAAACCTAGTCAAAGAATATAAATCCACCAATACAGCCTATCGCCAAAAAGTTCATACTGTGATGCGTAGTTCCTTTGCTACCCATTATCGTCGGATGATACCCCAACTATTAGAAGTGCTGGAATTTCGCTCTAATAATGACATTCACCGCCCCATAATTTTAGCCTTAGAACTGCTTAAAAAATACACTGATAGTAAAGCTAAATATTATGACTTGGAAGAAAAATACCCATTGAAGGGGTATTAAAAACAGGTTGGAAAGATATTATTATTGAAAAAACCGATGACGGCAAAGAAAGGATTAACCGCATTAATACGGGTATAAATAGCGAAAATTATCATGATTTACTTTATGTACGCCGTCGCTACATTCAAAAAGACCAACTTAGAAGTGCTATAGCCTCGGTAGTTAATGCTATTTTTGAGATTCGTAATCCTGAAATCTGGGGGGAAGGAACTACCACTTGTGCGAGTGATAGTAAACATTTTGGTTCATGGGAGCAAAACTTAATGAGTCAATATCATCTGCGTTATGGTGGACGTGGGGTAATGATTTATTGGCACGTTGAAAAGAAATCTACTTGCATTTATTCTCAGTTAAAAACTGTATCTTCATCGGAAGTGGCAGCAATGATTGAAGGGGTTTTACGTCATTGTACTGATATGGATGTCAAGAAAAACTATGTTGATAGTCATGGACAAAGTGAAGTAGCGTTTGCTTTTAGTCACTTACTAGGATTTCAGTTAATGCCTCGACTCAAAAGGATTAAGGTGCAAAGGCTATATCTTCCCGACTTGGGTCAAAGTAATAGCTATCCTCATTTACAGCCGATTCTGACTCGCCCAATTAATTGGGATTTAATTCGCCAACAATATGACCAGATGGTAAAATATGCTACAGCCTTAAGATTAGGTACAGCAGAGACTGAAGCTATTTTAAAACGATTTAATCGCTCAGCCTTGAAGCATCCTACTTATTTGGCGTTGTTGGAGTTGGGTAGGGCAGTGAAAACCATTTTCCTGAGTGAATATTTGAATTCAGAAGCTATCAGAAGGGAAATTAATGAAGGTTTGAATGTGGTGGAAAGATGGAATGGTGTTAATGATTTTATCTTCTACGGTAAAGGTGGTGAGTTTGCCTCTAATCGCCTAGAAAGTCAAGAGTTATCCGTATTGTCTTTACATTTATTACAAATTAGTTTAGTCTATGTTAATACTTTAATGATTCAACAGGTTTTAGCTCAATCTCATTGGCATTCAAGGCTTAATCAAGGGGATTTACGGGCAATTACCCCTTTGATTTTTAGTCATGTTAATCCCTATGGTACGTTTAAGTTAGATCTTAATGAACGTATAGAATTACTTTTTTAGTACTGAAGGGCAACTATAAAATTTATTGATAAGGAAAAAAGCCATATTAAGCGAGTGCAACGCATCTAAACCTTATTATCACTAATTTGTGTTAATCCATCCAGAAACCTTGAAAACGTTTTGGTGAAATTTCAGTATAGCGAACTGTATGCTGAATGTTTTTATGCCCTAAGTAAGCCTGAATTACTCTGGTATCATAACCTTGACTCGCTAAATAAAAACCACAGCTATGACGTAACATATGAGTTGGACTCTATTCAGGGACGAAAAATTAACTCCTCATACTACCTATTTTAAATGACTTCCCCATAAATAGGCGAAAATGGGCAAGTTTGATTCAAATAACTTATCAATCAAGCCTTAAAACTAATTTATTTGTACTATTTTTTTGAAGACTGCCCCTCATGACACGAACCCTATGTTTCCGCCGATACTATCAGGAATACCCGCCGCTATTCCATTAGCATTTCCTAATTTTCTATTCGTATGTGTTTGACTTATTTTTCTTTGTAAATATTTTTCTGACCATTTTTCTAAGTTACTTTTCCCACGATGAACAAATTGTCTATAACCATAATTTTTTAATCGATTTATAAATCTAGGAATATTTTGTTTTATCTCTAATACTTCTAATAAATTAGGGTAATTTGGATGTATAAAAGGTAAACAAATTTTATGTCCTGTTTTAGCGGTTTTATTATCGTCATCAGTATAGTTTCCAATATACAAATAATTATTGTAATTATCAGGATCAGAAATTGCTCTAAATATTGTATGGTCATCACTTTGTTCTGATAAATCTTGTGAAGGAATATAATCTTTATCTAAATTTTTAGCGGATAACAATTCACCAATTCTTAATCCGAAAAGAACTTGCATTGAAAAAATAAATGCCCAAAATTCTCTTTCTTCTTGATATTGATTATCTTCATTTATTATTTGTTGTCTAAATAGGATAAATTCGTCAATAGTTAAAGGTGATTGTTTTTGATGTTTATGATTAGGATTACGTTTATTTTTACTAACTTTTAACTTACTTAATTTTTTATGTATTGACTCTAATTCATTATATTCACATAGTCGAAGAAATGCTCTTAAACAATCTTGAAATTTTCTTTCATTTTTATTATCACAATATCCAAATAAAGTATCATAAAGTATTTGATAGTTAACGGTTTTGTCTAATGGTAATTTATTAAAGTATCTCCCATTTTCCCGATCATAGCTTTTCTGATCGGACTCACGATCCTCTTTTCTAGGTAAACCTCTTTTATCAGGAACGCTAAAAAATCCTTTTCTAACTTTCTCTATAGCATCTTGGAAGGTAATTAAATCATTAAAAGCCTTTTGATTAATACCCTTGATATTTTGTTCATACCAATCCCAAAAATCAATTTCCGACTCATAATTCTTTAATTGTTGATCAATTAAAATTGCTTTTTCTAAGCAACGATTTAATCCTAATATAGTATAGTTTTCACCAGTCGCATATTTACTTCTTGATTTATATTTGGTGCTAAATTGAAAATATAGCCTTTTGCCATTGACTAACAAAGATATTCCTTTTGGCATTTGACTTTTGATAAATTTACAATAATCAATAATTTCCTGATAACCTTTATATTCATTATTTTGTTTTTTGCTCATTTCTTGCTCAACGATAATTAGATAAAGATTTGAAATCAATATAAACTAAAAAATTAAATAGCTATAGTTTAACAAAAATGTTATCATTTGAGTTCGATTCCCCTATACTCCATAGCTGTACAGTGCCAAATTAATTGTCATCGATGACAAATTACTGTCATTGTGCCAAATTAAGTGTCGTGATGACAAATTCATGTCGTTGAGGTGGTAGTGACAAATTAATGTCGTTGAAGAAATTATAAGGTGAGATCGCAGCACTCCTTTCAATCTATCCTAAGTTAATTATACTGTATTCATTTAGTTTATATTGCGATCGTAACTAATATTTGCAATCAGTGACATGGACAAACATTGATTGAAACCTCCCTGTACATCGTTGAAACCCAAAAATCATTAACTTTCAATCAACCCCAGAGGGAAACATTGATTGAAACCCCTATGGTTCAGAAGCCTTATAACAATGCCTACTTGCGGAAGGCTCTGGGTAAAAGTTCATTTCAGCCAAGACACGATGATTTTTGATTGAAAAGAAAATCCCAAAACAATTGATATACATAGCTTCTATCGATCGCATAAGGGGTAACTTTTTAATTTCCCATCAAGACGTAAACAGAATACAATCTCAAGGATAGATTCCTCCTTGATCGGAGGTGGTTCAGTGCCATCACTATAGTACGTCTATCCCCTTTTTGCTGGGTGCACACCTTATTCCCTACAGAGTAGGCAGCATCAGGGTGGACAGTCACTAGGGTCAGAAAGCACATCTGTTATGATACAGACAAACTAACCCTCATTTTACATAGCACAGAGGTCGAAACATGAGCTACGGTGCGATTGATATTCAATTTTCAAGGTTCTATAATCATTCCAAAGTTAATATTGCCATTTGTTTGGCTTTTTCTTGGGGGCTACCTCGAATGGGTTGTTTTACTTCTTGAATCAAAATATCTAACTTCAAGGCTTGAAGTTGAATACTATCGATTAAACGTCCATAACTCCAATGGTGAATATTGATTCGATAATTCTTCAAATATTTTTTCTGAGCTTCTTTACAATTTGGAATCTTCGCCTCGGCTTTTGCTTCTATCTCAGCTTGAATGGAATCTCGAATATTTTTCAAGTTTGGGAGAAGTATTGTACTAGCTTGATACTGCGTGGCTATTGAAACAATACTTTGAGCTAATAAACGATCGAGATACTGCCCTAACTCCGACTCTTGTTGAGTGAAAAAATCAGAAGAATTTTGTCTCTGGGTTTTATGTCTTTGATGAGAAAGTCTTTGCTTTTGCTTACGTTGACGATTAAGCACTTGATAATTATTATCTAATAGTTGTTTCGTGCTTCGATAAGTTAAAACTTCTTGCGAAGACATATTGAACACAGCAATAGTTGCAGGGTATTCTAAACTCATGGAAACAGCAACCACAATATTTTGATTCCCTTGATATAAAGGTTTACTTGGACGGGGGAAAGAATTATCAAGACGAGCGAGAGTCGATTGTTTGCGTTTGATAAAAGCATCTTGAGTTTTAGTTCGCTCACTTTTATTATTCATAGCATCAATGAGATTAACAACCTCTTTCACCTTCTTCTGTCGAACTAATTCCGTACCTTCTGCCGTCTCAAAACAAGTATCTAAAGCGCAATATAGAGTCAAATGATTATTTTGCCATGGTTCTTGTTTGCCCTCATGTTCTTGCCAGAGCAACATTCCTGAGCGTAGAGTAAATAAAGAGCTAGAGTGTTGATTTTTTCCTTTTCTTTTGACTTCCTGATCCTCATAAAAACGCTCAAACCATTTTAACTGCCGTTGATCACAATAGATTTCAAAAACAAGTTTACCCAAGCCATTAAAAGTAACACACAAACGTCCTTTTTTGTTCTTACTCCATCTTAAATCTTCATTGGTATTGAACATAACAGGATAAGGTACAGACTTGGATTGTCTAAGTAATTGATCTTGCCATTGTTTTGCTTCCTCATCAGTTTGTGGAATTGTATCAGAAACGAAATTTAGTATTTCTAACCATGAATCATTAGTAAGATTTCTTCCCATTGGGGGGTTAGAATCTATCTTATTTTGCAATTTCTCGATCTTAATCCGTAGTTTACGGCGACGTTTCTGAAATTTTTGATAATCTTCGGGTTTCTCAGGAAGTTTACGTCCATTTTTAAGTAAGTAAGATATTGCCGATCAAGTTAGTAAATCTGATGTCGATTCATAAGTCTTAAAATAGTCATCGGGAGAAGAATCTTTTAAATCTTTATCGAACAATTCTCTAGCCTTGACTCGAATATCCGTTAAGGAAAAATTAGTTTCATTCTTCAATTCTGTATCACTCTTAAACATCTCAAACCATCTTTGCTGTCCTTGCAACTGAAAACGTAAACGTCTCTGGGTTCGCAAGTAAGATTTATAAATATAATCAACAAGAGTTATGGCACTATAATAAAAACGAGATGGTTGTCCTTCAAATTCGGCTCTTTGTTTTAATTGATCACATAGTTTACTAATTAAACCTGATGGTAATTTACCTAATTCGCACCATTGTTCCAAGTCTTCATGTTGAGATAGTTCTAATAGTAACTCACTGATCAAGGGTGTATTCTTCTGCGACATCAAGTTCCAGAGTTGATGACGATTCGATTTACTACTAATTAGACGACAATGAATAGTGATAACAGCCATTTCCAGAATAACCCTAGTTAGTATTTTTGTTCGACCTTAATGTTTGAATCTGATTCTAACAAACTTTTTTCAAACTGTCTAGTATTTGTTTAAAAATAACATAATGTTATCATTAAAATAATAATAACGTAAAAGTCTGCTTTTAGGTACAATAAAAATCTAGTAAAAATGATTCCTTGTTAAAAAACTACTTAAGTTGATGTTTCTTACCACTAAAACAGCTTCACAGATAACTGGTTGTACTTTGCGTCAATTGCAATATTGGCGAGAACAGGGATTAGTAGTACCAGAGGTAGATGCAACAGGAAAAGGACGTAGTGTATTTTACACCAGAGAAAATTTAGTAGTTTTAATGGTGATGCAGAAATTATTGTCTGGGGGCTTAGATTATTCTCAGGCTTGTGCTGGATTGGAAGCTCTTAAAGAACGAGATCCCCATTTTACGGATTCAAATATTCAAAGTCGTTATCTCTTATCCCATGATGATGATCACAAAATTGTCATTATGGATTTTGAGATCAGTAAGATAGAGCAATGCTTAAAACAAGGGTATCCTGTCATACCGATTTGGTTAGATGAGATTCATTCTTCCTTAACAGAAAAGCTAGATCAGGTTTCTCATAAACAAATTGATCCTGAGAGAAAAAGCAAAAAAGCGGAGAAAAGAGAATCGGAAGCTATAACAAGAAAGAATCGTATTGAGCAGATTTTATCGGCTTTAGGATGGAATATAGTGGACTATACTCCTGATCTTGATAGTTCTCAATTAGTCAGTCATGGGGTAAGGGAATATCCTTTAACTACGGGGAGAGCAGACTATGTTTTATTTGTGAATGGTTTATTAGTAGGAATTATTGAAGCGAAGAGAATCTCGATCGAACCATTATCAGCATTAGAACAGGCAAAACGTTATTCAAAAGGGGCATTTGAAGGAATAGGAAATTGGGAAGGTTATCGAGTGCCGTTTCTGTACTCTAGCAATGGACAGTTAGTCTATTTCCTTGATGTGCGAGAAAAATCGAATTTAGCTCGTGAAATTAGCACTTTTCATACTCCTAGTGCTTTGACAGAATTATTAAAAAGAAAAGTATCTTTCTCCGTTGAGTGGCTTGAAAATAATCCGATCGAACAAAATGAGCATTTAAGACCATACCAAGTAGAGGCGATCGCATCCATTGAAAAAGCTATAGCCGAAGGGCGACGAGAGTTATTGGTGGCGATGGCAACAGGTACAGGAAAAACTTTTACGATCGTTTCTTCTATTTATCGTCTATTGGTTTCTAAAAGGGTGAAACGGGTATTGTTTTTAGTCGATCGTCGAGCATTAGCGGCACAAGCTGTCAGGGCATTTGCGTCCTTTTCGACTCCTAATGGAAAGAAGTTTGATCAAGAGTACGAGGTTTATAGTCAACAGTTCAAAAAAGAAGATTTTGGAGAGGAAGATAAATTTAATTCTAAAGTATTGCCCAATAAATATTTAACTGATCCTTCAGAAGCTCATACTTTTGTGTATGTATCAACCATTCAGAGGATGAAACTTAATTTGTTCGGTAATTCTTCTTCTGATGATATGGAAGATCGTGGAGATTCTGAATTTGAAGATAATGTGGAGCAGTTGCCCATTCCTATCCATGCCTTTGATTTAATCATCTCTGACGAATGCCATCGGGGTTATACAGCTAGTGAAAATGGTTATTGGCGTAGGGTTTTGGATCATTTTGATGCGATTAAGATTGGCTTAACGGCTACTCCTGCCATTCACACTCTTAATCTCTTTCGAGAAGTTGTTTTTCGATATTCTACTGAACAGGCGATCGCCGATGGTTATTTAGTGGATTATGAACAAGTCAATATTAACTCAGATGTAACAATTAACGGGACTTTCCTTCGACAAGGGGAGGTCGTTATCAAAGTCGATCGAGAAACAGGAGAGAAGTTTTATGATCAATTGGAAGATGAAAGAGAATTTAATGCGACTGCCATTGAAAATGAAATAACAGTCCCCGATCGCACCCGTAAGATTATTACAGAGATTGCTAAATATGCTTATCAACATGAGCAGGAAACAGGACGTTTCCCCAAAATATTAATCTTTGCTTGTAACGATTTAGAACATATCTCCCATGCAAATCAAGTGGTATCGATCTGTAAGGAGGTGTTTAACAGGGGAGATGATTTTGTTCAAAAGATTACAGGAAAGGTCGATCGCCCCTTACAAAAAATAAGGGAGTTTCGTAATCGCCCTAATCCTGCCATTGCCGTTACAGTGGACTTATTAACTACTGGTATCGATATACCTGCCATCGAGTTTGTGGTATTTATGCGATTTGTTAAGTCTCGTATTCTCTGGGTGCAGATGTTGGGAAGGGGTACAAGACTATGTAAAGACATCGATAAAACTCATTTTAAGGTGTTTGATTGTTTTAATGGCTCTCTAGTAGAATATTTTGCGGATACTACTGATTTTCGTTTTGTGCTTCCCCGTCAACAGTCTATGCCTTTAAGTCATGTTGTAGGTAATATTGTTTATGATGTCGATCGAGAACGCCATTTGGATATGTTAAATCGGCGGTTACACAGGGTCGATCGCAGTATAGCACCAGAAGCCAGAGAGCAATTAGATTTGTATTTAGATGGTGCTAGTAACAAAGGGTTAGCTAGAACTTTTCATGATTTATTTGATGAACAACCAGAAAAAGCCCTTTCATTATTACAGGATGAAGAATTTATAGATTTTCTGGAAGACTATCCCCGTCGCAGAGCTACTTTTTTAATTGCGGAGGAGGTTGAGGATACTGTTACATCGGAAGTGGTGGTGCAAGGGCAAAAGCCAGAGGATTACTTAACTGCTTTTTATCGCTTTGTCGAGGAGAATAGCGAACAGATAGAGGCATTACAGATATTGTGTCAACGTCCCCAAGATTGGGGAGTGGAAGCCCTAGAGGAGTTAAGAAGTAAGTTGAAGGAGCATCGTTTTACAGAGGATAATTTACAAAGGGCTTATAAGTTAGTCCATCAAAAGGCTTTAGCTGATATTATCTCTTTGATTCGCTCTGCTTTTGATCACTCTTATCCTGTTTATACTGCTGAAGAAAGGGTAGAAAATGCGATCGCATCTGTGACTGATGGCAAACAGTTTACCGATGAGCAATTAGAGTGGTTGGGTTATATCAAGCAACATCTAATCCAGAATCTCAGTATCGATTTAGATGACTTTGAATACGCCCCTATCTTTGAATTGCATGGGGGGAAAGGAAAGGCGAGGAGGATGTTTGGCACAAAACTAGAAAACTTGTTAAAAAAATTAAATGGATCAATTGCTCTACAATAATCCAACTATTTAATATTGAATGAAATAAACTAATTTACATTAGTTCGATCTCGATAGGGATCATGACTTCGTGGATATAATGTTGTAGGCGTTAATTGTTCTATTGAAGCAAGTATTTTTTCTAAAAGTTCTTTGGCATCTCCATTTTCAGATTCGATCAAATCGGAAACAGGATATTCTGGCCAGTAATGTTCGTCATAATATTCTCCTTCGTCAAAAATAGAGTTTTTTGCTACTGACAAAAAGTTACCATATACCTCGGCTTTTTTACAATCAAAACCTATATATATAAGAAAACGAATACAATAATCAGGAGAATCGAAAATATACCATTCTCGCCCCTCATGATCTGACAATAAGTTAATTTCTGATAGTGATTCTTTTTCAAATCCCATTTTTAATAATTCATCTCTGATCCATTTTTCTTTATTTTCTCTTTCTAATTGTTTTTGTCTTTTAGCCTCTATTATTTGAGTTAATTTATTGGTTGACTTATCTGTTGACATATTGATTCACAGTTTGCAAACATTGTAAAGAGATCTACACTTGATCATATCATTCTTAATCAAAAATATTCATTAATGAATCCTCTTTTAGAACCATCAAGTATAGTTAATCAATTATGGGAACTCTCAGAAGAAAATAATAAGGATAAAGATAATGACTATATCGAACAGCTAACCTATCTGTTATTCCTCAAAATGGCGGATGAAAAAGCGATCGACGTTCCCCCTGATTGTGATTGGAAAACTCTTAAAGCCACGTCAGGAGAAGAATTAACCGAACACTATCTCACCCTTATTCGGACGCTACAAAAACAGTCGGGCTTATTGGGTGACATATTCAATCAAGCAATACCTCGCTTTAATAATCCCGTCAATCTGAAAAAAGTAATTAATATTATCGATGAGATTGAATGGACTGCTTTAGATGTGGATGTGAAAGCCGAAGCCTTTGAGGGATTGCTAGAAAAAGCCGCTAGTGAAGGTAAAAAGGGTGCTGGGCAATATTTCACCCCTAGAGTCTTAATAAAGTCGATCGTCCGTTTAATGAAGCCCGATCCTAGAGAGAGTATTGATTTCAAGGTTTGCGATCCTGCCTGTGGTAGTGGTGGTTTCTTGGTATCGGCTTATCAGTGGTTATGTGACGAAACGGAAAAAGTATTCGACAGAAAAGACATTAAACGCATTAAAACCCAAACTTATTACGGACAGGATTTAGTGCCTCGCCCTCGTCGTTTAGCGTTGATGAATCTCTTTTTGCAGGGGTTAGAGCCGACTATCTATCTTGGAGATGCTATCTATGAGCCTGATGGTGGCGATCGATTTGACTGTATTTTATCAAATCCCCCTTTTGGTACGAAGGGAGCGAATCAATTACCCGTCAGAGATGATTTTACGATCGAAACCAGTAACAAACAACTTAATTTTATTCAGCATATCCTCACTATTTTAAAACGAGGTGGTAGAGCTGCGATCGTCCTTCCTGATAACTGTTTATTTGAGGATAAGGCTGGGGAAGTATTTAAGATTCTCATGGAAGATTGTAACGTGCATACAGTGTTAAGACTGCCGAGGGGTACTTTTACGCCCTACTCTCAAGGGGTTAAGGCAAATGTCATCTTTTTACAAAAGGGCTTACCCACCGAAAATGTTTGGATCTTCGATGCTCGTTCAAATGTACCAAGTGTAACCAAAAAGGAACGCCCTTTAACTAAGGCACATTTTGAGGAGTTTGAGCAGTGTTATGGAGATGATCCCAACGGTAGGGCAAAACGGACGGATTTAGGCATTGAGGGGCGGTTTAGATGCTTTTCTCTGGATGAAATTAAGGCTAGGGATTACAAGCTCGATATTACTTGGCTTAAAGATGAAAGTTTAGAGGATGCGGACGATTTACCAGAGCCTGATTTTTTGGCTAGTGAGGCGATTACGGAGTTAGAGGCAGTGGTTGATAGTTTGAAAGACATTTTAGAGTTAATCGAAATTAATGAGGATGAATAAATAATTTGTCATACTGAAGCACCCTCCTAATTGTCATACTGACGTAAGGAAGCATCTCTCGGAGATTCCTCGACAGGCTCGGAATGACAAACAAAAAAGGCTCGGAATGGCATAAATCAACGCTGTAAATGACAAAAAATTAATAACCAGTAAATCAAAGGAGTATGAATTAATGAATTTAAAGGAAGATGATAAGTTACCTGAAGGATGGGCAAATTGTATGTTAGACGATTTACTAATTAGCATACAATCTGGATCACGCCCAAAAGGAGGGGTAAAAGGCATCACAGACGGAATACCCAGTTTAGGTGGGGAACATTTAACTTATAGTGGAGGATTCAATTTTTCATCTATTCGATATGTTCCAGAGTCTTTTGCGAATAAAATGACTAGAGGTAATATTCAAGAAGAAGATATATTAATAGTCAAAGATGGAGCAACAACTGGAAAAACTGCTTATGTAGATCAAACTTTTCCTTTCAAAAAAGCATTTATTAATGAACATATTTTTCTTTGTCGTACTTCAAAATTAATTGATTCAAAGTGTCTATTTTACTATTTGATCTCTAAACAAGGACAAGATGAGATATTAGGCAATTTTCAAGGTTCTGCACAAGGTGGGATTAACTTATCATTTGCACCTAATACAGGGGTTATATTACCTCCTTTAAATGAACAAAAGCGAATAGTTGCAAAGTTAGAGAAATTATTAGCAAAGGTGAATGAGAGTTGCGATCGACTTTCCCGAATACCAACCATCCTCAAAAGATTCCGTCAATCCGTCTTAGCTTCCGCTTGTTCAGGGCGTTTAACCGCCGATTGGAGAAAATCACATCCAAACATCGAACCTGCTGAGGAGCTATTAAAACGTATTCAAAAGGAAAGATTAGATCAAGCTAAAACACCAGCACAAAAAAGCAAAATACAAGAGATATATTTATCTGAAGAAACAGAAGATAATGAATCATTACCAGAATCATGGAATTTTGTAACTTTAAACAAACTCTGTATATCATTTGATTATGGTACTTCGCAAAAATCTTTAAAAGAGGGCAAAGTTCCTGTTTTAAGAATGGGTAATATTCAAAATGGTGAAATTGATTGGGATGATCTGGTCTATTCTTGTGATAAAGATGAAATAACTAAATATAATTTATCTCCTAATACAGTTTTATTTAATCGGACTAATAGTGCTGAAAAAGTTGGTAAAACGGCAATTTATAGAGGCGATCGTCCCGCAATTTTTGCAGGATATTTAATTAGAATCAATAATTGTCCAGAACTTGATCCAGAATACTTAAACTATTGTCTTAACACTCCTTATGCTAAAAATTATTGCAATAGTGTTAAAAGTGACGGTGTTAATCAGTCAAATATCAACGCCCAAAAATTGGCAAAATTTGAAATTCCTTTTTGTGCGATCGAAGAACAAAAAGAGATAGTGAAAAGAGTAAAGGCATTATTCAGAAAATGTGACTTAATCGAACAAAGATACTTAAACGCCAAAGCCTACACCGATAAACTAACTCAATCAATCTTAGCCAAAGCCTTTCGAGGGGAATTAGTACCGCAAGATCCCAACGATGAACCAGCAGAGGTATTATTAGAGAGGATTAGGGAGGAGAAAACCTTAACCGAGAAATCAAGCAAAAGTAAGAAGACAATCGATCGTAAAACCACCTAACCGCCTTGTCATTCATTTCCCCCCTTTGTCATTCCGAACCTTTTTTCTTTGTCATTCTGAGTTTACTAAGAATCCCCCCCAGATGCTTCCTTACGTCAGCATGACAGTAAATAGGTTTATCATTTATTTTTACATCGATTCTTTCAAGTGTTAGGATAGGAATGAAAATGAGCAAAAACAGTTCAGATTTCACACAGGAGGTTTACAAATGGTAACACCAATAGATGTAGCTAATTACTTCATCTCAAAGAGTTTAAATACTGACGGGCAAAAACCAGATAAATTGAAACTCCAAAAGCTCGTTTATTATGCCCAAGCATGGAATGTCACTTTTTATAACAAGTCTCTATTTGATGAGCAAGTAGAGGCATGGCAAAATGGTCCTGTTGCACCTACTTTATACCGATATTGTAAAAATTACCCGTCTGGAGAGTATCCAATTCAATCACAGCAAATAAATATATTTTCAAAGTCTGAGTTATATGTTTTAGAAGAAGTGTTCAGAGTTTATGGAAATCTAAATAGTACCCAACTGAGAAAATTAACCCATAGAGAAACTCCTTGGAGTGGAGCTAGACTAGGGTTATCCAAAAAAGATTCATCGAATGAACCTGTTTTAAATGATGAGATTCGAGCATATTATCAAAACTTTGCCGATCTAAATTCTGAATCACCGAAAATTTTAGATATTGCGATCGAACCTGAAAAAGAAGTAACGGTAACAGCAAAATTTTTAGATGGAACGACTCAAGAAGTTAAACAGTCTGAAATAGTTAATTTTATTTTGAAAAATAAAGATGTATTAACTTCGGAAAAACGAAAACCTAGACGAGCTTTGCTGTCTTTACCTAGCTAAAAACAAATCTTTACATTTTGATTGGTTAAAAATTGAATTGGTCTAATTTCTCCCCCATGACTCCAATTCACTAAGTCTTCTTCGTTTTTGAAACAAGTTACCTCACAACCCGTAAAATATTTATATTCTGTCTTTGGATCATCATTAGCATTACTGTGATATGGTCTTTCTCTGCCTAATTCAATATATACATGAATACTCTTCCCTAACCTTATAACTCCGTAAACTTGCCCATCTGATTTTGCATCTTTGGACTCTTCTTTTGTAATGCTTACAGTAATATAGCTCATATAAGTTATTAATAGACTAAAAAGAATACTATATATGGTGTTAATTATAAATTAATAACACTATATATAGTGTAAAACTAATTTCGAGTATTTTTCATTTCACAAAAACCAAGTCCACATCGATCGCACTTACCAAAATCCCAGAGAGAAGGAATCTTAAACTTAGCACCACAGTTAGGACATTTACACAAGAGTTTTAAATCATGTCGATCGCACTTCCAACGAGACTTATATTGCCATTCAATACGATGGAAAGGGGATTCACCATAACAAGCCCCACAAAGGCGAATAGGCTCTAATTTCATCGGTTCGGAAGGTAGCATAGCCTTTAATTGAGACAACTCTAAACCCAATAAATTACCTAAAGCAGTCAACTCCTGATCAGATGGGAAAGGATTATGTCTGAACTTCTCCCAACGAGTAACAACGCCCCTAATTCCTGCCAATTCACCTAAAGCACTGGTACTAAGATAATTTCTTCTTCTTACCCTTCCTAGAAAATGACTTAAACTCTCCCCCTCTAAAGGTTCGATCGGTAGTAACCAAGTCTTAATATCCGTATCCAACATGAATAAATAACCTCCTTAATTTGCCTTCCTTGTTGTCATTCTCCGCCTTCCTTGTTGTCATTCCGAGCTTGTCGAGGAATCTCTCCCAGATGCTTCCTGTCGTCAGCATGACAGTTAAAAGCATTACCTCACTATGACAAATTGAATCATGAGTATTCTCTTGCTACCTCCTGTAAAATATCCTTTTCAATGCTTTTTTTGCCCCTTGAAAGAGATTTAATCGCTGCCTCTCGTAAAAGTTCATCCAATCTGCCGATATAACCCTCCGTTGCTTTTGTAATAATTTTCAACATATCGGTTTTCGTTAAATTAGAGGCAACAGGCAATTTTAGAACCTTCTCCTCCCAGATAAATACTGTTTTTTTGAAATCCTCTCCTGTTAATTTACCGAATCTACGATGCGATCGAAATCTGTTGTAAACCTGTTCATCTCTTTTAATGACAGCCTCTAGCCGATCAGTTCCCACCAATACCACCGAAATTTCTAACTTATCACTAATATCTCTCACATCAGGAAAGGTATCAGGTTTTAGGCGATCGGCTTCATCCACTATCAACATTTGTACGTCACAGGCTTTTAATACTGGGAGCAGGTCAAACTTGCAGAACAAAAAAACTACTTGACTAAGAAATATAGGTAGGTTACATTAAATTAATCATAATCCTTTTTTTTTGACAATGACACCAGAACAACAAGCAGAAATAAATTTATATCTTCAAGGTATTGCTCGTATTCTTTATCAAGAATGTGATCCCTCTCAACTAGATAATTTAGCAGTTATCGAAGAAACTGTTAGACAACAAACTCTTGAATATATTACCCCACAAATAGGATTTTTTTTATCCAAAAAATCACCGAAACTCAATCAGGACGACTCAGATACATCAGAAGTATTCTAGGTAAATTACCCATAACAGAAAAACAAGCTATCAGATTAAATTTAAACACAAATCAACGAATTAGTCCTTATTTAGAAAAATGTTGTGTCAGAGCTAGTGCCAATGTTTCTTATGAAAATGCGGCTCGGGATGTGGAATATTATACGGGGATGAAAATATCTGGGAGAACCCAACAACGAATTATACATCGTTATCAATTTCCAGAAATAGCTACGGAAGAACAAATCGAAGAAATTAGTCTCGATGGTGGCAAGGTAAGATTAAGAACAGAAGAAAAAGGAGAAAGTTGTGTTTGGCGCGACTATAAAGCGATTTGTGTTAATCAACAAGAAAGAAAAGCGTGGTTTGCACAAAATGAAGAATTAATCCATTGGGTGAATCAACAAAAACTATCAGAACCGTTAACCTGTTTGGGGGATGGACATTCTGGAATTTGGAACATCATTAAACAATTAAATCCAGATGGTGAAAAAAGGGAAATATACTCATCAAGGTTATAATCTGATGTTGCAAAATGTACAGTTGCCTTTTGCCTACTTGCCTTTTGCCTACCTTCACCAAACTCAAGTTATACCCTCGCCAAGTATACTTGATTGGTATCATTTGATGGAAAATTTAAACAAAGTTGGGGGGAGTAAAAAAGATTAAAAGAAGCGGAAAATTTACTTTGGAGAGGAAAAGTAGATGAAACAATCACACTAATATCTGGGATGAAGAAAAAACAGGCAGAAAATTTCTGTAATTATCTCAAGACTCACCGACATCGTATCATCAATTACGGCTATTATCAGGAAGAACAAATTTGTTCCATTGGTTCTGGGGCAGTGGAGTCAACGGTAAAACAAATAGATCGGCGACTCAAAATTTCTGGTGCACAATGGAATAAAGAAAATGTCTCTCAAGTACTCAAACATAGATGTGCATATCTCAATAATTGTCTTTAAGCACTCAATAGTACTTTTGTTTCGCAGAACTGACCTGCTCCCATTGGAAGTGAGTTAATGACGCTTAATAAGACTAAATCTTTGTAGTTTGATTTTTCTATTGTTAAAATGCTTCTATGATTCGGGTTCGTTTAGCGGAGATCCATGGTAATTAGCAAAACATCGAATTATATAATCTTCTGAAAATTACACCTGAAACCTGCAACCTGAAACCTGCCCTTATCAAACATTCTTGCATCGAACTGAGGTTAAATTAATAGTTCCACTACAGATAAGTACATAAACCATCCAAGCCAGAGTTTTAAGATGACGTAAATTTTTGTAAGTGGTATGTTGACGAAACAAATTAAATAGTTGATGATAAATAGGAGCTTTTAACTGTTAACTAATAGTTTATTATAGTTGTTTATACCTACTCACGGGATAAAGATTGACATTTTTTTTAAAATATGTTAGCTTTTAATGAAGTCGATAACCAAGACTGTTAAAACTATTTAATTTAAAGATTAAATTAAATAAAAAATTAGTTATTATTCAAGATTAATCAATTAATTAGAATAATAAAAGTAGGGTGGGTTACACCCGAATCAACGCTTGTGGACAGTATCAAGCCGACTTGACTGGTAGAAGCAAGAAGTAAACGTCATAGGTAACTATGAGTAAGTTTTATATAACAGTACAGATAGACATAATTTGTTTAATTCTGAATTAAAAAACAAATTTTAGTGTGCCATAAATTATGACACTTTTTTCGTCTATTCACATTGATTTCTCTGGATTTGAGATAATTGTGTCAGTCAGTCAGATTAAAGACTATAACTTGCTTAAAAACTGTTCACACTTTTATTTAATTAAGTTGTTTTTTTGCTTTTTGCCAAAGAGATTCTAATTCTAAAATATTATATTCTTCTAAGGGTCGATCGACATATTTTTCCATTAAAGAAAGACGTTTAATAAAGCGATTATTTGTACCTTGTAAAGCGATCGTTGGATCTAGTTTATACCATCTAGCAATGTTGACGATCGTAAATAATAAATCTCCTAATTCTTCTTCGGCATGAAGCATATTTTTTTGTTCAATAGCTTCTTGAAATTCGGCTAATTCTTCCCTAAATTTATCCCACACACCCTCAGCATTTTCCCATTCAAAACCAATTTTAACGGCTTGTTTCGAGATTTTTTGACTAGCCATTAAAGGAGGTAAACTACGGGCATAAGTTTTGAGTTTATCACTAAGTAAATTAGACTCATTTTTATCTGCTTTTTCCTGTTGTTTAATCACCTCCCAATTATGATGAATTTCGGCTTCGGAAGTCACTTCTAAATTATCAAAAACGTGGGGATGACGGCGAATTAATTTAGCGGTGATAATTTCGGCTATATTTTCTAAATTAAAATACTCTTTTTCTTGAGCTATTTGGGCTTGTAAAACAACTTGCAATAATAAATCACCTAATTCATCGGCAATGGCTTCTTGATTTTGGGAATGTAAAGCATCAACTACTTCATAGGCTTCCTCAATGATATAGGGTATCAAAGATTGTTGGGTTTGGGCTAAATCCCAAGGGCATCCTCCTTCTTTCGATCGAAGTTGTGCGACAACTTGAATTAATTTATCCAAAGCCTTGAGAATTTGTTGATTAACGGATTCACTGATATTCATAATTAGGGGTTGCGTCATCGTCTTGACATGAGAGTAGGATTTAAAAGACAGGTGGAGTAATTTAATAAAATTTTGTATCTTTAACAAGTTATTATCTGATGTTATCATGTAATCAACTATTAGGAAATTATCCTTACATTTGTCGAGATATTTTTTTACCTTGAAGATTACAATTAATAAAAATTTTCGCCCCTAATCCCCAAAGTTGAGGGAATTAAAGAGGGATTGTCCACAAATCATTTAGGATTGCTATATGTTATCTTTTGATCAAAAAATTTTTCAACTTTTAGATAAAATTATTGAATATACTGGAGCAAATAATAACTTAAAATCAAATTTAGAGAAAGGACTTTCTTTTACTGAAATGGAAAAGATGCTGGAAAATTTTCCTTATCAAATTCCCGAAGAAATTGAACAATTATATCATTGGCATAATGGCATAAATTATTATTGTGAATTAGAATTATTCCACTATCATACATTTTTACCGTTAGAAAATGCTTTAGCTATTCGTCAAGATTGGTTAAAATTGAATCAAGAACAATATCTAATCTATCCTCCAGAATTATTACCAATTTTTGCATTTGAAGGAGAATACTATGCAGTAGAGTGTAGTTTTGAAAAAGAAAAAACAGGTAAAATTTGGTTTATTTATCATGAAAATCTTTGTGTTTATAATAGTCTTGAAAGTATGTTAACTTCTATCTTAGAATGTTATCAAACTCATGGTTATAAAATTGTTAATATAGCTGGAGATTTTGAGACGGAAATTAATGAACAAAAAGTTGCCCAAATAAAACTAAAATACAATTCTGTTAGACAAGAAATATATGATCAACTAATTAATTATAATGAATTTTATGTTCATCCTTAAGTAAAAAAACAATTTATTTTTATATCAATTATGACAATCAAGTTAAATAAAATTTGGCAATGGGTAGGATTTGCTTTAATTACGATCGTACTCATTATTGGCAATCGTCAAGGGGTGTTAGCAGACGTTACCCCTAGTTATAAAAATTTACAGTATCCTCCTTTACCAGAAATCGTCATCCCAGATTATGAGCGGTATCAATTAAAAAATGGTATGGTAGTTTATCTGATGGAAGATCATCAATTACCCTTAATTAGTGGTAGTGCGATCGTGCGTACTGGTTCTCGTTTTGAGCCTTCTAATCAAGTCGGTTTAGCTTCCTTAACGGGGGATTTGATGCGTTTAGGGGGTACAAATAATCATACACCAGATCAATTAAACTCTATTCTCGAACAAAAAGCAGCAGCCATTGAGACTTCTTTTGGTACAACTTCAGGCAGTGCTAGTTTTTCCTCTCTGAGTTATGATTTAGAAACGGTTTTCCCTCTTTTTGCGGAAGTGTTAAAATCTCCCGCCTTTGATAATCAACAATTTGAGTTACAAAAAACCAGAGTTAGAGGAGGCATCGCCAGAAGAAATGACAACCCCGGACAAATTGCTAGACGAGAATTTCCTAAACTAATTTATGGGGAAAATAGCCCCTATGGTCGTACTATTGAATATGAAACTCTTAATAATATCGATCGACAAGATTTAATTGATTTTTATGGTAAATATGTTCGTCCTGAAAATATCATTTTAGGCATCGTGGGAGACTTTCAACCCGAAGCAATGAAAGCAACCCTAGAAAAAACCTTTAGTGATTGGCAAGTTACCACTCCATCTCCTAACCTAGTAACCACTTTACCCCAACAAAAAAATAGTAGCGGAATTTTTATTGCAGATCAACCTCAATTAACCCAAAGCAACATTTTATTAGGGCATTTAGGGGGTAAATTAAAAGATGCCAATTATCCTACCCTAAGCGTTATTAATGGGGTTTTAAACGGTTTTGGAGGGCGATTATATAACGAAATTAGATCACGGCAAGGGTTAGCATATTCAGTATATGGTATGTGGAGTGCTAACTATGATTTTCCGGGGGTGTTTATCGCAGGAGGGCAAACTAAAAGCGAAACTACAGGACAATTTATTAAGTCAACCATAGCAGAGATCGATCGATTAAGGGAAGATTCCATCACAGAAGATGAGTTAAATTACGCCAAAGATTCTATTCTCAATTCCTTTGTTTTTCAGTTTCAAAATCCCACTCAAACTCTCTCTCGATTGATGACTTACGAATATTATGATTATCCTTCAGACTTTATTTTTAACTATCAAAAAGCGGTAAAAAATACCACCATTAATGATGTGTTAAAAGTTGCCCAAGAATATTTAACTCCTGATAAAATTGTTACCTTAATTGTAGGCAATCAAACAGTGGTAAAAGAGCAATTTAAGGACTTTAATCAACCTATTAATACCGTTGATATTTCTATTTAGGGTTTGGTTTGTAGTTTTTTGTTAGGTAAGGGTTGAACAATGTTTAACCCTACATTTCATAGAATTTTGCGTCCTTGTCTCTTTGCGTCTTTGCGTGACAATTTTACTATAATTATTTAACCGAACCTGATATAAATTTTCTTTATTGAAAATTTGATAGTCAACTGAGATAAATTAAGTAAAATTCAGAATATGATTAGCTGTTATTTCCGCTTGTTCCAAGTGCGGTACATGACCACAATTTTTAATCCAAATTAGTTTATTCTCAGGGATTAATTCTTGAAATTCAGTGGCTGATTTTGTGCCTAAAATCTTGTCATTTTCACCCCAAATGGTTAAACAAGGTTGTGGAATCTTAGGTAATTCAGAGGCAAATGAGCCATAACCGCCACTTTTCGTAAAACTAATTAAGGCTTGATTCCAATACTGACATTCTAGGTGTAATCCTGCACAAGTTAAGGCATCTTCGTGGGCAAAAGTTCGATCGAAATATGCCGTCTCACTAATACTCTGTCTAACTTTTAAATTGCGTAAAAATTCTGTGGCTAAAAATCCTAAAGGGGGAAATAAGAATTTGCCGATGATGGGTTGTTTAAGTAATCCTCCGCTATCGAGTAACACTAATTTTTCTACAGCTTGAGGGTAAGATAGACAAAAATCTATGGCTGAAGCTCCTCCCATAGATGCACCTATAAGAATCACTGGTTTTTGAATCATCTTGAGCCAAAATTGATAGAGATGCTGTTTAATAGTATCAGGGGAATAGTCGATCGAACTCTGACGATTAGTAAAACCGAATCCGAGTAAGTCTAAAGCCCAAACTTGATGATTATGGCTCAAAAATGGCATTAAACGGCGAAATTCTAGCAAAGAGCTATCAAAACCGTGTAATAAAAGTATGGGTGGTTTTTCTTTTCCTGTTACGGCATAACTTGTATTAATAGGTAAGGGAGAAAAAGCCACTTCTACAGGGGTAAATTGTATTTGTTGAAAAAGATTAATCGATGTTGATTCTGTGAGTTTTTGCGATCGATCGAGGATAATTTGAGATAACATTAAAATCTAATAAGTACAGTATAAATCAAAGTTAAATCTTGACAAAAAACCTACTATCTTCGTCATCAGAGGTAGCTAAATTGTCAAATTTCAATAATTATTTTTGTTTTTCTAATTCTTCCAGAACTTTGTCACTTTTTTTATTGTTATACTTATCATTTTGCAACATATCTTCGTTAAATGCTCCCATCAGAGTACCATTAATCGTGTTTCTTGTGTTAGCACTAAAATCACTTAAAGGAGAGGGCAAAAACTTATCACCATAAGCGACAAAAACGATCATATAAACGGGGAAGAATTGAACTAACTTGATACTAATATTCTTTAACAATCCCCCAAAACCATTTAAAAATTTAATATTAACGTTCATTTTTTTAGTCCTTAATATAGATATTTTTTCGTATTCTTAATTTAACAAAAATTTACGATTTATTTTGTACTTTTAGTGCGTAATCTTTAAATCTATTTAAATCAGCTTGAATGGTGGACTCTACGATTTGTCCTAAAAAGAGATTATCCATTAATGCTCCGAGTATTCCGGGTATGCGATAGGCAATAGTTAACCGAACAATACTACTATTATGTCGATCGTAAAAACGTACCGCCCCCCGATTCGGTAAACCATCCACGGATTCCCATTGGATAATTTGATTGGTTTCCAGCTTCACAATACGAGATAACCAACTAAACTCAAAACCACCACTAGCTAATTTCCAACGAGACAAATCAGGATCATCGGGTAAAATGGAAACAGATTCAATCCATTTCATCCAACGAGGCATTTGTTCTAAATCTGACCATAAACTCCATACTAGCTCGATCGGGACATCAACTTCAACTTGTACACTATGTTCTAACCAATTACTCATTATGATAAATAGTACCCAAAATATATCTCTCTATCAATAATAACCGAAGATCAGGAGTTAGATATTTGATGTTCTTATTATCGATGCTTGAAACGTAAAATTTTACGTCTCTACCTAAAATATAGTCGATGTCTATTATAAACAAAATAAGTAAAAATTTTAAAACTTGAGAAACAAAAATAGATTAACTATGAAAAATACTATAAAAAATCAAAATCAAATACTAGATAAAGAGAAAGTATTAGAAGTGATCAAAATACAAAAGAATTTGTTTGAAAAATATCAGATAAAAACTTTTGCTTTATTCGGTTCAACTGCTAGAAATCAAGCCACAGAAAACAGCGATTTAGATTTTTTAGTGGACTTTGATAAATCTCCTACTCTGAGTATGTATATGAACTTAAAATTTTATTTAGAAGAATTATTTAATAAACCTGTGGATTTAGTAACCATTAAATCCATAAAACCTATAATTAAAGAATCAATTTTAGCAGAAGCAGTCTATGTCGAGAACCCTTAAACTATACCTTGAGGATATTGATAATTGTATCGATAAAATCAATAAATATATCAAAAATATTAGTCAAATAGAATTTTTAGGGAATGAATTAATTTATGATGCCGTCATTCGCAACCTTCAAATTATAGGGGAAGCGACTAAAAATATTCCTGACACCATTAGGATTAAATATCCCCATATTGATTGGCGAAGTATTATTGGACTAAGAAATATTATTGTTCATGCTTACTTTTCCATTGATGATGATATTTTATGGAATACTATCAAAATTGATTTGTTTTCCCTACAAGAATGTATTAAGATTATTACAAAAACTGAGAATTTAGATATTAAATAGATTAACAATTGTTATAGTTCCAAAAAATATAGTCAAATATCACATTGACTTGGAGTCCATTTCAGGTACTCCCCTTCATCTTTTGTTTCGTTGATGTTACCAACCGGGGGTGAACTACGCACCTCTCTATCCCTTCCACAAATGCTTTAGGGAATGCTTTTCTCAATATGTTATAACTTGCATTTACATCAGCATTGATCAGTTTTCCACTGCCACTACGATATAAACCTCTTTTTATTCTTCTGCCACTAAATTTTACTTTTTCTTCCTCTCTTACAACCCCATAAGTCGGCATTTCATCTAAGTCTAAAAAACTGGCTACACTTGTATAGGATTCCTCTCTTTCTATTACTGTTATTCCCACTAATTGACATTTATATTTTATTTTTTCTATCAATTTATTATGGGGAATACTCGTAAAATTTTGATTATTTCTTTTTCCCAATTCCACTTTTTGTTTCCAGTTTTTATTTTTTCCTATTACTAAAGTATCTATTTCTGACTCTAATAACAGATTTACTAAATAACTACTTACTTTATGAAAGTAATCATTTATTTTTTCCTCTCTTTTTCTTGTTAACAAACTTAGACGATTTGACCAATATTGTCCCAATGGCAGTTGTTTTTGTAATTTAGCTTTTTTGAGATTATAAAATTGATTTATGCTCTTTAATATCCGCCCGTTAATCAGAATTGGGGTGAATCCTTGCTGATTTGATGTTAACGCTATTAAATTGTTTATGCCTAAATCTATAGCAGCTATTTTTTCTGTTTTATCTTTTGGTTTTACCTCCTCTTTTTCATAAATTACCTCTATGATATAGTAGTTATTTTTGGGAATTACTCTCACTTGATGTAACTTTTCTCCCCGAATTTTAGTAGGAAAATAAAAGTCTAAACCCGATAATTTAATTAATCCTTGTTTTAAACTCTTTTTACTTACAGCTTGAGCGGTATAAATCACTAAATGTCGTCCATTTTTGTCTTTATATTTAGGTAATTTAGGTTTTCCTAAAAACTTTTCTGGATGTGATTTATACTCTTTTATACCTGCAAAAAAAGAACTCCAATTTTGTTCTAAGTTTCTCAGGGTTTGTTGAGCGACTTTAGCTGGTAATGCTCGATATTCAGGAGTTGATTTTAAGACTTTATCAAGGAGATTATAGCTCGAAAATTCTCCACAAAAAATCAGGCTTTGTCGGATATTATAGTTAGCTTTATTGTACAGATTTTTAGAAGCAAAACACACTTGATCTAGTGATGACCAAAAAGAGTGAATTTTTGTAATAATATGTCTTTCGACTAACTGCATAATCCAATCAAGGGGAGTAATGATAATTTAATGTTACTATAAAATGAAGGAAATTAAGAACAATTCTCTTTTTTTATCAGATTTTCAGCTAATACTTGACATTATTTGTCTATATTTGTCTATATTTTCATTAAAGTTTTATCATACTATGCTATTTTCAAAAAAATTTTAAGGGAAATTTTACGCCCAACAAGATACAATTGATAGCATAATCTACAGATCATTCAAAAAATTAATATGGAAGTAGAACAGATTTTAAAAGCATATAGTCAAGGAGAAAGAAATTTTAGTCATATTAAACTCATTGAAGGAGAAATTATTAAACAAAATTTATCCCAAGCTGATTTTTCTCAAAGCGATTTGCGTCAAGCCAGATTAGGACGGACAGATTTTACTTTTTGTAATTTTAATGAAACTGATTTAAGTGAAGCTATCCTTTGGGGTACAGATTTTAGTTTTGCAAATTTATCTCAAGTCGTTTTAAGAGATGCAGATTTGAGTAGTGCAAAATTGCTAGAGACAAATCTGGAAAATGCTAACTTAATTAAAGCGATGTTTTGTGGTGCGAATCTAAGTCACGCTCAATTATCTCATAGTATCATCATAGACGGGGATTTTCGTCCTAATTGTGATCACCGCACCAATCTTTCCCATACAAATTTTCGTAAAGCGAATTTAAGTTATAGTAATTTATCCCAAGTATTGTTCTATCAAGCTAATCTACAGGAAGCTAAATTATGTCGATCGCACCTAAACACTACGAGCAAATATGATAACCTCCCCACAGATTTGACAGAAGCAGACTTAAGGGGTGCAGATTTAAGTTATGCAGATTTAACAGGTGCTATATTAGTTAAAGCAGACTTAAGAGGTGCAGACTTAACAGGCACAATCTTAAAAGATGTCAATTTTCTCGATGCTATCTTCGAGTAACTTTTAGGCTTCCTCATTTTCAACATAATTATTTCAAAAAGACGATGACAACATTAAATACAGTGACAGTAAAACCAAATTGGCTAAGGGTAAAAGCACCCCAAATTCAAAGAGTGGGAAGTGTGAAAGATATTTTAAGAGATTTAAACTTAAATACCGTGTGCGAGGAGGCTTCTTGTCCTAATATTGGGGAATGTTTTAACGCTGGTACTGCTACATTTTTAATTATGGGTCCAGCTTGTACTCGTGCTTGTCCTTATTGTGACATCGATTTTGATAAAACACCAAGAGGACTTGATGATACAGAGCCATTACGATTAGCCGAAGCAGTAAACAGACTCAAATTAAATCATGTTGTGATCACTTCTGTCAATCGAGATGATTTACCTGACGGTGGTGCGAGTCAATTTGTGGCTTGTATTCAAGAAATTCGTAAGATTTCTTCTCATACTTCGATCGAAGTCTTAATTCCCGATTTATGCGGAAACTGGGAAGCCTTAGGGGTTATTATACAAGCTCAACCAGAGGTTTTAAACCACAATACGGAAACCGTAAAAAGATTATATCGAAAAGTGCGCCCCCAAGGAGAGTACGATCGATCTCTAATGTTGCTCCAAAAAACTAGAGAATTATCCCCTAAAATCTATACAAAATCAGGGATTATGGTAGGTTTAGGAGAAACTGACACAGAAGTAAAACAAGTAATGAAAGACTTACGCGCCGTTGACTGTAATATTATGACGATCGGACAATACCTACAACCTTCCCCCAATCATTTAGCCGTGAAAGAATTTATCACTCCTGCCCAATTTGATTCGTGGCGTGAATACGGAGAAAATTTAGGATTTGTACAAGTAGTTTCATCACCTCTCACTCGTAGTTCTTACCATGCCGAAGAAGTCAGGAAATTAATGGAAAAAGGGAAATAGTGATAAAATTTTCATGATTAATTACTCAGATGTTATCATTATCGGCGGTGGCGCTGCTGGTTTCTTTGGGGCGATAAATACCGCCCAACACCATAAAAATTTTAAAATTACCATCCTAGAAGCCACACCAAAAGTGTTAGGAAAAGTCAAAATTTCTGGAGGAGGTAGATGTAACGTTACCCATCATTGCTTTAATCCCAGTGACTTAATTCAGAATTATCCTCGTGGTGGAAAAGAATTAAGAGGTGCTTTTTCTCGTTTTCAACCTCAAGATACGATTAATTGGTTTGAAAGTAGAGGAGTTAAATTAAAAACCGAAGATGATGGGAGAATTTTTCCCGTTACCGATGACTCTCAAACTATTATCGATTGTTTAGTCAAAAATGCTCAACAATTAGGTATCAAAATATTAACTAAAACTCCCGTAAAAGATATTCAAAAATCAGAATTAGGCTTTAATGTGATACTTAAATCAGGAGAAATATTAACCACAAAAAATCTTTTAATTGCCACAGGAAGCAACCCTTTAGGATATGAATGGGCGAAGAAATTAGGGCATTCTATTCAACCTCCTGTACCTTCTTTATTTACTTTTAAAATTAATGATATAAGAATTAAAGATTTGGCAGGTGTTAGTGTCCAAAATGTACATCTACAACTAGATATTAAACAAAAGAAAAAACTCGAACAATCAGGGGCATTATTAATTACTCATTGGGGTATAAGCGCTCCTTCAGTGTTAAAATTGTCAGCTTGGGGAGCGAGAATTTTACATGATCATCAATATAATTTACCTTTAATTATTAATTGGCTTCCTGCCTACAATTTAGACTCTATAAGAGAAGAATTACAGCAAATAAAAACTACTCTTACTAAACAAAAAGTTATTAATTATAATCAGTTTAATTTACCTAAAAGACTCTGGCAAAGTTTAGTTAATTATAGTTTAGCTAATAGTGATAAAATTTGGGCTGAAATTAATAAAAAAGAAATGGATAAATTATCGATCGAACTCACAAAAGGAAATTATTTAATTCAAGGAAAAGGGATGTTTAAAGATGAATTTGTTACTTGTGGTGGGGTAACATTAAAAGAGGTGGACTTTAAAACGATGATGAGTAAAATTTGTCCTAATTTATATTTTGCTGGAGAAGTTTTAGATATTGATGGTATCACGGGAGGATTCAATTTTCAAAATGCTTGGACAACTGGATATATAGCAGGAAAGGGAATTAGCTAACTATGTTAAGTATTAAAAATTTGACTAAGTTTTACAGTAAAAAAGAGGTTTTAAGTAACTTTAATTTAGAGATTAGTTATGGAGAAATTTATGGCTTATTGGGGGCAAATGGAGCAGGAAAAACTACCACAATTAATATTATCTGTGGATTGTTAAATTATGATTCTGGAGAGATTTTAATTAATGGGCAAAAATTAAGTAAAAAATCTAAATCTTTATTAGGAGTTGCACCTCAAGAAAATTTACTTTATTCTCAACTTACCTGTGAAGAAAATTTAAGATTTTTTGGGCAAATTTATGGCTTAAAAGGCACTCAATTAAAAGCGAATATTTATGATAAACTAAAAGCCGTTAATTTATTAGACAAAAAAGATTCGATCGTATCGACATTAAGCGGAGGAATGCAAAGAAGATTAAATATAGCCATTGCCTTAATACACAACCCCAAATTATTAATTTTAGATGAGCCAACTACGGGATTGGATATAGAATCTAGGTATGAAATTTGGCAATTAATCTTAAAGTTAAAACAAGAAGGAATTACCATCTTATTAACAACTCATTTTCTCGAAGAAGCCGAAAAATTGTGCGATCGAATTGGTATCATGAAAGAAGGTAAAATCATCCAAGAAGGTACTTTAAACCAATTAAAACAAATCATTCCTGCTAAAGAATTAATTGTGATTAAAACCCTAGAAGAAGAAAAAGCCATTAGACAAGGAAAAAAACAAGGTTTTACTTATTCTTATTATCAAGATGAATTAGTCTTTTTAACAGCGGAAATATTAGATTTATCAGAAATAATCAAAGGTTTTGAGGGGGTAAATTTAACTTCTATCACCAAAAAACCCATTAACTTAGAATATATTTACCTCAAATTGACAAAAACCCAAGGTTAAAAATGAAATTTTTTTTTTCGGAAAAACCCTTGACATGACTTGACAAAAATGTTAAATTTATTATAATGGGAATATTTTAATTTTTGCAAATAGATACAAAGATTCCCATTATGATCTTTATATTTTCTATTATTACCAATTAATGATCAAAAGTCAAGGAAAAAAGCAAAATTTTTCATTGGCTTATAATCGTATCCGTTTTTCTTCTGTGTTTCCTAGTGAACAATTAATTTCTGTTACCTATATAACTTTTTTCATTTTTTTATTAAATCTTCACAAAATCTTCACAATTGTTCGTTCTAATGGAAATATCAACAAAAGATTTTAATGAAAATAAAGAGAAATGGCAAATCAAACACACTTAGAAAATATTACGTCATTATCAGCTGCGGAGTGGAATACTTGGAGACAAGAAAATCCTCATATTGTACCTGATTTAAGAGGTGCGGATTTAAGTGGTTTAAATTTGAGTCATTTCAACCTTAAAGAAACGAATTTAATCGAAGTTGATTTGAGTCAAGCGACTTTGATTGAAACTAATTTATCGAAAGCTAATTTGATGAAAGCTAATTTGACAAGAAGTTATGGTAGAGATGCCAACGTTAGTTTAGCTAATTTGCAGGATGCTAACTTTTATGGTGGTTACTTTACGGGTTCTGATTTTAGCAGATCATGT
>NZ_CM001775.1:0-2612 GCF_000332235.1 Geminocystis herdmanii PCC 6308 | reverse complement strand
TACGAGGTAAAATATCAAATAACCAATGAAAATAAATATTATTTAACAATCCCGTTAACACCACAACAGTGCCTTTTATGTGTTGAAAAGGAGATAAAAATTTTTTTGTAAAATTGAGTGTTTGCTAGGGTGGCTATCAGGGTGATTTGGACTTAAAGCAGGAGATTCGGGGGAAATATCCCCGATTAACCAGTTTTCATAGGTAATTACGGCACTACTTGCCTCGTCTTCTCGCAAATAAAAACGTCCATTTTCCATATTAATTATAAATGGTTTTGGGAGTTCGATCGAGCTTGAAAAATAAAAGCTAGGATGAAGATTATTTTTCTGATTTTTAGGGCGTTTTAAACTTAAAATATTATCTAAATTAAACTCAATGTAATGAGTATTGAGAATCGATTTATCTTCTGCCCAATGAGATGCTTTTTCGTAATAATTTTCGGGAATTTTAACTACATATTCTTCTGTTATTTTTTCTGTTTTTAATAGTATATTTTTGTTAATTAATTCAATAATTTCTTGACTTTTTTTAGTATCTATGTTATATAATTTGTTAAGATGATCAGGAATTAAATCAGGAAATATTACTGCTTCTTGAGTGTAGAATAAACTGAGAATTAAGTTATAGTAAAGAGATTCATCAACAATATTATTCTCTAAGGCAATTTGATAATAATTAATAGCTAAAAGATATTTTTTTTATTAAATAACAAATGAGCAATATATAAAGCAATTTCTCCTTGATTTTGATGATTTTGTAACGATCGAATTAAGTTAGTATTTAAAGTGATATTGTCTGATGGTATTTGAAGATTATTATACCAATTTAGATATTCTTGAAAAGGAAATTTTTTGAGCATTTTTTGCCATAGTTGTATTCCTAAATTTAGGTTATTTTCGAGAATATAAATATATCCTAATTCTCCATAGGCTTGTATCGGATTGGGTTCAAGTTTAATAATTTTTTCTAAGGATTTTTTGGCTAAAGAAAGTTGATTATCTTGAAGATAACAATAGGCTAAATTTGATAAAATACTCAAGTTATTATACTCTATATTTAATCCTTGCTGATAAATATTTATGGAACTTTCATATTCATGAATATTTTGCCATAATAACCCTAATTGCTCATAAGAAATGATCATATCTGGGTATTGTAAAATCAAATCTTCCCATAAACTAATAGCAGAATCAAAATTCCCTTGTTCGGTGAATAATTGAGCTAAATTAATGTAAGCTGGAGTGTATTGAGGGTTAATTTCTAAACCTTGTTGATATAGTTCGATGGCTAAATTAAAGTTTTCTTTGTTTACTTGAACATCAGCTATATTAAAGATACATTGAGCAATATTGATTAAATCTTCTGAGTCACTTTTTAAGACTAAATCTAGTAAAATACTTTGATAATTGTCTTGATTATCTAAACAAAAATAAGCTAAAGCTAAATAAGTTTTTAAAATATTATTAGCTTCTTCACTTATTAAAATAGCGTCGATCGAACTTATGACACTTTCATACTTTTCTTGGGCAAAAAATCTTGTATTCTTCTTTCTTGATCCTTAGTCATAAAATGATAACATCTTTTTTAAAAATGCTTATTTTTTTATATTACATAGTCTAAAAATTTTTTCTTTTTCATGATTTCACCTAAAACCTAACCCCTAATACCTTTCCTCATCAAAAGACTATGGGGCAACGCCTACTTATTATTGAACTACCGTGACAGGGATACCCATAGAGACGAATTTAAAAAGTTCTTTGATGTCACTATTTTTCATTCTCACGCAACCATGGGATACGGCTTGACCGATCAAATGTTCTCCGGGAGTGCCATGAAAACCAATAAAATCTTTGCCATTACTCCAAAATCCGATCCATCTTTCACCTAAAGGATTATTTGGTCCGGGGGGGATACTTTACCAGTCCAAGGATTTTCCCAAGAGGGATTTTCGATCATTTGGATAATTTCAAATTCCCCTTTGGGAGTTTCCCAACCTTTTTTGCCTACGGCAACGGGATAACTGGCAATTAGTTGATCTTGTTCATAAACTTCAACTTTTTTTGCACCTAATCTCAATACAAGTTTAACCGTTGCTACTTCATCGGGAAAATATAGGTAAGCATTGGCTTCTTTTAAGGGAGGCAAGGAGGGTAAATCTACTTTCAGTAATTCGTTTTTTAATGCTAAGGTAGATTCGGATGCGATCGAAGCAGTTACACCAGTTAGGCACAAACCTAGTGTAATCAAGGGAAGAAGGGATTTTTTGCCCCAAAAACAATCAAGAAAATTGGATTTCATTTGTGGTAACTTAAAATAACCTACCGATAATAAGAACAAGCTCTGACACTTTTATTATTATAGTATCAAAGCCTGTCAAGATATTAAGTTTATTTATCTGAAACTCACCTTTAAAGAGCAATACCCCCAGGGAAGTTTATGACAACAAAAAATTAATTACCACAATCCACGAATAGGTTGATTAAATTGTTGAACTTCTGGTTCTGGGGTATAAGTAGTAGCAGGTGCTGGAGTAATTTCACGGGGTGGAATTTCTCTGGTAGTGGTACTAGATTGCCCCATGGAAGCCCAAATAGCCGCAGTACGTTCGTTT